>CAZCRA010000050.1:0-24038 GCA_964500945.1 uncultured Verrucomicrobiales bacterium | reverse complement strand
TGGGTAGAACTCCAGGAGGCCGCCCTCGCGGATGGCGGCGGCTTTGACCTTCTGCACGCCGTCGATGTCGGAGGCGTCGAGGCGACCGTCTTCCACGATGGCACGGGCGATGGCCTGCCGGGCCTGGTTTCGCGTGAGGCCGCGGAGCGAGCGGATGAGGGCGAGGCGGCTTTGGCCATCCAGCGCGGGTTCGAAGCCTCCGTGCTGGAAGTGGACCATGCGCATGGTGTGATCGAGGATGGCGCCCAATTCGGTTTCGTCCGGGAGATGGAGCTGCACATGAACGGCCTCGTGCTCGAGTTCGGCCGGGAGATCGCCACCGGAGCCGACGAGGATGAGCGTGGAACGAGACTGTCGAAACTTTCCGCAGAGGTCCCGCAGCGAGCGCTGGACGGTGAGGTCCTGGAAGTGTTCGTCGAGGTCTTTGAGAAGGAAGACGGCCTCGACTTCGAGCAGTTCGATGTGCTGAAGCGCAGCCGGTGGAGCGGTGGTGCGAAGGTCCAGCGGGCGGGCATCACCGAAGCGCCGGAGTCCGGTGGTGAGCGACCACTCGAAGAGCGGGAGAGCGTGCTGCTGGCAGGTGGACTCGACCGATTCGATGGCCCGGCACTCCTCGAGGGTATCGATGACGATGAGCGGGTAGTGGGCGCGGATCAGGGTGTGGAGATCGTCGATGGTCACGGGAGAAAGGGGAGTGGGACTGAACTGATCGTCCCCGGGTCAGTTTCCGGGGCGGAAGATGACCCGGCGGCCATCCTGAAAGATGCCGTCGTCAGGGGCGAATTCGCCGGGCGGGCGGTCTTCGCAGCCAAAGACGTGTCCGTCGAGCCGGCCGCCGTAGGCAAGGCGCTGAAAGACGAGGCGGCGGGCGAAGGCTTCAGGGTCCTCGGTGTTGACCGGCACGGTGCAGACGACCCGGCCGAATCGCGCCGTGCCAGCGAAGTCGAGATGCCAGCCGTCTTCCATGGTCGAGAGGTCGAATTCGGCCTCGGGCGGGACGGCTCCGAGGGGTTTGTTCGCGCGCTCGTACTGACGATCGATCTGTTCCAGGTAAGCCTTCCTGGCGCGTTCGGTGGGATAGAAGCCCTGGATCCGGTAGGGAATTTCCAGGCCTTCCGGTTCGAACGCCCCGAACTGGAGCGACGTGTCCCACCAGATGTCGGTTTGGTGAATGGTTCTCCCGTCGCGTCCCTGGGTCCAGAAATCGATGTCCGGTCCCTCAACGAGGGGCACATCTTCAAGGTCGAATTTTTCCGGATCCTCGAGTTTGAGGTTTTCGACGGCGCGCCAGTGGCGACAGAACGGGATGTATCCCTGGACTTCCAATCGCGCGGTGGGCGCCTTTGATTTGCGGAGGGGCTCGATGAATTCGTCCGAGAGGAAGAATCCCTCCAGAGCGAATCTCAATCGGCGAGGGTTTCGATCAAAGTGATTGAGGAAGAATGACAAGCGGGCAGGGCAGCCCTCTCTCCAGCGTTCGTTTTGGCGTTCGAGGCAGGAAGACATGAATGTGTGCGTGGGCTCGGCATGAAACTACGCAAAAGTTAATTATCTGCAAGAGTTTCGTAAGGGGATCTCCGCAAACCCCTGCGGCCGCGCTGCCACTGAGAGGGGGGGGGACGGCGGCGAGACGCCGCCGGTACGGGCTTGGCTGGCGGCTCACGCTGGTTTTCTGAGGTCCCCGTAATAGGGAATTTCTGCTGGCCAAGCCAGAGCCAGCCGAGAGCTTGTTCCCACGGCGGAGGCCCGTCGGCTACGAGGGGGTCAAGCGGGGCGGGAGACACCCCGCTGGTTTGCCGGCTCCGGTCAGTGGCGGAGCTGGGTGAGGAGCCACTCGGCTTTGCGACGGGCGAGGTGGCCGTCGCGGGTCTTCAGTGAGCACTGGACCTCCCGGGAGGTTTCGGCGCCGGCCGATGGAATGTGGATCGAGGACCACCAAATGCCTCCCTTCAGGTAGAGCCGGTAGTGAGCGCAGGGCTCGACGGTCGATTCCAACACGTCGTCGAGGTGAGGCAGGGCTGTGTCACCGGACGGGCCTTGTCCGGAGGGAAGGTGGGGTAGATACATTTTCCGGGAGGGCTGTAGGCTGCGGGAAAACTCCGAAGGACGCTGCAGTTTTCACGCGTGGCCCGCTGCAGCGCTTTCGTGAGAGATTCCCGAACCTTCAACCTATCAGGACACCGACGGGTGACAAGGTTTTCCGGAATTTTTCACGGAAGGAAAAGGTCCGCGGCCTTCGTCGGGGAGGGATCGCTCACCAGTCGCTAGGCGCGGGGGCAGAGGGTTTCCAGTTTCATGATGATGGACGAGGTGGAAGGCATTCTTCGGGAGGAAGCCGGGGTGTGCAACGGCCGAATGCGCGGTGCCATCAAGATTCGCGCGGAGTTCCGCAATCGGTGACGCGCTAGGGTCGGCGTTCTGGCCAAGGCTTGTTTTGTGGAAGCTAGCCGCCGGAAAATTGCCGTCGACGGGACCGAAGCCGCGGCGTGGGTGGCCTACCGCTGCAGTGAAGTGGTCGGAATCTATCCCATTACTCCGGCGTCGCCGATGGGGGAATTGGCGGATCAGTGGAGCGCTGCCGGGAAACCGAATCTGTGGGGAGCGACGCCGCAGGTGTTCGAGATGCAGTCGGAGGGCGGAGCGGCTGGGGCCTTGCACGGGGCGCTGCAGAGCGGGGCGCTGGCGACGACGTTTACGGCGAGTCAGGGGCTGCTTTTGATGCTGCCGAATCTCTACAAGATCGCGGGGGAACTGACGCCGGCGGTTTTTCACATCGCGGCCCGGTCAGTGGCTTCCCATGCCCTTTCGATTTTCGGGGATCACAGCGACGTGATGGCCGCGCGGCAAACGGGCTGGGGGATGCTTTTTGGAGGGTCCGTGCAGGAGGCGATGGACCTGGCGCTGGTAAGTCACGCCGCCACGCTCGAGGCGCGGGTTCCGTTTCTGCACGTGCTCGACGGCTTTCGGACCAGTCACGAGATCCACACGATCGAGTCGCTGACGGAGGACGATCTGCGTGCGTTGATCTCGCGGGAAGCGGTCGAAGCCCACCGGGAACGGGGGCTCACACCGGATGATCCGGCGATCCGGGGGACGGCGCAGAACCCGGACGTTTTCTTTCAGGCACGTGAAGCGTCGAATCCGTTTTATCTGGCGACGCCGGAGATCGTGCGATCGAAGTTGGAGGCCTTGGGGGAACGGACGGGCCGGCATTACGGATTGTGCGAATACACCGGGCACCCGGAAGCGGAGCGGGTCGTGGTGGCGATGGGCTCTGGAGCGGAGACGGCGGCGGAGACGGTGCGGTATCTGGCGGCGCGGGGGGAGAAGGTGGGGGCCGTTCAGTGTTGAGGCGCTGGCCGAAGTGATGCCGGCTTCGGCGCGGGTGGTGGCGGCGCTGGACCGGACCAAGGAACCGGGGTCGGCGGGCGAACCGCTCTATCAAGACGTCTTGACGGCGCTGGCCGAGTGCGACCGGCCGGCGCGGGTGACGGGTGGACGGTATGGGCTTTCGTCGAAGGAATTCACCCCGGCGATGGTCGCGGGCGTGTTCGATGAGCTGAGCAGCGAGATGCCGCGGAAGCATTTCACGGTGGGGATACGAGACGACGTCACGCACCTCAGCCTGGACTGGGATCCGGGCTTCCGGATTGAGCCCGAGAGCGTGAGGCGGGCGGTGTTTTGGGGGCTGGGGTCCGATGGCACGGTGGGCGCCAACAAGAACACGATCAAGATCATCGCCGAGGGGACGGATTTCGAAACGCAGGGGTATTTCGTCTATGATTCGCGAAAGGCCGGGGCGCGGACGGTGTCCCATCTGCGATTTGGACCGGACGCGATCCGGAGTCCCTACCTGATCGAGCAAGCGGACTTCGTGGCGGTGCACCAGTTCAGCTTTCTCTCGCGGTGCGACACGCTGGCGCACGCGGCGCCGGGAGCGACGCTGCTGCTGAACGCGCCTTACCCGGCTGGGGACGTGTGGGAGCGCCTACCGCAGCGGGTGCAGGAGCAGATCCTGGAGCTGGGCCTGGAGGTGCATGTGATCGACGCCTATGCGATCGCGAGGGATCTGCGGCTTGGGGCGCGGATCAATACGATCATGCAGGCCTGCTTTTTCCAGCTCAGCGGCATCCTGGAGCCCGAGCGAGCGGCATGGATGATCGAAGAGGCGATCCGGAAGACCTATGGCAAACGGGGTGAGGCGGTGGTGGAGGCGAACATCGCCGCGGCGCGGGCCGGCCGGGAAAAACTCCAGCAACTGGAGGTACCAGCCGAAGTCTCGGGCGGGGGCCGGATGTTGGCGCCTGTGCCGGGAGAGGCGCCGGCCTTCGTAAGGGACGTGCTGGGCCCCATCATCGCGGGCCGTGGGGACGAGCTTCCGGTCAGCGCGCTGCCGGTCGACGGGACGTTTCCGTCCGGGACGGCGAAGTGGGAGAAGCGGAGCATTGCGGCGGAAGTGCCGGTTTGGGAACCGGATCTGTGCATTCAGTGCGGGAAATGTGTCTTGGTCTGCCCGCACGCGGTGATTCGGGGGAAGGTGTGCGAGGCGGGTGTGCTGGAAGGGGCGCCCGAGGGTTTCGAGCACGTGAGCGCCAAATGGCGGGAGCTGCCGGAGCAGCGGTTCACGCTGCAAGTGGCGCCGGAGGATTGCACGGGGTGTTCGCTCTGTGTGGAGGTCTGTCCGGCGAAGGACAAGAGCCGGGTAAACCGGAAGGCGTTGAACATGACGCCCAAATCGGAGGTGCTGGAGGGGCAGCAGCGGAACTGGGATTTTTTCCGGGCGCTACCGGAGTTCGAGCGATTGGAGGGGCTGGAGTTCCGGAACGTGAAGAACATCCAGCTGCTGGAGCCCCTGTTCGAATTTTCGGGCGCGTGCGCGGGCTGTGGCGAGACGCCCTATCTGAAGCTGTTGACGCAGCTCTTTGGGGATCGTGCCATGGTGGCGAATGCGACGGGGTGTTCGAGCATTTACGGGGGCAACCTGCCGACGACGCCCTGGTCGAAGAACCGCGAAGGCCGTGGCCCGGCCTGGAGCAACTCGCTGTTCGAGGACAACGCGGAGTTTGGGCTGGGCATGCGGATCGCGTGGGACGCCAAACGGCTTTTTGCGGAGCAAATGGTGGATCGGCTCCGGGAGATTCTCGGCCGGGATCTCCCGGAGTCCCTGCTTCAGGCGCCGCAGACGACGGAGCGGGAGATTGCGGAGCAGCGGGAGCGGGTGGCGCGGTTGAAGGCGTTGCTTCGGGGTCGGGACGAGCCGGAGTGCCGGGATTTGTTGGCCGTGGCCGATGCGCTGGTGCGGAAGGACGTCTGGATCGTGGGCGGGGACGGATGGGCCTACGACATCGGATACGGTGGGCTGGATCACGTTTTGGCGGGACCGCATAACGTGAACGTGCTGGTGCTGGACACCGAGGTGTATTCGAACACGGGTGGTCAGGCGTCGAAATCGACCTCGATGGGGGCGGTGGCCAAGTTCGCCTCGGGAGGGAAAGCGCAGCCGAAGAAGGACTTGGCGATGCTGGCGATGAGCTACGGGCACGTCTATGTGGCCCAGGTGGCGATGGGTGCCAGCGACGTCCAGACGGTGAAGGCCTTTCTGGAAGCCGAGGCGCACCCGGGTCCGTCGCTGATCATCGCTTACAGCCACTGCATCGCGCACGGGATCGATTTGAGCCGGGGTCTGGAGCAGCAGAAGAAGGCCGAGCGAAGCGGGCACTGGCCGCTGTTTCGCTATGATCCGGGGAGAGCGGACCGGGGCGAAAATCCGTTCCAGCTGGATTCCAAACCGCCTTCGATGCCCCTGCAGGATTACCTTTATCAGGAGAACCGATACCGCCTGCTCAAACAGGCGCGGCCGCAGGTGGCGAAGGAGTTGCTCGACGCAGCTCAGGCCCACGTGCGGGAGCGATGGGAGACGCTGGCTTCACGGGCGCACGCCGAGGTGAAACAAGAAGGAGGTAGCGCTTGAAACCGGCACTCGAGACGAGCTGGCTGGGACTGGAGTTAAGCCATCCCCTGGTGGCGTCGGCCGGACCGTTGACGCATGAACTCGACGGGTTTCGTCGCTACGAGGATGCGGGGGTGTCGGCGATCGTGATGCACTCGCTCTTCGAGGAAGAGATCGAGCATCGCAGCCGGGCGACGGATCACTTCCTGGATTACGGGGCGGAGAGTTACGGGGAATCGCTGACGTATTTTCCGGAACTCGAGGATTACGGCACGGGTCCTGATCGGTACCTCAGCCTGCTGTCCTCAGCCGTTGAGGCGGTGGACGTGCCGGTCATTGGCAGTCTGAACGGGGTGAGTCCCGGCGGATGGCGGAAGTTTGCCGAAGCGATGGAAGAAGCGGGGGCGGCGGCGCTGGAGCTGAACCTGTATCATATCGCGACGGATCCGGCGGTGAGTGGGAGGGAGGTCGAAGAGCTGTATGCCGAAGCCGTGCGGGAAGTGTCTGCGAGCTTGAAGATTCCGCTGGCGGTGAAACTTTCGCCTTTTCTGAGCGCCCCAGCCCACATGGCGGCCACGCTTGCCGAAGCTGGGGCGTCGGGTCTGGTGTTGTTCAACCGGTTTTACCAGCCCGACTTCGACCTGAACGACCTTCGAGTCGAACCCCGGCTATCGCTGAGTCATGGGCAGGAGATGCGGCTCCCGCTGCGGTGGACGGCGATTCTATTTGGGCGGGTGGACGTCGACCTCGGGATCACGTCCGGTGTTCACACGGCGGAGGATGTGCTGAAGGGGGTGATGGCGGGTGCGAGCGTCACGATGATGACGTCGGAGCTGCTGAGGCATGGGTTGGAACGGGTGGGGCAGATTCGGGAGGTGATGGAGGATTGGATGTCGGAGAACGAGTATGAATCGGTGAGCCAAATGCGGGGATCGCTGAGTCATCTTCACACGGATGAACCTCAGGCCTTTGAACGAGCCAACTACATGGCCACGCTGCAGAGCTGGCGACCGGAACCCGGCGTGGGGTCGTAGGATCCAGAGCTTGGGGGAGCGCTCCCGTTTCACCTGCGGATAAGGATGGCGGGGTGCGATCACGACTCACGGCAGGGTGTGGCGTGGCCGGGAGTTGCGCGAAGGGTGAACCCGGCGGATTCGTGTCCTGCGATGGCTGATCTACACCCTGAAATCGATGAGAAACTGGCGTCTTGGATCGCCAAACAGCGGCTTTTTTTCGTGGCGACGTCCCCCATGGCGGAGGATGGCCACGTGAACGTTTCGCCGAAAGGGGGGGATTCGTTTCGGGTGCTTGAGCCGTTGCGCGTCGTCTATCAGGACTACACCGGAAGCGGGGCGGAGACGGCGGCTCACCTGCGAGAAAACGGGCGGATCGTGGTTATGTTTTGCGCTTTCGAAGGACCGCCGCGTATTCTGCGGCTTCACGGGCGGGGACGGGTGATTCTGCCGGGAGACGATGAGTTTGAGGGCGTGAAAGGCGTCTTTCCACTCAATGAAGGGACGCGATCTTACGTGGACGTGACTGTCACGCGGGTGTCGACCTCATGCGGCTACGCCGTTCCACGGATGGACTTCCGCGAACCTCGCGACACGCTGGATCGATGGGCAGGAAAAAAGGGTGAGGAGGGCCTTAGGGGCTACCGCGCCGCCAAAAATGCCTCCAGTCTCGACGGGTTACCGGCGTTTCCGGTCAGCTCCGAATGAAGACGGTCTCCGCGAGTTCCTTTCCCGCTTTCGTGAGCACCACGATGGTCCTGCGACGGTCGTTCGGGTGAGCGGTGCGCTTGGCGATTTTCATCTTTTCCATGACGTCGATCACGCCGGTCATCGCTGCACGCGTGACGTGGAGTTTATCGGCCAATTCGGACATGCTCTCGGTTTCTCCGTGGAGATAGTAAAGTGACTTGAGCGCGTTCACGGACAATCCAGGCGGCACGAGGGTGAGTTCGGCCCGGATGCCGCCATTTCGAGGGGGAGAGAGGGCGTTTTTGCGTGACGACGAGACGGTGGCGTGCTCCTTCGCGGTCGAGCGAGAAGATTTTCTGGCACGTTGAACGGGAGACTGGAGGTGACTCATGATTATCAAGCCTAAAACTCAGGCCGGCAGAATTTCGCACGGATTCGATGATTTGCGACGGATAATTTAAAATAAGTTAATAATTTGAGTCATGCAACTTTCATCTCTCACTAAATACCCTAGCATGAGCACCATTTGAGCCGGCTTTTGTTTGCGCTTATGCTTTTTCGAAAGCCCCGGCCCGTTTCGACCCATGGATTTCGTGTTTCATCGCCCCGATTCTCTCGGCCAGGACCTCCGCGAATTGGCCATATCCGGGGTCGACGCCATCCTGGCCATCGTTCACGCTTCGAAGGAGGAGCGAGACAAGGCGGTTCATGAATTCCGGAAGACAATCAAGATCCTTCGGGCTTTGGTGCGGTTGGTGCGCGAGCCGCTGGGCGATGATGCGTTCGACCGTGCGAACGAGGCGCTTCGAGACGCGGGACGAAGTATGTCATCGCTGCGGGACCAGCGGGTGATGTTGGACCTCGCGGAGGCGTTGGCGGCCGAGGCTGGATCGGGGGAGTCGGAGGAGTTTTGGAGATGGCTGGCAAAGCAGTGGGAGGGAGAGTTGCAGGAGGCGCACGAGGGGGAAACGGATGGTGGAGGGTTGAAGCGAGCCTCTGAGAAGCTCCACAAGGCGCGCTCGTCGATCGGGGGATGGAGTTTTGCGGAAACGGGTTTCGATTTGGTCGAGGCGGGTTTAAGCCGGAGTTATCGCGACGGGAGGAAAGGGGTGAAGGAGGCGGAGGGCGCGAATGATCCTGAGGTTTTTCACGAGTGGCGGAAGCGGGCCAAGGATTTGCGGCATCAGTTGGAGATGTTGCGCGGGCTCTGGCCGCCGGTTTTGGACGTGATGGCCGGCGAGGCTCACCGGTTGACGGATTTGCTCGGGGATTACCACGATCTCGACGTGCTGCGGCAAAGTCTCGGGGATCAGCGAAAAGGGGCGCCGGCGATGCCGAAGGCGGCGATGCGGCAGGTGGAGGCGAAAGAGGACGAGCTTCTGGCGGAAGCCTTGCCCCTGGGACGCCGGTTGTATGCGGAAACGCCGCGGGCCTTCTCGGAGCGAATGGAGGGCTATTTTAAGGAGTGGCACGGATGACGAAGATCCGGCGGAGATGGAGGTTCGGGGCAAAGGCCAGATGAGGACCTACTTCCTTTTACCTGGGTAAATCGGGGATCGCGATCATGGGAGGGCGATGTATGCTCGAAGAATGAGAAAGGTTCTTTGGATGGTGACTGGCGCCGTCGTGTTGTGGACGCTGCCAGGGTTGAGCGAGGAGAAAGCTCCGGAGGAAAACGGGGCGCCAGCGGAGGAGAAAGAGAAGGAGGAGGACAAGGACCCGCTGGAGGCGGCCCGGGAGAAACTGACGAAGAAGTTCGACGAGGTCCGGAAGTCGTCGGAACGAAGCGACGGCCTGCTGCCGTTCTGGCGCGACCAGCGCGATGGCGGCGTCTATTTGGAGCTTTCAAAGGAGCACCTCGATCGCGACTACATTTACTTTTCGCACACGGTCAACGGCGTGGTGGCAGCCCGGCATTTTCGGGGGCGCTATGGCGACTCGCGGATCGTGCGATTCCAGCGGCGGTTCGACCGGGTGGACGTCGTGGCGGTGAACACGTCGTTTTACTTTGATCCGGAGAGCGCGTTGAGCCGCGCGGCCGAAGCGAACATCAGCGAGGCGATGCTGGTTTCGGCCCCGATCGTCGCGGAGGATTTCGAAGCGGGCACGGTTCTCATCGAAGCGGACGAGATGTTCCTGAAGGAGCTGATGGAACAGGTGAAGCCCTCGGACCCGAAGGAGGAGGGCGGGGGAGACCGGTTCAAGCTGGGCGAGTTATCGGGCGAGCGGACGCATTTCACCAAAACCTCGGCTTACCCGGAGAACTCCGTTTTCCGGGTGCTCTACGTGTATCAGAACCTGCGTCCGAAGAATCGGGGTGGGGAGGACGTCACCGACGCGCGATTTGTCGGGATCGAGGTTCAGCACACCTTTCTGGAGGCGCCGGAAAATGGGTATCGTCCGAGGTTTGACGATCCGCGCGTGGGGTATTTCATGACGAAGGTCACGGATCTGACCTCGACGAGCAACGTGCCCTACCGGGACGTCATTCACCGCTGGCATCTGGAACCGAAGGAGGCCGGTGCCGAAGTGAGCGAGCCGGTGGAGCCGCTGGTGTGGTGGATGGAGAACACCACGCCGGTGGAACTGAGGGAGACCATCCGGGAAGCGGCCCTGCTGTGGAACGAGGCGTTCCGGTCGGCGGGATGGGAAAACGCGCTGGAGATCCGCCAGCAGCCGGACGATGCGGACTGGGAGGCGGATGACGTCCGCTATCACGTGCTGCGCTGGACATCGTCGCCCAATCCGCCTTTTGGGGGGTATGGGCCGAGTTTCGTCGATCCCCGGACGGGGCAGATTTTGGGGGCGGACATCATGCTGGAGTGGACGTTCATCGCAAACCGGGTGCGCTACCGGAAGGTGTTCGATTCGGAGGCGTTTGAAGCGTTGCTTCCGGGTCAGCAAACCTGCTTTCTGAATCACTTCGTCCAGCAGGGCATCTCGCTGGGCCGGGTGGCTTTGCAATCGCCAACGAAGCTTCTCGGGGATGAGGCGGATGCGAAGATGGTGAAGGAGGCGCTTCACTATCTGGTGCTCCACGAGATCGGGCACACGCTGGGATTGGCGCACAATTTCCGTGCCAGCACCTTGCTGAAGCCGGAGGAGCTGCATGATGCCGGCGTGACGGAGGCCCGGGGCGTGGCGGCCTCCGTGATGGATTACCCGGCGATCAACGTCGCGCCCGAGGGGCAGCCGCAGGCGCTCTACTACAACGTGCGTCCGGGGATCTACGATCACTGGGCAATCGAGTATGGCTACTCGCGGGAAGCGGCCGGGGCCGAGGCGGAAGAGGAGCGATTGCGAGCCATCCTGGACCGGTCGACCGAACCCGGCTTGGCGTTCGGGAACGACGCGGACGACATGCGCTGGCCGGGGAAGGGCATCGATCCCCGCATCATGACGGGCGATCTTAGCTCGGATCCGGTGGCGTATGCCGAGGCCAGGCTCGAGCTGGTCGGGTCGTTGATGAAGGGGCTGTTGGAGAGAGCGAGCGAGGAGGGGAAGAGTTATCAAACCGTCCGGGACGACTGGGAGACGCTGGTTGGCGAGTATGGGCGTCAATTGTCGGTGATTTCGCGGCAAGTGGGTGGTGTCTGGGTGAACCGGGCGTTTGCGGGACAGCCGGGGGCCACTGCGGAAACGGACGCACCGCTGACGCCGGTCCCGGCGGAGGAACAGCGCCGGGCGCTGGCGGC
Source organism: uncultured Verrucomicrobiales bacterium (assembly GCA_964500945.1). Lineage (GTDB taxonomy): Bacteria > Verrucomicrobiota > Verrucomicrobiia > Verrucomicrobiales > DEV007 > CAZCRA01. The sequence goes on along the minus strand of CAZCRA010000050.1, from coordinate 12,690 downwards.
GCTGGAGCGATACGCGTGGAGTGAGGGAGCCTTTCCGGTTCAGCCGGAACTCTTCGCCCACCTGCAGTTGCAGCGTCGCGGGTGGGAGTTTGAGCCGGACGGGGAGGACCCGAAGCTGCTCCAACGGTTCGAGGGGCTACAGGACCAGGTGCTGGCTCACGTGTTCCACCCGAACACCGTCAAACGGGTGCTCAACTCGAGCCTCTATGGGGACGGCTTGTCGTTTGCCGGCATTCTGGACGAACTGCAGGGCGGCATTTTCGATCTGCCCTGGCAGGCACGGGAGTCGCTGGTGCGTGAGTCGCTTCAGCGGCGGTATCTGGAGCGGCTGATCGATCTGGCGGGGCTGGAAGGGAAGAGCGAGGTGCCGCATCCGGCGCAAATCCTGGCCTTCGACCGGGTCGAGGCGCTGAAGGATGCACTGGCGGGTGCCGAAGACGCGCAGGGGCGGTTCCTGCGTCGCCGGATCGAGGAGGCTTTGGCGGTGGACTGAGAGCGTGACGAGGTCCAGTCCTGTCGAGGGCTGGCGGGCGTCATTGGACGCCGGGGAAGGAGGTCACGTATTTGATCGTAAAGTCCGGGAAGCTCTCGACGATCTGGATTTTGTAGTCGGGAAACGAATCGACGATCTTCCATTTGCCGGGTTTGTCGGGGAAGGAGTCGACGATTTGGACGTGAAGATCGGCGAAGCTGTCGACGACCTTGACCTTGTAGTCAGGGAAACTGGTGACGAACTGGATTTTTCCGTGGATCTGCGCCAGCTCCGCCTTGCCCGGTTTGTCCCCGGCAAGGGCTAAGGGTGCGAGGAAAAAGAGGGGGAGCAGGAGCAGGGCTCGCATGGGAAACGGATTTGAGGGCCTGCCGGCACTCAGCCCGATTTCTGGCCGAAGAGGGCGTCGCCGGTCCAGTAGTAGACGCGGCGGCAGCCCATGTTTGCGGGCCAATCCACCTTTTCCCAAGTGGCGCCGCCATCGCTGGAGATTTCGAAGACGCGGGCCCAGCCCTGGGAGGAGAGGATGAGGTCGCCGTGGGCGCACTCCATCTGATCGACGCGATCGCCATCGCTCGAGACGCGACTCCAGTTCTCGAGATCCGGGCTGTGATAGACGCACCGACGGCCGCTGACGACGAACTGATCTCCGGTCCAAACGATGGCGCGCTGGGATTTGATGGTTTCCGGTTCGGCGTCCCCGATGACGAAGGGCTGCCAGGTTTTTCCATCGGTGCTGAATGCGTGTTCGGCCGGTAGACCGACGGCTGGATAAGCTTTGCCGCCCATCCAGATGAATTTGCCCTGGGCCGTGATCATGTCGCCTCGCTCCCACCGGTCACCGGCCGGGAGCACGTGGTGGGAGGGGTCGAGTGTTTGGGCGTCGGGGCTGGTGCCGAATCTGCGCTCGCCGTAGATCGCGAACATCTCGCCTTTGTGGAGGGTTTTCCGGATGTGCCCGGCGCCTTCCCAGCCCCAGACGCCCACGCCGTTGATGGCTTTGACCTGGTCGTGGAGCGAGAAGCTCTGCCAGGTGATGCCGTCTTTGGAGTGAGCGAAACTGCCCGCTCCACCGCTGACGAATCGGCCATCAGCGAAGATGAGGTTCATGCTGCTCGGGCCGGGTTCGCGATCGCCCCGGGCGTGTTCCTCCCAGTTCCGGCCGTCCGTCGAGGTCAGGGTGTTTCCGCCATTCAGCGCGCAGACGAGTTTGCCGTTTCCGTAGGCCATGGCGCGGACCAGGTTGTTCCGGGCGTGGTTGAAGCCGTCCTTGATGGGGCCACCGCTGTAAACGACCTCCCAGTCTCTTCCATCTTCGGACACGGCGATGGTGCCGATGGCGGCTTCGCCGACGAGGTGATTTTCGGCGTCGCGAAGCGGTTCGCCGTCCTCGCCGGAGAGGTGAAGGGCACCGATGGCGATGAACATCTCCGCGGAGGCCGGAAGCGGGGCGAGGAGAAGCAGGCCGAGAGGAACGAGAGCGGATGGGATTTTCACTGGCTTTTCGTCGGACGGGCGGACCGGCGAACCAAGCAAATTTCACCAACCGAGCCGGTAGAATCGCTTTCCGTAGTTCACGAGTTCATCGATGAGATCGACGGTTTCGCTCGCCGAGGCCGGGGTAAGCGTCGTGACGGTGTCCCATTGGGTCAAATTGGTCGAGCCCTCGATTTCGAACGGCGTTCCGGTGTGGAGTCCGTCGAGGGTGAGTGTGACATCGCCGGACGCGGGGTCGGCGGCCACCTGAATGGAGGGTGGTGCGGCCTCTTCCGAAAACCAGGCGATGGCGTAGTCCGTGGCGGCCGGGCTGGTGGCGACGTGGGTGACTTCCAGGCGGTAATCGCCGGGGGGAAGGTCGCGTTCGAACAGATACTCCAGGTTGTAGGTATCGTCGTTGTCGTCCTGACTGGCGCTTTGCGCGACCAGAACGTCGCCTGCAAGGGTTTCGCGGTAGAGGGCGAGGTCGAGGTCGGGGAGGGTGGGGGTGAAAACCGGTGGATTGAGGAACAAGGGGCGTGCCTGGGTGACGGTGATTTGGCGGTTCCAGTTCAGCGAGGCGCTGAATTGGGAGACGCGCCGGTCGGACGGGATGGTGAACGCGTAGGTGGCGGTGCTGCCGATGCCGAGATTGGACTGGTAGTGCCAGCCGCGAAGTGGGAGCCCGGAGCCGGATTGTTCGCCGCCGGTGAGGAGGTGGTAGCTGTTGTAGAGATTCACCTCGCCGGCGCCGTAGACCGCGTCCAGTGGGGCGGAAGCGGTTCGGCTCCAGCCTGGGAACTCGTCCTTTGTGGCCCCCGCCATGATGATGGCCTTCATGACTTCGGGTTGATCCCAGGCGTTTTGGAGAGCGGCGGAGGTGTTGGCCACTTCGTAGAGGAACGCGCCGACGGAGGCCATTTGTCCCGAGTTCCAGCTGGTGGCCGAGGCGGGGATGACCACCTCGGGCTTGGTCCGGCCGGGCCCGTCGATTTGAGCGATGACGCCGGTTTGGCTGTGATTGGCGTCGCGTCGCGCCACGGTGATGGTGTTGTAGGCGGAAGCCATCAAGGCGGGGAGGGTGGACGTCGGGCCGTTCCTTGGCGCGCCGACGACGAGGATGCCGTCGCGTTCAATGACCAGGTCGACGCGACGCAGGAGGTTGTTGTAGTCGGTTGCGTTTTCGACGTCTGATTCCGAGACCCACGCGTTCGACTGAACCTTGATGCCTGGTCCGGGCAGGTTGCCGGGTTCACCGTCGTCGGCCTGCAGGAAGTCGCTGCCCAGCCAGGTGTCGGCGAGGTAGCAATAGACGGTGTCGATGCCGGGAGCGACGCTGTTCGGGGAGGACGAAGTGTCACCAAAGAAGTATTTCCCTACGGTGTTGGCGTGTCCGGATTGGCCGTTGTTGGTGTTCGTCACGTTGACGAAGGTGGTGCCCGTGAAGGAACCCGTGCCGGCGAAGGTCTGAGTGGAACCGGTTTGCGGGAGGTAATTTGAGCCTGAGGCGGCCTCGACGATGATCGCGTTGACGCCGGCGCCGGTGGGCAGGGCCGCGCCGAGTTCGTTGGCTAACTGGGTGTGGCCGATGTCGTCCTTCCAATCGGCGGAAGCGGTTGGGAAGGAGGCGAAGCCGAAGGCGGCGATGAGCGCTAGGCGGTGGGAACTGGAGAGGCTCACGTATGGACTTTGTGAATTCATCTTGAACGCGTCAATGAGGAAATGTAGGGATGGCGCTAGGCCAAGGGCGAAGGCTTCGCGAGAAATGCGGCGTTGACGACGTGGTATACAGGGTTCCATGATGGCGGCGTCCGCCTGCGTCCTGGGACGCGAACTGTGGATCCATGGCAGCGAATCGATTCATCCTCCCTTTTATTGCGTTTGGTTTCGTTCCGTTTCTCGGGGCGAAAGACTTTCCACCGCCGCCACCGGTTTACACCCCGGAGGAAACGCAGCGATTGTTCGAATTCGCCGAACCTGGTTTTCGAATCGAGCTGGTGGCGAGTGAGCCGATGGTGCAGGACCCGGTGGCGATTGATTTCGACGGGGAGGGGCGACTTTGGGTGGTGGAAATGCGCGGATACATGCCGGACATCAAAGGCCGGGGTGAGCGGGAACCGGTCGGAAGGATTTCGGTGCTGGAGGACACGGACCGCGATGGGCGGATGGACCGGAGCGTGGTGTTTCTGGACGAGCTGGTTTTGCCCCGGGCGATCTCGGTTCATCCGGACGGGGTGCTGGTGGCGGAGTTTCAGAAGCTTTGGTGGGTGCGCGACACCGACGGGGACCTGGTGGCGGACGAGCGGGAGCTGGTCGATCCGAACTACGCGGGCAAATCGATCGAGCACTCGTCGAACGGGCTTCTCCGGGCGCTGGACAACTGGATTTACAACGCCAAAGAGGGGCACCGTTACCGCCGGATCGGGGACGGCTGGGTCCGGGACAAAACCGAGCCGCGAGGGCAGTGGGGGATTTCCCAGGACGACTACGGGCGGCTTTTTTACAGTTACAATCATTCGCAGCTCCACACGGATTTCGTTCCGCCGAATGCGTTCATGAGGAACCCAGATTACGAGGCGGCGACGGGGGTGAGCGCTGGGGTGACGACGACGAACCAGATTTTCCCCATTCGACCGACGCTGGCGGCGAACCGGGGTTACATCCCGGGGGCGTTGGACGATCAGGGGAGGATCAAAGAGTTCACCAGTGCCTGCGGGCCGCTGATTTACCGCGGGGACGCGTTTCCGGAGGGGTTCCGTGGGAATTCGTTTGTGTGCGACACGGTGGGGAATCTGGTGAAGCGGAGTGTTCTGACGGATGACGGCGTGCGGGTGTTCGGGCGGAGTGCGTATCCGGACCGGGACTTTCTGGCGTCGAAAGACGAACGATTCCGGCCCTCGAACCTTGCGATGGGCCCGGACGGCGGGATTTACATCGTCGACATCTATCGTGGGGTGGTGCAGCACCACTGGTTCATGTCGCCCTATCTCGAGGAGATCAGCCGGGCGCGGGAGATGGACCGGCCGATTCACCTGGGGCGGATCTGGAGGGTGGTGCCGGAGGATTTCGAGCATCCCGAACCGCCGCGGTTTGGGGAGATGGATGCGGACGAGTTGGTGGCGACGCTGGCGCATCCTAGCGGCTGGTGGCGGGACCGGGCGCAGATGCACCTGGTGGAGCGTGGGCTGACCGGGGCGATTCCGGCGTTGCGGCAGATGGTGCTGGAGCACGAGGACCCTCTGGCGCGGCTGCATGCGCTGTGGACGCTGGAGGGATTGGGCGATCCGGAGCCGGCGAGCGTCGTCGAGGCGCTGCGAGATGACGATCCGCGGGTGCAGGCGGCGGCGCTTCGGGTTTTGACCCGGCTGGGACTGGACGACGTGCGTCTGGCGGGGGAGATCGAATCGCTGATGACGGAGGACATGGCGGAACCGCTGGCTTTGCAGATCATTCTGACCCTGGGCGATCTGGCGATGGATGAGGGGCATCGTGCCCGCCTATTGGTCAATCTGGCGGTGCCGCGCGCGGTTGATCCGATGGTGCGGGATGCGGTGATCAGCAGTCTTTCGGGGCGTGAGGTGGGTTTTGTGAAGGCGTTGAAGCAGCGAGTGGCGGGGCTTCCGGCGGATCCGTCGCTGGGCATTCTCGTGGAACTGATCGGGCAGACCGTGGTGCGTGGCCGGAATCCGGCGGAAATTGAGGCGTTGGCCGGGCAGTTCGACATGACCCCGGAGGGTTTTGGCTGGTTTGATTCGGCCCTGATGACCGGGATCGCGATGCAAGGGAGCGTCCAGACGGAGAACCCGGTAGCGCTTTCCCGGGAACCGGCCGTGGTGGCGGCGTTCGAGGGAAATGCCGCGGAGACGGTGGCGGCGTTGGAGCGATATTTTGCCTGGCCGGGCCATGAGCCATCGGCGAAAGCGCGCCCGAGGACGGATGTGCGACCGCTGACGAGCGAGGAGCGGGAGCAGTTCGTGCGGGGACGTCAGGTGTATCAGACCTCGTGTTTTTCCTGCCACGGCGCGGATGGGGAAGGGATCAAACTGGTCGCGCCACCGTTGGCGGGTTCGGACTGGGCTTTGGGATCGCCGCAGCGGCTGACGCGGGTGATGCTGCACGGGTTGACGGGGCCGATCACGGTGAGCGGGAAGCGGTATGCGGCGCCGGAGGTGCAACCGTTGATGCCGGCGCTAGCGGCACTTGACAATGACGACGTGGCCGCTGTGTTGACCTACATTCGCCGGGCATGGGGGAACACGGCCGATCCGGTTCCCGTGCGCACGGTCAAAGACATCCGGATCGAAGCCCAGGGACGGACGACGCCCTGGACGGAGGCGGAGCTTCTGCCGTATGCGGAGTCGTCCGACAGTTAGTTTTTTTCATTCTCATTCGAATCATGCAAAGCGTTCAGGATAAGGTTGTTCTCGTCATTGGAGGCGGGACCGGAATCGGTCTCGGAATTGGGGAAGCATTCGCCCGGGAAGGGGCGAAGGTGATCCTCTCGAGCCGCACGCAGGCCAATCTCGACGCGGCGCGTGAGCTGCCGGAGGTGGGGCCGAAGCTGCTGACGAAGGCGGCGGACGCCACGGACCGGGGGCAGCTGGCGGAGCTGGTGTCCTGGACGGAATCGGAGGCGGGACCGATCGACATTCTCGTTTACAGCGCCGGGACGAACGTGCCGAACCGTGCGCTGGACAATCACGACCCGGATCAGTTCGACCAGGTACTCAACGTGAACACCACGGGTTTTTTCAACAGCCTTCAGGCGGTGCTGCCGGGGATGCGTCAGCGAAACGCCGGGCTGGTGCTGAACATTGTATCGGTGGCCGGGCTGCGGAATCTGAAACTCGCGGGAGCCTCCTACTGCGCGTCGAAATTCGCCCAGAGTTCGCTTGGGTTGTTCGGCAACCTGGAAGTGTTGGAGGAAGGCGTATCGATCACCAATATTTATCCTGGCGAGACGAACACGCCGATCCTGGACAAGCGGCCGGTGCCGCCGCCGCCGGAGAAGCGAGCGCAGATGGTGCATCCGGAGGACGTCGCGATGATGGTGGTGGCCGTGGCGAAGCTTCCGGCGCGCGCGACGGTGCCGGAGATCGTCATCACGCCGCGGCACATGCCGATGAACTGACGGCTTGGGGTTTAAGGGGGACAACCGGTCATGGAGTGGTATCCGATTTTGGTGTTGGCCGTGGGCGTGGCCCTGGTCATTGGGCTGATCCTGGGCTTGAGGATCAACGCGTTCATCGCGCTCATTGTCTCGGCGATCGTCGTCAGTCTGATGGCGCCGGGCGAGATGGCGGACAAGATCCCGCGGGTGGGTGAAGCTTTCGGGAAGGTGGCCGGCGCCATCGGGATCGTCATCGCCATGGCGGCGGTGATCGGGAAGTGCCTGATGGACAGCGGGGCGGCGGAACGCATCGTGCGCTCGCTGACGGGGGCGCTCGGGGAGAAGCGGACGCCTCTGGCGCTGATGTCGAGCGGTTACGTATTGTCCGTGCCGGTGTTTTTCGACACCGTTTTCTACCTGGTCGTGCCGGTGGTGCGGTCGCTTTGGAAAGAGAAGCGCAAGAATTATGTCCTCTACCTGACCGCCGTCGTGGCGGGTGGCGCGGTGACGCACTCGATGGTCCCGCCAACTCCGGGCCCGCTGTTCATGGCGAACGAACTCGGGATCGACCTCGGGACGATGATGATCGTCGGTGGACTCGTCGGCATTCCGATGTCGCTGGCCGGGCTGTTCGTCTGCCGTTGGCTGAACGAAAAGATGCCGCTCGACATGCGGCCCTATCCCGGAGAGGACATGGAGCCTCCGGCGGACGACGCGCATCTGCCGCCGCTTTGGGCATCCCTGGCCCCGGTGGTTTTGCCGGTGCTGCTCATTTCCTCGAACACCATTGCGTCGGCCATCGCGAAGTCGTCGGAGGAATCGGCGGCGCAGCTGGAGGGTCTGCTTCAAGTGACGGGGGTTTTGGGGAACCCGAGCTTTGCCCTGTTGTTGTCGGCGGCCCTGTCCCTGGTGCTGGTGGCCAAGTACCGCGGCGATTCGCTGAAGCAGCTGGCCGAGAGCGTCGAGCACGCGCTGATGAGCGGCGGGCTGGTGATTCTCATCACGGCGGCCGGCGGCGCGTTTGGTGCAATGCTTCGTGAGGCTGGCATTCAGGACGCCTTCGCCTCGCTGCTGGGCGATTCCAGCTCGACGACGGGTGTCGTGGTGCTTTTCTGGGCGTTCGCGATTGCCTCACTGATCAAGTTCGCGCAGGGGTCGGGCACGGTGGCCATGATCACGACCGCGTCGATGTTCGCGGCGATGGGCTTCAACGCCGACACGCTTTCGATCCACCCGGTTTACCTGGCCTGCGCCATTGGGAGCGGGTCACTCGTCGGCGATTGGATGAACAACAGCGGTTTCTGGATCTTCGCGAAGATGGGCGGCCTGACGCCGAATGAGACGCTGCGAACGTGGTCGGTGCTGACGGCGGCGCTGGGTGCGACTGGTATTGTCGTGACGACGGTGCTGGCTTTGATCCTGCCGATGGGTGGCTGATGGGAGCGAACCAATGATTTCTGACCGATTCAAACTCGACGGCCGGGTGGCGCTGATCACCGGAGGCTCGAAAGGCCTGGGCAAATCCATGGCGCGCGGCCTGGCCGAGCATGGCGCGGACATCCTGATCTGTGCGCGGAACGAGGACGAGCTGAAAGCCGCGGCGGCGGAGATCGGCGAAGGACTGGACGTCCGGGTGGAGTATGCGGTGACGGACATGTCGGACCGGACGGCGGTGAACGCTCTGGCCCGCACGGCTGAGGAACGGTTGGGGAAGGTCGATATTCTGATCAACAACGCCGGGACAAACCGGCCACAGGCGGTGGACGAGATCCAGGACGAGGACTGGGACTACATCCTCGAGCTGAACCTGAACAGCATCATGGTCCTGACGCGCGCGGTCGTGCCGGGCATGAAGGAGCGGCGCTGGGGCCGGATCATCCACATTTCCTCGGTGTTTGGCGTGGGCTCGCACCCGGCCCGCAGCGCCTATTCGACGACGAAATTCGGTGTGATCGGGTTCGCGAAATCGAGCGCGCTGGACCTGGGCGAATACGGCATCACGGTGAACTGCATCGCGCCTGGGCCGTTCCTGACCGATTTGCCGAAGAGCGTTTTGACGGAGGAACAACGGGCGAAGTGGTCGAAGGTGACCGCGGTCGGCCGGTGGGGCGAACCGGAGGAACTGGCAGGCGTGGCGATGCTTCTGGCCAGCGATGCCGGGAGCTACATCACGGGGGCCACGCTCGTGGTGGATGGAGGAGCGCATGCCCGGGCGCTATGACGGGCAACCCAATGACGAAGATGAACCGGCGGATATTTTTGAGGACGGCCGTGACGGCTGCAGCTGCTGCGGCGACGGGATCGAGCTTAGCGTTTCAGGCGAACAAGCGCATGGGGCTGACGATCTGGTCCTATCAGCTACGCTGGCGTCAGAAGGAGAAGGCGGGCTGGGAGAACGCCCTGGACGTGCTGGACCACTGCCGCGACCTGGGGGCCGGGTGCCTGCAAATCGGGGTCCAGGGTTGGTCGAGCGATTTCGCCGGGCAGGTCCGGGAACGCCGGGAGGCTTTGGACATCGGACTGGAGGGGCAAATCGGTTTGCCGCGCAAAGACGGCGATCTGGAACGGTTCGAATCTGAGCTGAAGGCCGGGAAAGAGGCGGGGGCCACGATTTATCGGACGGTTTGTCTCGGCGGACGACGCTATGAGACGTTCAAGACGCTGGAGAGCTGGAAGAGGTTCGTGAGCGAATCGCGGGAGGCTCTGGAGCGGGTGGAACCGGTTCTGGCCGAGCACCGGGTGAAGCTGGCGGTCGAAAACCACAAGGACTGGCGGATCGAGGAGTTTTTGGACCTTCTGAAGCACCTCGATAGCGAATGGATCGGGGTGAACCTGGATTTTGGGAACAATCTATCGCTGCTGGAGCATCCGCACGCGGTGGCGGAAGCGCTGTCGCCCTACGTGATGACGACGCATGTGAAGGACATGGGTTTGGCGGGGTATAACGACGGCTTTTTGCTGAGCGAAGTGCCGCTGGGCGAAGGCGTGCTCGACATGGGGCTCATCATGGAGCATTGCCGGAAAGCGAATCCGGATGTGGAATTCAACCTCGAGATGATCACGCGGAACCCGCTGAAGGTGCCGGTTTTTCTGGATCGTTACTGGGAGACCATGGCGGATCTGCCGGCCCGGGAACTGGCCGCGACGCTGAAGCTGGCCAAAGCCGGCGATGCCGGGGCCCTGCCTAGCATGGAAGGGCGCGACGGCGAAGGGCAGCTGGCGTTCGAGGAAGCGAACGTCCGGAAATCGTTCGAGTTCGCCCGCCAGAAGCTGGGATTTTCCTGAGGCGTGATGCGCGCGTTTTCGCTGGCGTTGGGGATGCTCGCCGACGCATCGACGGCCGGTTTGGCGCAGTCCTTTGTCGCCGGGGAAGAGACCTCGATGGAGGTGGCCGGGCTGGAAAATCCCGTCGTCATCTATTTGCCGGTCGACTTCGAACCGGGCCGTCGCTGGCCGGTCGTGTTTCACTACCATGGGACGAACGGGCTCCCGAACGTTGGGGTGCCGCGGGCTTACACGGGCGGGCGAGGTTTCGTTCTAGCCGGGATGGATTACCGGGTTCGAGGCACGCCGAAATCGACGGCGGCCTACTACGAGGGGGAGGTGGCGATCCTGCGGAGCGTGCTGGGGCGGTTGCGGGAGGAATTGCCGATCGATCCGGAGCGGATTTACCTCGGCGGATTCAGCAAGGGTGGCTGGTTCGCGGCCACGATGGGCGAGAGCTATCTGAAGGACGAACTGGCTGGGATTTACGTGTTGGGCGCTGGGACGTTCCCGCACCGGGTCCGGCCGCCGCAACCTTCGCAGCGGCCGCGGATGTGCTACATCGGGGTAGGGCAGTTGGAGATCAATTTTCCGTATGGCGTGCGGGCTATCCGGCACTTTTCGGGGCTGGGATTCGACGTGACTTTCGAAGGTTATCCCGGCCTGGAACACGAGGTGCCGATGGGCCGGAATGCGGGAGCGGATCCATTTCAGCGGTTGGCGCCGGGATTTCTCCAGTGGTGGCAGACTGTGCTGCATCGCGACCACGCGGAGGCTTTGAGGGAACCGGTGCAAGTCTGGTATGAGGGGGTTGGAGAGCGCGTTCTGAACGAACGGCTGCCGGCGAGAGACCGGTATCTGGTGGTGCACGAAGGGCGCCGCGCGCCTTTTTACGGGCTGCTTTCGAAGGCGCAGCGGGTGGAGTGGGAGCGATGGATGACGGCGTTGGCCCAGGCGCCTGAGGTTCGGCGCGAAAGGGAGGCGCAATCAGCATGTTATGCCGTGGTCGAGCGGGAGGTCCGGGCCGAGGAGTTCGGGGCGCTTCTGGAGATCGTGCGGGCTTACGATGAGGTGCGGCGAACCCATCCCGGAACCTATCATGGGGCCCTGGCGGGGCTTTCGGCGGAGCGGGTGGCCAAACAGCTCCGCGACCTGGACCGGTGGCGATTCGATTCCGCGGAGCAGCGTGCCCGGGTGGAAGCGGAGCTGGCGGATCGTCCGCTACCGGAGGTGCCGGTGAAAGAACTTCTGGCGCTGATGCGGGAAAGCCTTTCCAATAGAAGCACCCGGTGAGACCGGGAAACGATTCATGAAAACCAAAAACCTCATCATCCTGCTGGCAGCTTCCGTTGGAACGCTGATCGCCGACGACCACGAAGGCTGGACGAAGCTTTTTGATCCCGCCCATCCGGACGCCTATCAGACCGAAGGCAACTGGCTTCCCCAGGACGATGGTTCCCTCTATCTCGAGCCCCGGGATGGCGAGGAGGGCTGGAAGCGTTACGGCTCCTACCTATGGACGAAGGAGGACTACACCGATTTCGTTTGTGAGTTGGAATACAAGACCGCGAAGGACGGGAACTCCGGATTCTACTTCCGGGTAGCGGACGTGGCCGATCCGGTGACGACGGGTGTGGAAGTGCAAATTCTCGATTGTTACGAGAAAGGGAAGATCGGCTGGCACGATCTGGGTGGCATCATCAAGCTACAGAAGATCAAGGACCCGGCACCGCTGGCGAATGCTTCGAAAAAGCCGGGTGAGTGGCACCAAATGCGGGTGACGCTCAAGGACTCAAAGCTCACCGTCGAAATCAACGGGACCGTGGTGCAGGACGCTTACGACTTGTCGAAAAATAAGCCGCAGGGACCTGGCCTGGCCGCGACTGGAAAAATCGGCATTCAGGATCACGGGCTTCCTTTTTGGGTCCGCAACGTCCGCATCAAGCGACTGTGACCATGTTGCGGTTTGCCCTGATTGCGTTTGGCTTCGCTCTCTCCACGGTCATGGCTGTGGAGCGGCCGAACATCCTGTGGATCACGTGCGAGGACATGTCGCCGCGGATCGGGTGTTATGGGGACGACACGGTCCCGACGCCGAACCTGGATCTCCTGGCCGCCGAGTCGATTCGATACGACAACGCCTACGGTACCTACGGCGTGTGCGCGCCGAACCGGCACACGATCGTCATGGGGATGTATCCGACGTCGACCGGGGCGATGGCGATGCGGACGTGGAAACGGACGTCCGCCCTCGACCAAATCACCGACCCGGAACTTCTCGCAATTCCCACCTACGAGGCCACGCCTCCACCGGAAGCGAAGTGTTTCACGGAATACCTGCGCGCGTCGG
>CAZCRA010000049.1:0-24070 GCA_964500945.1 uncultured Verrucomicrobiales bacterium | reverse complement strand
GTCCGCCCTGGCCGACCGGGAACTCGCCGTCCGCGACCTGGTTCGCTCCGCTCTTGGTCACGCCGGTCAGAAATGTTCCGCCGCCAGTCTCGCCATCCTCGAGGCCGAAGTCTACGACGACCCGGCGTTCCGCCGTCAACTCCGGGATGCCGCCGCCAGCCTTCCGGTTGGCTCCTCCCGCCACCCCAGCTCGGTCGTCACCCCACTCGTCCAGCCACCTGGCGACGACTTGCTCCGCGCCTTGACGACGCTCGAACCTGGCGAAACCTGGCTGCTCGAACCCAGGCGCGACCCGGACGATCCCTGTCTTTGGTCGCCCGGCATCAAACTCGGCGTCGAGCCCGGCGCATGGTTTCACCAGACCGAATGCTTCGGTCCAGTGCTCGGCCTGATCCGCGCCCGTGATCTCGACGAGGCCCTCGCCATCCAGAACGACGTCCCGTTCGGCCTCACCGCCGGTTTCCACTCGCTCGACCCGGCCGAGTGCGAAGCCTGGCGGGAACGCGTCGAAGCCGGAAACCTCTACATCAACCGTGGCATTACCGGTGCCATCGTGAACCGCCAACCTTTTGGCGGCTGGAAACGCAGCTCCGTCGGTCCCGGCGCCAAAGCGGGTGGCCCGAACTACGTGAACCTCTTCCGGCACCTGACGCCCGATAGCCCCGTCGCGCTCGAAGCCGCTCAGGCCAGCTACGACGAGGCCTGGAACCGGCATTTCGCCCGGGAACACGACCCCACCGGCCTCCGCTGCGAAACGAATCGCTTCCGCTACCGACCGCGCGACGGCGTCCTCCTACGCCTACCCAAAGATTGCGCCCCCGAAGCCGAGAGCCTGGCGAAATGGGCCGGGGAGCGTTGCGGCGTCCGGCTCACCATCAGCCGCGCTTCGGACGAATCGCCTGAGACGCTGAGCGGCCGGCTCCCGGACCTCGCCGTGAACCACTCCGTGCTCCGGACCATCGGCAGCGGTGTCGAAGAAACTGTCCTCGCCACTGCCCACCCGCTCGGCTTTGCCTGGATCGACGCGCCCCTCTCCCCGGACGGTCGCATCGAGCTGACCCGCTGGCACCGTGAACAAACCGTCACCGAAACCCGCCACCGCTACGGCAATCCGCTTTGAGCCCGCACCGTTAGCCTCACGAGATCCGCGGTCGCCTCACCCGTCGACGTTGCTCTGCCCCACGATCTTGTCGGCTTCCACGTTCAGCCGGCTGATCAATTGATCCACTTCGCTCTCCTCCAACCCATTATCCTTCAGCGTCGAGATGAGGTGCTCCACGAAACGCTGGAAGTGGGACATCTTGATACCCCGACCGTGATGCACCTCCCGCAGAGGCCGGCCGCTGTAGGTTACCGGTCCTCCCAAAGCCTCGGAAAACAGTTCCAGCTGCATCCGCTGCAACCGTTCCATCGGCACCCCCTCGAAAAACGGCTTCAACTCGTCGTCCTCCAGAATCCTCCCGTAGAACTCCCCGACCAGGCTGAGAATCCCGTCTTCCCCACCCAACCGGTCATACAAACTCATCTCGTCGTCCGCCATACCTCACCCCTATCCCCGATTTCGGCCCCGATGCAAAGCCGAATACGCACGCCAAGGGGGCGCACCTTAAGAGGCCGTTGAAAAACCGGCTGCCGAGGGTTCTTCAACAACCCGTTAAATCGAGCGGCACTCGGTTCAGCTGCTTGGTCGACATAGGCTGCCAAAGGCAAAGCAACGCGTCCAATTTCGCTTTCTTCCGGAGCGGAATTCGTGAGAATGGAAGCGCAGCGGACATAGGCTGCCGCAGGCAGAGCGAAGCGTCCAATTTCGTCCACCCCCCTCTGAAGTGTCACCACTTCTATCTCCCCGAAGCGCGAGGCGATGCACCCATTGAACCCAGCGCCAATCCTGTTAAACCGCCAGCTCCCCGTGCTCCGCCGTCCGAATCCGGATCGCATCCGAGATGTCCGTGACCAGCGCAGCACTCACCAGGCATTCACAGACCTCGATCACTTGCAGCGCCACACCCAAACGATCGTCCGCCACCACCAGTTCCACCTTCAACCGGGGATCGAAATCCGTCATCCCGGCAAAACGATCGTCGTCATAGTGATAGGGCGAACTGCTGGGAAATCGCCGAATCTCACTGACGGTCATCGCCACAAAGTGATGTTCCAGCAGTTTCTCCCTCAACGCCTCCAGGCAAAAGGGCTTGATGATGGCTTCGATCTTTTTCATGGGGCGTGGCCGCCGGGCGTGCCCTGACGCGAAGCACGGCCCGTGCCAACCTCCACTGCTTCCACGCCCCCGGGAGTCACCCCACGAATTTGCCAGGATTCAGAATCCCCAGCGGATCAAGCGCGGCCTTCACCCTCGCATGCACCCGGCGCGAGACCGGGCTGAGCGCGTCTTCGATCCACCGTTTCTTCGCCAGACCGATCCCGTGTTCGCCCGTGATCACGCCGTCCCAGGCTAGGACTTGGTGAAACAGCCGGTCCAGCGCGGCATTCATCCGCTCGGTCTCCTCCGTCACCACTCGCGGATCCACCATCAGATTTACGTGGATGTTCCCGTCTCCCGCATGCCCGAAACTCGCAACTTGAAACCCCGTTTCGTCCTGCAACTCCTTCGAAAAACGCGCCAAATCCGTCAAACGCCCCCGCGGCACGACGATGTCCTCGTTCAGCTTCGTCAAGCCCGTCGCTTTCAGACTGTAGGAAAAGCTCCGCCGGATCTCCCAAAGCTCTTCGCACGCCTCGTCCCGCGCCACCGTGAGTCGCTCCGGATGCAAGCCCCGGACCAGCGCCTCCAACCCCTCAATGTCTGACGCCACCGCCCCAGGTTGCCCGTCGATCTCCAACAGAAGATGCGCGTCCCCAGGCGGAATCGGCGCCCGGTTCCCCGGATAGGCCCGCGCCGCTTCCAGCGTCAGCCGGTCCGCAATCTCCAGCGCGCAGGGCAAATAGCCGGCTCCCAAGATCCGCTCGACCGCTTCCGCCGCCGCCTCGAACGTGCTGAACCCAGCCGAGATCGCCGCCCGCGCCGGCGGGTGCGGAATGATGCGCAGCGTCATTTCGGTCACCACTCCCAGCATCCCTTCCGAACCGACAAACAGACCGACGAGGTCGAAGCCGGTCTTGTTCTTGTGGGTCCGGCCACCGCAGCGCAGCACCTCGCCTCCAGCCAAAACGACCTCCAGGCCCAGCACGTAATTCCGCGTCACGCCATACTTCAGACATTTGGGACCACCGGCATTCGTCGCCACGTTCCCGCCCAGACTGCACTCCCGCAAACTGGCCGGGTCCGGCGGATAATACCAACCTTTCGCCTTCACCGCGTCCTGGAGATCCCCAGTGATCACCCCGGGCTGAACCACCGCCACCCCATCGCTCGGATGGATTTCCAGGATCCGGTTCATCCGCGCCACCGACAGCGCGATCCCTCCATGCACCGGCACGCATCCACCGACATAACCCACACCCGCACCGCGAGGAGTGACCGGAACGCGGTGCTCTTGCGCAAAGGTCAGGACCGCCGCCACGTCGTCGGTGTTCTCGGCAAAAACCACGACGTCGGGCGAAGCCGAGGCGTGCCACTTGTCGATCGCGTGGGTCTCCAGCTCTGCCGGTTCCCGCGAAACCCGGTCCGCTCCGAGCAGGCCGGTCAGCTCGCGCTCTAACGTTTCGGCTTTCATCCAGGGAAAAAGAGGTCCCAAATCCTTGGAACGAACACCAGCATTCCCACCACCGCCGATCCCGCGGCCAGTAACAGCACACCCGCCGCCGAAGCGTCCTTGGCGTGCGCGATCAGGTAGTGATCCTCGCGCGAAATTCGGTCCGCCAAGCGTTCGAGCGCCGAATTCACGCACTCCGCCGCCATCACCAAGGCGATGCAAAGGGCGATCGCGAGCCACTCCACCCGGCTGATCCCGAACCCGATCCCACCCGCAATGACCAGGGCCGCAATCACCGCGTGAACCCGCATGTTCTGCTCGGTGTGAAACACGTGGCACACACCGCGGAACGCGAAACGAAAACTGCGGCCAAACTTGCGCACATCCATCGGGGACCCTGCGGGCGCCGGACCCGGCTCAACCTCTCTGACGCCCGATTCGTCCATGACCTTGCCGCCTTCCATCGCCCGTGCTTACGCTTCCCCGCTTGCGAAGTCGCCAGGATAGTGCTTGGTTGACCGGGCAGTCCGAGGGCTCGCACAGGTCTTCCCGGCCAGTGGCTCTTCGCTCAACGCCGGGACGTTGGTTGACATCTGCCCCCGGCGCAAGGGCGAGTTTGGGGCTGACCCGCCACGACCTCCTCCGGGTCCGCAGGATCTCCTGCGCCCCTCCCGCGGACATCGAAAACCGCCGTTTCCAGGACGCGTGGAGCCTCGCCCCGAGCTCGCCCGTTCGCTTTTCCACCCACCAATCCCCTTTCCCACCATGCTTACCATCCGAGAGCTCACCAAAGCCGTTTCCACGAAGGTCCTATTCGAAGACGCCGGCCTCACCATCAACTATGGCGACCGCGTCGCTCTCGTCGGCCCAAACGGCGCTGGCAAGTCCACCCTCTTTCGCCTCATCCTCGGCCAGGACACCCCGGATTCGGGCTCCATCGAACGCGATGAATGGACCACGATCGGCTTCCTCCCCCAGGAAACCGAAGTGCAGGGGGACGAAACCGCCCTCGAAATCGCCTTGGGACGCGACGGTGAACTGGAGCGGCTCGAAGCTGAACTCCAAAAGCACGAGACCGACGGAACCACCGAAACTGCCGCCTATCTCGAAGCCCAGGCCAAACACGACATCCTGGCTGATCCCGCGCTCGAAGCGAAGGCCCAAACCATGTTGCGGGGCCTTGGCTTCCGCCCGCTCGATTGGGAACGTCCCGCCCGCGAACTCTCCGGCGGCTGGGTCATGCGCGCCCACCTGGCACGGCTGCTCGCCATGGAACCGGATTTGCTGATGCTCGACGAGCCCACCAACCACCTCGACCTTCACTCCCTCTGGTGGTTCCAAAGCCACCTCAAAAATTACGGCGGCGCCGTCTTCTTCATCTCTCACGACCGCGAGTTCATGGACGAGGTCGCCGAGGAAATTCTCGAAATCGAAGACCGGCGCCTCACCGCATTCAAAGGCAATTACTCCAAATACCGGAAAGAAGCCCGCGAGCGCTTTGAACAACGTCATGCCGCCTGGAAGAATCAGCAGAAGCAAATCAAGGAAATCAACGCCTTCGCCGACCGCTTCCGATCCGTCTCCTCAAAGGCTGCCCAGGTCCAGAGTAAGCTCAAGCAACTCGAAAAATTGGATGTCATCGAGAAGCCCAGGCCCCCCCGCAAGGTCTTCCGCATCCAATTCCCCCAACCCGAACGCAGCGGCCAACGCGTCATCTCCCTCGAGGACGCCCACTTCAGCTATGGCCCAGTCAAGGTTTACGAGAATCTCAATCTCGACATCGAACGCGGCGACCGCATCGTCCTCGTCGGCCCCAATGGTTCCGGGAAATCGACCCTCCTCAAAATGCTCGCAGGCGTGGTCGACATCCAGGAGGGCACCCGCAAACCCGGACACAACTGCAAGATCGGTTACTTCTCCCAGCAGCGCTCCGAAACGTTGAATCCAAAAAACACCGTCTTGGAAGAGGTCCTCTCAGCCAATCCGAAAATGCGCGAGGACGAAGCCCGGGGCGTCTTGGGTTCCTTCCTCTTCCGCAAAGACGAGGTCTTCAAAAAATGCGAGGTCCTTTCCGGTGGCGAAAAGAGCCGGCTGAACCTCGTCAAATTCCTGGTCGACCCGCCCAATCTTCTGCTGATGGACGAGCCGACGACTCACCTCGACATCATCTCCATCGAGGCCCTCATCATCGCACTCCGGGAATACGGCGGCACCCTCGTCTTCATTTCGCACGACGTGCACTTCATCCGCCAGCTCGCCACCGTCGTCTATCACGTCTCCGCCGGTCAGGTCACCAAATACTCCGGCGGTTACGACTACTACCTCGAAAAGACGAATGCCGAGGAGAATGCCCGCGCCGCCGTGACCGCGGGTGCTCCACTCGGAAACGAGCAGGTCGCCGCCAGCTAAGCCTCCATTCACGAATCCCCGACCTCGACGGTGAAGGCGCTCCTCCCTCTGCTTCTCCTCCTGCTCCTGGCCACGCCTCTCCCGGCCCAGGCACAGCTCGCCGATAAAGTCTTCGCCAAATACCGCATCGAAGTCGATCAAGCCGTCGAGGACGGTCTACGCTACCTCATTTCCCGTCAGGATGAGGAGGGTCACTTCGCCGATTCCTTCGGCCGCTCCACCGGCATCGTCGGCCTCGCCGGCATGGCTTTCCTTTCAAAGGGTTATCTCCCGGGCCAGGGCAAATTCGGCGATACGCTGAATCTCTGCATCGATTACATCCTCGGCAGCCAGCAACCCAATGGGATGATCGATCGACTCCCTTCCGACTCCGGGCATGGCCCGATGTATGCCCACAACATCGCCACCCTCTTCCTCTCGGAATGCTCCGGCATGGTCGACGCGGAACGCCAGGACCAGCTCGACCGCGTTCTGGCCAAGGCCATCGCGCTGCTCTTGAAAGCCCAAGCCATCCCGAAAGCTCCCGGTCACCAGGGCGGTTGGCGCTACAAACCCAATTCTCGCGACAGTGACCTGTCGTGCAGTGGCTGGGCGCTGATGGCCCTTCGCTCCGCCAAGCTCAACGGCGCCCAGGTCCCGGATCGCGCCATCGCCCAGGCCGTGGAATACGTCTTCAGCAAACACGACGAACGCATGGGTCGTTTCGGTTACACCGACACCCATCGCCACGCGGAATCCTTGACCGGCTGCGGGCTGCTCTGCCTCGAGCTGACCGGCTACCACGGCCATCCCTCCACCATCAAAGCCGGCGAATGGATTTTGAACCACTACCATCGACTCCCGCGCAGCTCTCACGAATTTTACGGAAATTATTACAATGCCCAGGGTATGTTCCAGTTGGGAGGAAAATACTGGAGAACCTACGCCGATTGGATGTATCCCCACTACCTTGAGCAGCAGAAAGCCGACGGCTCCTGGCATTCCCGCGCGCACGGCCACGTCTATGGCACCGCCATGATGATCCTCTCGTTCACCGTCCCCTACCGGCAACTGCCCATTTACCAGCGCGACGAAACCGTCGATGAAGAGGATGCCCCATGAAGCCGCTCTCTCCGCCTCGCCCCCAAATCCACCGTTGCGCCCGGCGGGCATCCTGACTAGCTTCCGCCCCATGAGTCACGTCCAGGCCCCGGAAATCTCCGAGACCATCCGCACGAACACGGAAATGCTCATGGCCGCCAGCCATGACGATCCCTTTTCCTTCCTCGGCCCGCATCGAATCCGTCGGAAGGACGGCCTTCGTTGGGTCGTTCGCGTTTTTCGCCCGGACGCCATCGCCCTGACCGTGCTCCTGGACGGCGGCCAGCAGCCTTTCCAGGCCGAACTCCTCCACCCCGGCGGTCTCTTCGAAGTCGAACTGCCAGGCGACGAACATCCTCCGTCTTACAGCCTCGAGTGGGAAACCAAGGAAGGCGAGATCAGCACCATGGATGGGGACCCCTACCAGTTCGGCCCCCTCCTCGGCGATCAAGACGTCTACTTCCTCCGTGAAGGCACGCATCGCCGCCTCTGGGAAATCATGGGCGCCAAGCCACGCGTCGTCGATGGCGTCGCCGGTGTCGCCTTCGCCGTCTGGGCTCCAAACGCCCGGCGCGTCTCCGTGATCGGCGACTTCAACTACTGGGATGGACGCATCCACCCCATGCGCAAACGTCTCGAGGCCGGAGCCTGGGAGATCTTCATTCCAGGCGTTCCGGAAGGCGCTCATTACAAATTCGAGATCGTCGGAAGCGACTACCGCCTCTTCGCAAAGAGCGATCCAATGGCTTACTTCAGCCAGAATCGCCAGGCAACAGCCTCCCTCGTCCACGATTTGAACCAATACACCTGGGGTGACGCCGATTGGCTTCACTCCCGGCGAAACTCGGACTGCTACCACGAACCCGTCAGCATCTATGAGGTCCACCTGAATTCCTGGGCTCGTGTGGCCGAAGAAAACGACCGGCTGCTCACCTACCGAGAATTCGCTGACAAGCTGGTGAAACACGTCGTCGAGATGGGCTTCACCCACATCGAACTTCTCCCCGTTTCCGAATACCCCTTCGACGGTTCCTGGGGTTACCAGGTCACCGGCTACTTCGCTCCCACCAGCCGTTACGGGTCGCCGGACGATTTCCGCTACTTCGTCGATACCTGTCACCGAAACGGCATCGGCGTCATCCTCGACTGGGTCCCCGCCCACTTCCCGAAGGACGCCCACGGCCTCGCATGGTTCGATGGCACCCCGCTCTACGAACACGCCGACCCCCGCGAAGGCGAGCACCGCGACTGGGGCACCCTCATCTTTAATTACGGCCGGAACGAGGTTCGGAACTTCCTGGTCAGCAATGCCCTGTTCTGGTTCGACGAATACCACATCGATGGTCTCCGCGTCGATGCCGTGGCCTCCATGCTCTATCGCGACTACTCACGCGAGGATGGCGAATGGGTTCCAAACCAGTTCGGTGGCCGCGAAAACCTCGAGGCCATCGACTTCCTCCGCGAACTCAATCGCGTCTGCTACGAAGAACACCCCGGCATCATGATGATTGCCGAGGAATCCACCGCTTTCGGAGGCGTCAGTCGTCCCGTCGATACCGGAGGACTCGGTTTCGGGTTCAAGTGGAACATGGGCTGGATGCACGACAGCCTGGAATACATGTCGAAGGACCCGGTCCATCGCGTCCACCACCACGACACGGCCACGTTCTCGATGCTCTATGCCTATGACGAGAATTTCATCCTCGTCCTCAGCCACGACGAGGTCGTGCACGGGAAGCGTTCCCTGTTAGACAAGATGCCGGGGGATCGTTGGCAGAAATTCGCCAACCTCCGCCTCTTCCTGGCATGGATGTTCGGTCACCCTGGAAAGAAGCTGCTCTTTCAGGACGCCGTCGTGGCGCCTCTCGAGGAATGGGATCACGAGCGGAGCCTCTCCTGGCGCCTGCTTCAATATCCCGAGCACAACGGTGTCAACCGGCTGCTCCATGACCTCAACCACCTATACCGGAACGAGAAGGCTCTTCACGAACTCGACCACACGTGCGATGGATTTGAGTGGATCGAGGCCAATGACGCTCAGCACAGCATCTTCTCCTTCCTGCGCAAAGCCAAAGACGGCAGCCCGATCCTCGCCGTCATCAACGCCACCCCCGTGCCTCGCCCGAGCTACCGCCTCGGCGTCCCCGGCCCGGGAAGCTGGGTCGAATGCTTCAACAGCGATGCCGCCGAATACGCCGGGTCCGGCATGCGCAATCCCGGCTCGCTCAAACCCGAGGCGCTCGAAAGCCACGGTCGTCCCCACACACTGACCGTCGATATCCCCCCCCTCGCCACGGTCTTCTTCAAACCCGAGTAACGCGAAACTCGCACCAGCAGCGCCCGTCGCTGATTGTGAGACTTTTTCAGCGACGCGGCGCCACGCAAGCGCGGGTGGAGGGAAGTTTTCCCGTTAGACTTTCAACTCCCAGCCGGGGCGGTATTCCCGCTGGATATACGGCTTCAGTTCGGGGCGTCCCCTGACCTCCATCTTCGCGGCGTCCCACTCCAGCCGTTCGTTCGGCACCCGTTGCGCGAGGCAACCCAACAGCACCGTCTCCGTGAAAGGCCCGGCCAATCCAAAATTCGACTCGGGCTGGTCGATCTTGCCGGTCACGGCGTCGAACCACTCATGGTGCGGGTTTTGACCCCGCGCACGCGGAATGCTCGGCGCTGGCCAGTCCGTAAATCCGTCCAGCCCGCTGCTCGGCATCACGACCCAGTTTTCGTTGTTCCGGTTGTAAATCAACGATCCGCGAGTCCCGACGACGACGCTGCCGTACTTGTTGAAGTCCAGCCCCTGAAGCACGCGATTGTCCGGATGGTTATACTCGTTCGTCTTTTTGACGAGCGCCCAGCGTTGCGGATCGAAGGTGGCTCCGACGTAGCCATCATACCAGGTGTAGGTCACTCCCTCCGGCACCGTGTATTCGTTCGGGGCAAATTCATAGGTGATGATCGAGTTGATCGGCGCGGACAGCTCCGTCCCACCGTTCTCCTCCCCTTTGACCGCCACCGGAGCGTCGAGACCCAGGGCCCAGTAGGCCATGTCCATGATGTGGCAGGCCATGTCGCCCAATGCTCCGGTCCCGTAGTGCCACCAGCCCCGCCAATTGAAGGGGGTGATGCGGAAGCTGTAGTCCACAAAAGGCGCCGGACCGACCCACTGCTCCCAGTCCAACCATTCGGGAACTGGCTCCGCTGGTGGAGCGCTGCTGAATCCCTGGGGCCAAATCGGACGATTCGTCCAGGCATGCACCTCTTTCACCTGGCCGATCATGCCGGCGCGAATCAACTCGACCGCCCGGCGCATCCCGTCATTGGCATGCGCTTGGTTCCCCATCTGCGTCTTCACGCCGGTTTGCTTCGCCACCTCAGCCATCATCCGCGCTTCCCAAATCCCGTGGGTCAACGGCTTCTGACAGTAAACGTGCTTCCCGGCCTTCATCGCCGCGATGGAGGCGTGCGCGTGATGGTGATCCGGAGTCGATACCGTGATGGCGTCCAGCTTGTCTCCCAGGTCCGCCATCATTTCGCGCCAGTCCGTGTAGAATTTGGCGTCCGGGAAGCGCTCACGCTGGTCGAAAATCCGCTTCACCGCTGGCCGGCCCGTCAACTCCGGAACGCGCTTCGCATCGACCACGTCGCAGAGGCCGATGACCTCGAATCCCGAATTGGCGGAGTTCCTGATGTCACTCTCGCCCTTTCCGCCGGTGCCAATCCCGCCCAGCGTGGGGCGTTCATTGGCACCCCAAACCGTGGAAGGAACCACTTGGAAGGCAAAAGTCGATGCCGCCGCGGATCCGGCCGCCTTGTGAAATCCGCGCCGCGTCAAACGTGGCTGATGATCTGTAGGAGCTTTCATAGTTTTCGCTGTCTTACCAAACACGGGCGGGCTGTCCAGAATCATTCGAAATGATCCGGGTGAAAACGACCTGCCCCCCATGGTGTCCACTGGACAAAAAAGACCCCTGGCACCACCAAGGACGCCAGGAGTCGGAGGTTCACAGAGGAATCGGAACGTTCAGGCCTTGGCCTTCTTGCCCGAACTTTTCTTCTCTTCGCGCGACTCGCGCTCGGCGAGCACTTCGTTCCGCCACTCGACGGCCTGACGGAGCGCCTCATCGTAACCCAATTTGTTGACGGAGAACTTCCGGTTGACGGGTTTGCCGAGGGATTCACGCACCGTGACCGTGATCACGCCGCGCTTCTCGCCAGAGCGATTGGTGTACTCCGTGTAAGAGGCTCCGAGGTGACCGGTATTCGTCTTCGGCTTGCGGTCGATCTTCCAGAGCGGCTTCGCCAACGGCGCCATCTCATCGATGATCTCATCCCGGTATTCCTTCGCGGCCTGCAGCGCTTTTCGCTTCCCTTTGTAGACCCGGTCGCTGAACAGCTTGGTCCTCAGCACGCCACCCCGACGGACGTGGACCTGCCAGCCGTGTGTTTTGGTGGAATCGATTCGCTTGATATTCCGGATCGATTGGGAATTGCGTTTCCGCGGCGAGGCGGTCTTCTTTTTTTGGCTCATTTCTTAGTAGGAATTTGGTTCATTTCAGGACCTGTAGGCAAAGCCATTTGGTCATTTACCCGGCTCGTCCCGATTGACGGTCGTCGTTCTCATGTGTTTACGGAAAATCAGCCGCGTTGGACGAAGCCGGTTATGAAAAAGGTTTGCCCCGCGCCCTACTCGCAAGATCGTCTCGCGGTTGGAGGAAACCCCGGGACGCCTGACTCCTGGTCAGGTGCAGGCTCAGTAGCAGCGTAAGGTCAAGCCTCCCCTAAAAAGCTGACTTCGCTGCGGTGCAAGCGACTTTCGTCGTTTCCCCTCTAAAAAGTGACAAAAATGCCGCATGTTAACCCAAATGCGATGGCATCACCTGCCGGAACCCATTGAATACAAGGCGTCTCCGCCTCAGCAGACCCTGGGATCCGCCTCCGACCGAGGGTCCATTTCTTCCCGCTAAACCGCTGTGCCCTTCGGCACCACGATCGTGATCACGGTCTCAATCCCAGGCTGGCTCGTCAGCGAAACCGTCCCGCCGTGCGCTTCCACCGCGCGCTTCACGATCGACAATCCTAACCCTGTTCCCTTCACCTGATTCTTCGAGTGATGCCGTTCCACCCGGTAAAACCGCTTGAAAACATGGGGCATGTGGCTGCTAGGAATTCCCACTCCGTCATCTTTCACCACGATGCGATGCTCCGTCTCCGTCGACCGCAGTTCAACCACCACCTCCAATCCAGGCCGGTCATTCTGCTTCAGGGCGTTTTCGATCAGGTTGAAGAACACCTGGTCCCAGTAAAACCGGTCTCCCACCATCGACCGGTCCTCCTCCGGAAAATCGACGATCACCTCGGCATCGCGTTCCATAATCAGCGTCTGGAGATGTTCGACGATGTCGAACACGCACTCTGCCATGTCGAATACCTCGACGTTCAGCGATTCGGGACTGCGCTCGAGCTTGGTGATCGTCAACATGTCGTCCACGATCCGCGCCAAACGCTCCGCGTGCTTCGACATCACCCCGTAAAACCTCTGCACCGTCTCGGCATCGGTGATTTCCCCGGTCGTGAGATTCTCCAGGTAGCCCGTGATGATCGAGAGTGGCGTCCGGATCTCGTGAGAGGCGTTCGCAACGAAATCTTTCCTCACCTGATCCACGTGATACCGCTCCGACTCATCGCGCAGGATCACCCATAAACCGCTCACGCTTGGATGCTGAGACGGCAACGGCCCCGCCTCCACGCTGATGTAGCGCTCCATCGTCTCGCCATGCTGCGAGATCACCTCGTCCATCCGGATGGTGTCCGATTGTTTGGTGTGAAACTGCATCGCACGCTCCATCAGATTCACGAACCGGTGATCGAAAAACGCCTCGATCACTGTCTTGCCCACGATCGGCTTGCCCTGCCCAAAGTCCCGCCGCGCCGCTTCGTTGGCCGATTCGATCCGCAAATCGCGATTCACGATGAGCAAACCTTCGTCGAACTGATCCAGAATCGACGCATTGAGCCGCTGCCACTCGGACTTCTCACTGATGCGCTGGGATGCCTCCAGCAGGCGATCATCGATGACTTTCACCAGCTTCCGCACGTAGCCCGGCGTCAAGCCGTCGGCCTCGTCGAAACCCGGCCAACGCTTACCCTGCTCCTCGATCGCGGCACTCAAGCGCTTCAGCGTCGACCGCATCCGAAGGTGAAACGCGATGAGAACGAAGAGCACGAAAGCCAGAACCCAGGCGATCGTCGTGCTCATCATCCCCCGCTCTTCCTTCAGAACTTGGCGGTTTGCAAGGTCCGATTACGCGCCCCTTCGGCCCGGGCGAACGCCCCCTGGCTCAGGCGCCATTCGACGGCAGACGGAAACGGTAGCCGATCCCCCGCACCGTCTCGATGCAGTCGCCGTGAACGCCTAACTTCTCGCGCAAGCGTTTCACATGCGTGTCCAGCGTGCGGGTTTGAATCCGCTCGTCATACCCCCAGATCTTCCGGAGGAGGGAGTTCCGGGGCTGGTCCCGACCCACGTTTTCCATCAGAATCAGGAGCAGCTTGAACTCCGTCGACGTCAAATCGATGACCTCGTCGTCCAGGTAAAATTTGAGCGTCCCACGATCCACTCGGAAAGGCCCGATGGCGAGATCCGCCCCATTCCTCGACTTCGGGTTTCGGCGGGTCAGGTTCTGAACCCGGAGAATGAGCTCCCGCGGGCTGAACGGTTTGGTCACGTAATCATCCGCCCCAAGCGTCAGGCCGCGGATACGGTGCCTCTCTTCCCCCATCGCCGTCAGCATCAGCACCGGAATGCCAGCGGTTTCCTCGTATCCCTGAAGGGTTTCGTAAACCTCGTAGCCATCCATTTCCGGCAGGAGCAAATCCAGGATGATCACGTCCGGTCCATGCTCGCGGGCCTGCCTGACTGCCTTCAACCCATCCTCGGCCTGCAAAACGGACCAACCCTCACGGACGAGGTTGAAGCCCACCATGTCCCGCACGTCCTTCTCGTCGTCTACGATCAGCGCTGTCGGCATACCTTCTCGAATCGACGGACTCTCGCGCATTGAGCCCGGCAAACAACCAGGGATTCAGCACGATCTGTGACGAAACTGCCATATTTTACTGCGCCCGCCCAATCACCTCGCCTTTTCACTTCCCCGAGCTACCTCCAGCAGTAAAAGTCCCACCATGCTTCTCCTCCGGTTTGGTCTTCTCCTCGGCTTGCTCGCTCCCCTGCCCGCCTCCGCCTGGTGGGATGCCGGCCACACGATCACCGGCGTCATCGCCCACGCCCAAATGACCCCGAACACCCGGGCCAAAACCCTCGAGTTGCTTCGCAGACACCCCCGGTTCGCCCAGGATTTTCTCAGCGCCATGCCGCCCAGCGTCCGGGAATCCGATCCCACGATCCGGGAGCAGTGGCTCTTCTCCATCGCGGCCCTATGGCCCGATCTCGCCAGAGAATTCCAGGGAAACGATCGCGACCTCTACCACCGCTCCACCTGGCATTACATCAATCTCCCGGTCTGGCTGGACGACGCGTCAAGGGCGGCGCTCGAAGCAGACCTTCCCATCAATCAATCCACGGCGGCCCCGCGCGAAGTGGCTTACCCCATCACAGAAAACGAAACCATCCGCAGATTCAACGTCGCTCAAGCTTTGACTATCGCGCGCCAGGTTCTCGCCGACGAAGCAGCTCCCGACGCCGACCGCGCCATCATGCTGTGCTGGCTCTTCCATCTCGTCGGGGATTTGCACCAGCCCATGCACTCGTCCGCCATGGTCAGCCGACGCCTGTTCCCCACCGGCGATCGCGGCGGGAACGACATCGCGGTCCGAATCCAAGGCACCATCGATTACACCAACCTCCACTTCGCTTGGGACTCGCTCCTGGGGTCGCGCACCCCCTTCGCCGACGCCCGAAAGAAGGCCTACCGCTTCCTACAAAACCCCGAATTGGCCGCGTCAGGCCGCGCGGCGGTCGAGAGTTTGGAAGTCTGGACCTGGCTCCAGGAAAGCCGCCGGCTCGCCCAAGAACACGCTTACACCCCGGAGGTGCGCGACGTCGTCCACCGGTTCGAAGCCGAAAACCGTCCCCGCCCCCAGGTCGTCCTCTCAAAGGCCTACATGCAGAACGCCGGGCAAATCGCGCAGCACAGGGTCACCGAAGCCGGTTTCCGCATCGCAGCGGTTCTGAACCAATCCTTTGATCCGCCCCCTCCCGAATCGTGAGAGCACGCCAGTCCGCCGCCGGGACCTCGACGACGACGATACCGTGGCGGAATGCGTGGCGTTCTTTGTCGATGCCACCCCGCAGCAGGGCCCAGAGACCCACCTCTACCTGCTCGTGCTGCAACGTGTCGTGGAAGATTGAGGCAAGCAGCCCCACCGGACGGCATGGATGGTTCCTTCTGAGGCGATCCAGGCAGGCGCACGCATCCTGACAATCCCAAAATCGATTGCGCCATTCATTTAGGTGAACCATATTATTTTGGTTGCCTAATAAAGCCTCGCCCCCTTCATGTATTGCGCGTCCCCTGCCCCCTCCGATGCCTCGGCCGCCGCTTCGTCCGGTCTCCGCCAAGAGATCCTTCGCGTCGTCCAGGCATCGACCCGTCCTCTTTCGTTCAGAGAAATCCGCGACGCCTATCGCGGGCCTCGCGCCAACGTCGAAGACTTCCGGAAGGTGCTCCATATCTGCGTCGCCGCCGGCGCCATCTTCCCTTGCGCCTGTCATCGCTACTGGCATCGAGACGAAAAGGCCTACCTCCTCGACGAGGCCCGGGGCATGATCGAGCGAAAGCCCCTGAATCGCGCGGAGCTCGCCCGTGCCTTGGCGGGCCTGAACACGGGCGCCCCGCTCACCGTTCGCGAACAGGTTTTCGAGGAACTGGCCAGCGATCCCTCCATTCACGCCCATCCCGATCTCCGGAACGCCCGCTCCTACCGCCTCTCCACCCAACCACCCAAGCTCGCCGACTACGTGGGGAAGGCGCGCAAAGAATACCTCCGCGTCGTCGATACCCTGAAGCATGCCGGCTTCGATGAGGGCGAAATCGCTCTCGCGGTTTGCGGGCTGGCCATCGGCCGGGTCGGACGCACCGGTTCCGAGCCCCGTCCCCTAAGCCCACCGAGGGAAGAGAGCGATCTCGATTTCCAACGCGATGCGGCAGAACTCCTCGCCTATGCCTGGAACGATGCGGAATCGGCCGAGGCACGCGAACTGATCGAGGACACCCTCTACAGCCTCGGCCTCAATCCGGTGGGTAAGGACGGCGACGTGGTGGAATTCGACGGCCGGGTTCAGCACCTCGAAGCCGTTCTGGAACCGGGACAAAAGGTCCAGGTTCTGCAGCCGGGCTGGGAACTCGCCAACGCCCGCGGCACCCACTTGATCCTCAAAGCGCGCGTCCAGCCCTTCAACGCCTGAACTCGAAAGCAGGCGAAACGCCACCGCGCTTCTCCGCCTCCAATTTCACACCCCATGATGGAATACCAACTGAGCATCGACTTCGGAAACTCGTTCACGAAAATCGGCATCCGCCCGGCCGCACCGGTCAATGAAGAGGGCAAGGCCTTCTCCTCCGCCGACCTGCTCCAGGACGACTGGCTGCGCATGGACGAAAACAACTTCTGCATTCCCACTCTCGCCGCGAGGGGAGAAGAAAACGGTCGCGAAACCTGGTGGTTTGGGAACGAGGTCGTCGCCAAGGCCTCGAACCGCGCCGGTGTCGAGATTTACCGGAACTGGAAGCCGCGCTTCTTCGAGGACGTCGAGACCCACTTGAACGGTGCCCCCAACCCGCCCAGCGAAGAGGGACTCGCACCGGCCGACTGGGAGAGCGTCCAGGGAGACTACGGCGTGGCCACGGCACCCGCGGTCCGGGTCGCCACCCAGCCCAGGGTAGCGACATCCTCCGACGCCTTTCCGGTCCGCGAGATCGGATTGGGTTACTTCACCTGGCTCAGGAACTTCGTGAACGATTACTGCGTCGCCCGGGGGCTCCCGGAAATCGACCAGGTGCCCGTCCGAATCACGCTTCCCAGCTTTGGCGCGCAAACCGCCGCTGCTCATCGTCTGGTCGAACTCCTCGCCGAGGCCGGATGGTGCCCTGCTCAACTGCGCCCGGCCGTGGCGGAACCCGTCGCCAACTCCATCGGCATCTTTTCCGAAGGACGGAATGCCATCTGGACCCCGCCCCCCATGCCGGCCGGAATGCCCCGCGGAACCTTTGCCTTCTACCCCGAGATGTTCGGGGACTCGCTCTTCTTCACCGCCACCCGGAACTACGCCTGCCTGAACAACGACTACGAAATGGATCGCACGCACTGGGTCTTCGTGGCGGACCTCGGAGGCTACACGGCCGACTTCGCCATGCTCGGCTTCGATCTAGCCCGTCCCGATCGTGCGTTTGAAGAAGCCGCTGCCGCCGAGGGCCGCTTCGCCCATTACTCCGAGCCGATCGGCATCGCAGGCCTCGACGCCGAAGTGCGCGCTGGCCTCCCGGAAAATCAACGGGCCGCCTTCGATTCGATGCTGCATTCCGTCGATCCACGCCTCGAAACCTTCCACCGGCTCTTCTACGCCACCTACCGTCCCTTCCGTTCCGAAGGCGTCCGAATCGGGGAGGGCGACGGCGTGATCGATCAGGTGCGTGAATCCGTCGACGGCTTCGCCCAGCGAGTGGCGACTTTCGCCGAGCGCTTCCTCGACATGCACCAGTTCGAGCGAGTGGACCAGCTCCTCGTCACCGGCGGCGGCTACAACGTCCCGGCCGTGCGCGATGCCCTCGTCCGGAAACTTGAAACCTATCAGCTCCAGCGCGTCTACCGCCCCATCAACCGCCAGGAAGGGCCCGTCCCAGATCGTCACGCCGCCCTGGATGCTCGGTCCGTCCGTGGAAGCACGGCTTTGGGAGGCGCCAGCGTCTATTTCGAGAGCGGGTCGTAATCCTCGCTCCGGTCAGTCCCACGAGAGCGCCCACTGGAGCAGCACCTGCGAGTCTTTCCAGACCCAGCTCCCCGTGCTGCCCAGGACGACCACGATTCGCTCCCGGCCCTGCTTCTCGCCACTCGAAATCAGACAGTAGCCCGAGGCGTTCGTGAATCCGGTCTTCATCCCGTTGCAATACGAATACTCGCGAAGCACCCGGTTCGTGTTGGTCGCCGTCCGCACTTTGCCACTGCCGAGCGTGAGTTGGTAGCTCTTCGTTTTCACGCATTCCCGAATGAAGGGCCGCCGGTAGCATTCCCAAGCCAGCAGTGCCATGTCCCGCGCCGTCGAATACTGACCCTCCTCCGTCAGCCCGTGCGGGTTCAGGAAATGGGTATTCATCATCCCGAGTTCCTTGGCCCGGGCATTCATCTTCGCGGCGAAAGCCGCCACCGAACCGGCGTTGTCCCGGCCCAGCGCCTTCGCCACGTCGTTCCCGGAACGAATCAGCAGCCAGCGCACCAATTGCTTCCGCGTGTAACGGTCGCCGGCGCGAAAGCCCAAAATCGACGGCTCCACCCGGGTGTCTTCCGGATCGATCACCACCTCCCGGTCAAGGTCGCCGGCTTCCACCACCAGCAGTGCCGTCATGAGCTTCTGCGTGCTCGCCACTGCCGTCCGCTCTCGCGCGCTTTTCTCGTGCAAAATTCGCCCGTTCGCCGCATCGATCACGATGGCGTGCTTCCCAACGATCGACGGCGCCTCCGGTCCCGACCAGGGCCGCACGTCCGGCATCGTTTCAAAGGCGCGAACCTGCTTCTCCCGCGCCGACAGCGCCGCTTCCCGGGCTTCCAGAGCCGCCTCCCGCTGCTTCAGCAGGCGCTCCTTTTCGGCCATCGCACGCTCGCGCTCCGCCAGAGCCTGCAATCGCTGCACCAGCGAGTCCGCCGTCAGGTTCAGCGCTTTCTCCCAGTCGCGCAGTTTCTTCTTTTCCTCGGCCAGCGGATCGTCCGGGTCGAACTCCGGATCCTCCTCGTCTTCCCCACGCTCCGTCCCAGGCCGCACCAGCACCGGAATCCCATCGGCATTCCGGTCCTCTTGCGCCTCCATCCCGGGAATCCCTCCCCAGAGAAACAACAGGCAGATCCAGGTTGAATAGCGACTCGCCATGGAGCCCCCAACTATGCCAATTCGTTCACGAATGTAAACCGGCCGTTCGGCCTTCCGGCCATCCCCGACTCATTCGCCGATGTCTTCGTTCCAAATCTCGGGCCGCTGCTCAATGAAAGTCGCCATCAACTCGCGGCACACTGTGCTGTCGACGACCTCCAGCTCCACGCCTTTCGCCCGAAGCCAATCCTCCGCTCCCTTGAAGGTCCGGTTCTCCCCGATGACCACCCTCGGAATCCCATAGAGAAGGATCGCACCGGAACACATCGGACATGGTGAAAGCGTCGTGTAAATCGTGCATTCCCGGTAGATCTTGGCCGGTTGCCGCCCCGCGTTTTCCAGCGCGTCCATTTCCCCATGCAAAACCACGCTGCCGGCCTGCATCCGCCGGTTGTGGCCGCGCCCCAGAATCTGGCCGTCCTGAACTAGCACGCTCCCGATCGGAATCCCTCCCTCCGCCAGGCCCAGGCGCGCTTCTTCGATTGCCGCCTCCATAAATGCGTCCATGCTTTCCTCCTCGCCCCAGCTCATGCGTTTCGCAAGCCTCCCCGCCCACCAGCCATGACCTCGCTGTCCGACATCCCACACCTCCATGTCGTCGATCATCCGCTGATCCGGACCCGGCTCTCCCGCCTTCGCGATGCTTCGACCTCCCCCGCCGAGTTCCGCCGCCACCTCCAGGGCATCGGACGCCTCATGGCCTACGAAATCACCGCCAATTTCCCGCTCCGGGAAATCCAGGTCGAAACGCCCCTCGAAACCGCCACCGGCTTCGAACTGGAGCGGCCCATCGTCCTCGTTCCTATCCTGCGGGCCGGCCTGGGCATGGTCGAAGGCATCCAGGAACTCCTGCCCGAGGCCTTCGTGGGCCACATCGGACTCGCGCGAAACGAAGCCACACTCCAACCCGAGCGCTACTACTGCAAACTGCCCTCCGTCCTCCCCGACGCCGTGGTTCTGCTCGTCGACCCCATGCTCGCCACCGGAAACAGCAGCACCGAAGCCGCCCGGCAAATCCGCGAGGCCGGCGCCCGCGACATCCGCTTCATCAACCTCGTCAGCGCGCCGGAAGGCATCCGGCACTTCCGCCAGTGTGAGCCGGAGGTCCCCATCTACACCGCCGCCATCGACCGGCAACTCAACGAAAAGGGATACATCGTCCCCGGCCTCGGCGACGCTGGCGACCGCTACTTCGGCACGCTGTGAGAACCGTCCAGCACCTCGAAGGGCTCACGCCTTGCCCCCACCTCCCCGCGGCCCCTGAACCGCGCACGGCCGCGTGGATGCGGCGGTTCGGCGAATCCAGGGACGCGTCGTTCTACGTCGCCGCTTTGACCTGCGCGCAGTCGCTCTGGCTCCAGGGACTTCCGGCCCAGGCCATCCTTCAGCTGAATCGCGCATTCTCGGCGGATCTACGCGGCTCCGAACCTGAACTCCAGCAGTGGCCGCTTCCCTACGCTGCCCTGGCCTGGATCCTTTGCCAAGATCATGGAGACCGCTTCATCGGGAACCCCCGCCGCCATTTTCAACACCTCGCCACCCGCATGAATGAACCCCGGCGCGACCTCCGAATCTGGCGTGCATGGGCGTGTTGGGACCTCGCTCGCCTGACGCGTCCGCAGGATCCCCCCGACCTCGAGCAACTGCGCGCCGAATCCATCCGCGAACCCGAAACGGAGCAAATCGCCATCCGCCTTGCCGGTCTCGGCCTCCCGGGGGAAGCCGGCCTCTGGCGCGCCGCAGCCCAGGAAGCGAACGCCCTACCGCCTTCGGACGGTTAGCAGCCCCCCTCCCGGCCGGGGCCGGGGAAAGACATGGATGAAAACGAACTCGACGAAATTTCCATAAATGTCACATCCGCGTTTTCATAAGAGTAGCAAAAGAAGGCGGCTCACTCCTTCGACCATTGCAGGGCCATTAGCTCCCGCCTTCCCACAAAAAGAAACAAACCGGCGCGCCAATCAAGGCACGCCGGTTTTTCGTTGGGGGGGTTGGGGAAGGGATTGGCTTCAGAATCGTCGCCCGCGGCGGTCACCGCGAATCTCGATCTGGATGTTGCCTGTCCGGCCGGCCCGGATATCGCCAAAGGGAACTGCATTGGGGATGTTCCGGCGAACGTTGGCTTGGGGCGAAAAGCCTCCGCCGCGGACGGCCACCAGCACACTGCGCTTCAGGTCGTCGAGAGCACTGTCCGCCCGGTTCAACCGGAAGGCGACATGGCGGCCCAGGCGCTGATCATAGGCCCGCGCCGTGATCCGTGAAAGGTCGGCCTGAAAGGAGGGCAGCGTGCCGCGCATCGAGGAAAGCGGCCGGTTGCGCTGAAGATTCCGGACCACTTGACTCGCGTCGCGCTCGAGATCCTGGGTCATTCGATAAACCAGAGGGCAATAATTCCCGCCATGAGAGCGGTGTCCCGGAGCGACGGCCTGACGTAAGTCCGTAATGCTGTCGCGGAACTTGATCGCGTCATAGAGCAGGTCGTTGGATGAGCACTGGCCATATTGGGCTTGCGCCATGGGCGCGGCGGCCAAGAGCGCCAGACCGGCGGCGCCTGCATAGAACGAACGATGGGGTTTGCTTGTCTTTTTCATAGGGATCGTTGTGATATAAGCTTTGTAGTTTTTGGCGTTGTCAGGACCGGAAGGGGGCGGTTCGAAGACTTGCCATGCTTGGCGTCCAGACGAAGCGGCCCGGAGGTTTTGCGACCTTTGTCAAAAGATTCCGTCCGCCTTCCCCGTGTCTACTGCCAGCCCGGCCATTCAACGCCGCTTTGCTCCCGCAAACCGGTGCTTGACCTTCCCCCCGGAATCCGGCACCGTGTCCGGCGGAAAACGCCTCATCAAAAACCATCTCAATCCCCAAATCCCCAAATCCCCAAATCCCCAAATCCCCAAATCCCCAAATCCCCAAATTCCCATTCGTATGACCCGTATCCTGACCCTCCTCATCGCGCTCGCCGGCTCGGCGGCGGCTGGTGAATATCAAAAACTATTCAATGGAAAAGATCTGGATGGCTGGAAAGGAAACCCCACGCTTTGGTCGGTCAGTAACGGCGTTATCGTAGGAGAAACGACTCCGGACCGCCCCACCCGTGGGAACACCTTCCTGATTTGGCAGGGGGGTGAGGTGGCCGATTTCGAGTTCCGCTGCCAGGTCCGATTCAAGGGAAACAATTCGGGCGTCCAGTACCGAAGCGCCATGGTGGACGAAGCCAAGCACGTCCTGCGCGGTTACCAGGCGGATCTTCATTCCAATCAGGCCTACTTCGGCATGCTCTATGGCGAAAAACTCCGCCCTCGCGGCATCATCGCCGAGCGCGGTCAGCATGTCGTCATCGATGAGTCGGGCGAAAAGACGGTTGCTGGAAAGATCGAGGCCGAGACCGAGTTCAAAGATTGGCAGTGGAATGAATTGCGAATCGTGGCTTCGGGCGACCATCTGCTTCATCAAATCAACGGCGAAAACACGGTCTACGTCGTCGATCAGCACCCGGAGAAATTCGCTTCGGGCCTCCTTGGGCTCCAGCTCCACGCCGGAGCACCCATGCGGGTCGAGTTCAAAGACATTGAACTGCGCCACCTGGATGCCGAGACCTCCAAAAAGCTCATCCTCGAAGCGACTTCATCCGGCGACACCCCCGAATCCGATTCAGCCTGGCTGGAGCGCAAACCCCGTCCTCAGTGGATTTGGGGCGAGGACGAAAGCGACCTCCAATTCTTCGTAAAGTCCTTCCAGCTCCCGTTCAAGCCGGCCTCGGCCCGCCTCTATGCCGCGGCAGACGACGGATTCGCCCTGTGGATGAACCGCATGCTCGTCGCGGAAAGCCGGGATTGGACGGAACCCGTCGAATTGGAGGTCGCTGGCCACCTCACTAACGGATGGAATCATTTGGCGGTGCGTTGCATGGACGAGGGCGGCCCCGCCGGCTTCATGCTGAAGCTCGAGATCACCGCGCCCGACGGAAGCCGCAGTTACATCCTCTCCGACCAGGGCTGGCAAACGCTTGCCCAACAACCCGAGAGTTGGCCGGTTGCCGAAGCCGATGCCAAAGGCGGGAAACAGGCTGCGGTCCGGGCCAACCTCGGCGAAGCACCCTGGGGCGTCCCCAGCCGATGGCGCTCAACAGACAGCGGGACCGCCGCCTCTGCCAGACCCAAAGCCATCGAAGCGGAAAAGTCCACCCCCGCCAGCGACATCACCGTGCCGGATGGGTTCGTCGTCGAACTCATCTACGAAGTGCCGAACGACAGCCAGGGCTCATGGGTGGCTTTGACCGACGGCCCAAACAACGACCTCTACGCCTCGGACCAGCACGGCGCCGGCCTCTACCGCATCGTGCTCGAGGACCCCATCCGCGTGGAAAAACAACCCGTCCGACTCTCCGGCGCCCAGGGTCTGGAATGGGCGTTTGGTTCGCTCTATTTCAATCAGAACAACGGGCACCTCTACCGCGCTTACGACTCGAACGGCGATGAGACCATCGACGCTTCCGAACAATTCCCCAGCGCCACCGGCGGCGGCGAACATGGAAACCACGCGGTTCAGCTTTCCCCGGACGGCCAGCACCTCTTCGTCGTTGCGGGAAATCACACCAACCTCCCCAGCTCCCACCTGAACACGAAGCGTCTCCCCACCTGGGATGAGGACCTGCTTCTGCCACGCCAATGGGACGGCCGGGGCCACGCCCGCGGTCGCCTCGCACCGGGCGGCTGGATCACCCGCCTCGATCCCCGCACCCGGGAGCAGACCCTCATTTCCATCGGCTTCCGGAATCAGTATGACGTGGCGCTCAATCCCCACGATGAACTCTTCGCCTACGACGCCGACATGG
>CAZCRA010000048.1:0-24131 GCA_964500945.1 uncultured Verrucomicrobiales bacterium | reverse complement strand
CCCCCGTTCCACCCTCGCTCCCACCCGCTTGCGGCAAGGCAAAAACCGTCCGGTAGGGCAAGGCCTCGCCCTCCAACGTCAGCGCCAACTCGACCAAGGGCGGCCGGTTGGTCGAGTCCGTCCAACGCACCTCCCACACCTCGGTCTCCGGATCCCAAAAACGCCAGCGCATCTCTGAAACCCCCGAAAGCAGCGGAAACCAGTAACGCCCCTCTTCGTCCGCCTGGTAGAGGGGATCGTTCGCCCCGGCCCGAAACGCGAAAGCCCCATCCTCCGCCTGCGGCGCGAACTCCGGGCGCGTCATCCCCACTTCGAAAACGGGCACCGAAACCGGGTCGCCAGACGGCGATTCGTAGGGACGCAAACCCAAGGTCAAATCGCCCTCCGGCAGCAGCTCCCAGCCGAACCGGAAGGCCTCCGGTGCCCCGGAAATCACCAGCTCCTGCCCCCCCACGTCCTCCGCCCCCGCCGCCGTCACGCTTCCTCCTTCAGGAAGCGCCTCGATCGCTTCGCGCGTCAGCTCGAAGAAGCGCCGCACCGCCACTTCCCTCCGCTCCACCATCTCGAGCTCCGCCGCCGCCTCGAACGATTGGCGCATCAATCCATACATCGCGCCGGTCAGCAGACTCAAAATCGTCACCGCCAGCACCACCTCGAGTAAGGTGAAGCCCCCTCTCCCGTTCCTGCCTACAACACGCTTCATCGCCCCCCTCCCGGCCGGTAGATCCAAACCTCGGCCTGGCGGGTCTCAGGCCCCCTGCCCAAATCGTAGGAAGCCCGCGCCACCAGCCGGTAAAGCCCCTCCAACGTCGTGCCATTGCCATTGTCGACGGTCAGCGCCTCCACCTCCGTCTCATACAGAATCCCGACGCGCTCGTCCCGCCTCTGCAGCGCCATCTCCGCCAAATCCCGTTGCTTCGCTTCAGCCAACGCCGCCTGCAGTCCCTCCATCACGACGCCGTCAAACGCCAGTTCGCCCACTGCCGTCTGGGTCGTCTGAAGCACGCGCATCAGCCCCACGAAAGCCAGGGCAAACACCGTCACTGCGATGATCACCTCCAGCAAAATATAGCCGCCACTCCGCTTCATCTCATCGAACGATCGACCGCTCCTCTTCAATCTCCCCCGATAACGCCCCATACCTCGCCTCCAGCGAAACACCTTCGCCCTCCATCCGGATCCAGAGCGGTTTCGCCAATCCCTTGGGTTGAATCACCCACTGCCGGAATCGCATCCCGTCCAGCACCTCCCATTCCGTGTCCCCCCAAAACCGCAGCCAAACCGTCATCCCTTCCGGCCACTCGTAGCGTTCCAGAATCGCCCCGGGATCTTCCCGGCTCGCCTCCGGCCCGGAACCAAACCGCGCCTCCGCCGTCTCGCGATAGCGGCGGTCGATCTCCAGCGCCTCCTGTTCCCGCTTCAGCTCTTCATAACTCGAAAAGCGGTCATACGGCTGGTAAAACGCCGCCACGAAACATCCCCGAGCGTCGAATCCCACCTGAAACGGCTGTTGATGCCGGTAAGCCAACTCCCGCGCGAGCCGGACGTATTCCGTCACCCGTTGAAGCGGTTCACGGCCTTGATGCTCCCGGATCACTCCGTCCACGGCCGGCACGCTGACCGCTACCAGCAGGGCCATCACCGTCAGAGAAACCACGATCTCCACCAGCGTGAATCCAGCCCACCCGCGCCGCGCCTTCACGTCACTTCCAGTTCCCAATGTCGTCTTCGTTCTCCTGACCGTCTTCGTTCATCGAAAACACGTCATACTTCTTGCCACTCCGTTTTCCGGGTGACCGGTACTGATACTCGTTGCCCCACGGATCCTTCGGCACTTCATCCATATACGGTCGCCACCGCTGCGGTTTGGGCTCAGAAGCCGGCTCCGAAACCAGCGCCTCCAGCCCCTGCTCCTCCGTCGGCGGACGGAAATAGTTGTTCCGTTCGTACGCCCCCAACGCGATCTCGATCGTCCGGATGTCGTCCTGCACCCGCTGCACCTGCGCGTCGCCGATCAAGCCTTTGAGCATGTAGATGCTGCCTCCAGCCAAAACGGCGATGATGGTCAGCACGATCACGATTTCCACCAGGGTGAAACCCCGGCACCGGTTGGTTGACGTTGGACGAGCGGTTCTCATAAAGGTTCGGATTTTGAAAGGGTTGAATGATCGCTTTAACGCGGTCCGCGAATCCCGGTCGCGGACTGGAAAAGCGTGGAAATGATCGCATAGGCCACCACCCCTACGATCACGGCCATTACGATCAAAACGATCGGTGAAATCATCTTCGTCAGCCGGTCGATGCGCAAGCTCAGTTCCCGGTCGTAGCGCTGAGCAGCTTTCGCGAGCGATTGCCCCAGGCGCCCCGTCTGCTCGCCCACTCCCAGCATGTCGATGAGCAGCGGCGGAAAGCCCCCGACACGCCGCATGGAACTCGATACGCCCGCCCCCTCCGAAACCAGGTCGATCGCACCGCTCAGCTTCTCGCGATGAAACCCATTCTGCGTCGCCCGGCCCATCAGCTTGAGCCCGTTCAAAAGCGGCACGCCGTTGCTCACCAGATTACCCAACGCTTGGCAAAACTGCGCGTAGTAGTGTGCCGACAGCACCGGCCCGATTAGGGGGATCCGAAGCGTCGCCTCGTCCCACCAGCGCCGTCCCTTCGGCGTCCGCACATACCCGCGAAACGCCAGGACTGCGATCGTGACTCCCAGAATCAGTGCCCACCACCACTGTCCCATGAAATCGCTAAAGGCCACCAGCATCCGGGTGATCAGCGACAGATCCCGGTTCCCTATGGTGATCAGGTCGGTCAATTGCGGCATCAAAACCGTCCCAAACACGAACAAAAGCACGACGCAGGCCCCCACGAGAAACATCGGGTAGATCAGCGCACCGATCAGCCGGCTCCTCAGCTCGTGCAGGATCTGGAGGTTCGACGCCAGCCGCTTGAGAATCTCACCCAGTGATCCGCCGGCTTCCCCCGCCGCCACCAGGTTCACGTAAAGCTCGTCCACCGACGGCGTCGCCTTCTTCAACGCCGCAGAAAGCTTCGTCCCTTCCCGGATGTCTTCCCGAAGCTGCCGGCTCAAACGCCGCACTTTCTCGCTCTCCTGCCGCTCCTCAATCACGCGCAGCGCCTGCTCCACCTGCAATCCAGCGTCCAGCATGTCCGCCAATTCCTCCGTGAACGCGATGAGCTGAGCCCGCGTCAAAACCACCGGCCCCGTTTCGGCCTCACTCTCCCGCCCGCGCCGCGCCGCCCGTTCCGCCACCTCCCTCAGCGTCACCGGATGCAGCGCCTGCCGTTCTAACTCGTGGTACGCTTCGGCGCGATTCCGAACCGAAACCTCCCCGTTCACGGTCTTCCCGTGCGCATCCAAAGCGGTGTAGGCGAACTGCGGCATTTGGGCCTTCCGATTCGTCAATCCGTTGCAGCCGTTCCGGTCATGACTTCATCCAGCGTGGTAACCCCCTCGCCTACCTTCTGGAAGCCATACTGTCGCAACGTCCGCATCCCGTCCGTCAGCGCCTGGCGCTTCAACTCCTGGTGCGTTCGCCGTTGGGTGATCATTTCTTGCAACTCTGGCGTCACCTGGCAGATCTCGAGAATGGCCAGCCGGCCACGATAACCCGTGTTCCGGCAAAGCCGGCAGCCCACCGGTTCGAACATCCCATGCTCCAAACCCGCCGGGAATCCCAGTCGCGTCAGCTCCGCCGCGTCCGGAGACGCTGGCCGCTTGCAGTGGTCACACAGCCGCCGGACGAGTCGCTGCGCCAAAAACGCCCGGACCGAAGCCGCGATCAGAAACGGCTCGACTCCCATGTCCAGCAGCCGGGAAATCCCCGCCACGGCGTCGTTGGTGTGGAGCGTGCTGAATACGAGGTGGCCCGTCAACGCTCCACGCACCGCGATCTCCGTCGTCTCCAAATCTCGCATCTCACCCACCATGATGACGTTCGGATCGCCCCGGAGAATGCTCCTCAGTCCGTTGGCGAAGGTCAGCCCGATTTCCGGCTTCACCGCGATCTGCACCACGCCGTCCAGTTTGTTCTCCACCGGATCCTCGATCGTGACGATCCGGCTCTCCTTCGTGTTGAGCTGCTTCAGAAACGTGTAGAGCGTCGTCGATTTACCCGACCCCGTCGGCCCCGTCACCAAGATGATCCCATTCGGCAGCGCCAGCAGTTCCCGGATGGTCCCTTCCGACTCGGCGTCCAAACCCAACATCGAGAAATCGAACTTCTGCCGCGTCAACAGCCGCAAA
This sequence comes from uncultured Verrucomicrobiales bacterium, assembly GCA_964500945.1. Classification (GTDB taxonomy): domain Bacteria; phylum Verrucomicrobiota; class Verrucomicrobiia; order Verrucomicrobiales; family DEV007; genus CAZCRA01. Next base: position 19,864 of record CAZCRA010000048.1, on the reverse strand, counting down.
CTCACGCTCTCGCCGTTCACCGAAGGAATCGTCGCCACCCGCACGTCGATCGGTTCCCCCTCGAGAACCAGGTTGATCCGCCCATCCTGAGGCCGCCGCCGCTCCGCGATGTCCAGGTTCGCCATGATCTTCAGTCGCGAAATGAGCGAACTCTGCAGCATCCGGATGTTGGGAGGCACCGTGATCTCCTGCAGCGCACCGTCGATCCGGTAGCGAATCCGAAGATCATTCTCCAGCGGTTCCACATGAATGTCCGTCGCCCGTTCCCGCAGCGCTTCCCGGAAGATCTGGTTCACGAAATTCAGCACGCTCGCCTCCTCGTCCTCCTCATCCAGGACGTTCACCTCCTGCCTCATTTCGTCTTCCTCCCCCGCTTCCCGCCCTTCGAGCAAATCGTCGAAGTTCTCACCCCCCACCCCGTATCCCTTCTTCAGGGCGTCCAAAATCTGATACCGGGGCGCCACCGCCCAGGTCACCCGTTTCGGAATCTCGCGCCCCACCGCCTGCCGGGCCTCCAGATCGAAAGGATCGTAGGTCAGCAAACACACTTCCTCCCCGTTGATCCGCCCCGGCAAAACCCGGTGACGAAGCGCGATCTTCGCCGGAAACCGGTGGTGCAGCGGCTGACTCAAATCCAGCTCCGTCTCGGGGAGAAACTCCAGACCCAGCGCCCGGGCCATGGTCTTCCCGAAGCGCGTGTCCTCCACCAGGTTCGCCTCGAGAAGCGCCTCCACCAAGGGCTGCTGCCGGCCCTCCGCTTCCTTCAACACTTCCTCACACCGCCCGGCCGCCTCACAACCGGCGTCGATGGCAATCTTGGTCAGCAACGGAACGAGGGACATGGAAGCACAACAACCGCTCAAACCTCCGCGCTCTTCCCAAGTTTCGCAAGATTCATGGATGCTCCTCATCCACCCCACCTTTTTTCTCGTTTCGCGTCCCTTCCCCGAAGCGCCCAAAAGACGGGGTGACATCCCACCCCTGCCGGGCATATAGGATAAAGTCCCGCCCCCCACTGCTCCACTCCTCCGCCATGAACGCCGAAATTCGCCAGGAACCCAAAGGCCTCCGCGCCACCCTCGATGGCACCTGCATCGTTGGCCGGAGCCCCGAAGCGGACCTGAAGCTATTCAGCCAACGCGTTTCCAGGGAGCACGCCATGATCCGCGAACAAGCCGGTGGCTTCTGGCTCTATGACCTGAACAGCGCCAACGGCACCTTCCTCAACGATCGCGAAGTCAAAGAACCCGTCCAACTCCGCGACGGCGATGCGATCCATTTCGCCGACACCATCTTCCGCTTCCACCAAGCCGAGGGCATCGATCATTCCGGACCCGCCCTGGAGGATCAAAAGACCGTCATCGGAGTCCAAAAAACCCCGATCCTCGTCCTCGTCTCGGATATCGTGAACTTCAGCGGCCTCTCCGAACGGCTCTCCGAAGAGCACGTCGCGTCGATCCTGAACGCTTGGTATGAAAGCTGCCAAAGCCTCATCGCCCCGACCCGTGGATCGATCGATAAATTCATGGGCGACGGCATGTTCGCCTACTGGCGCACCACCGATCCCGAGGCCCGCTCCGAAGCCCTCTCCGTCGCTCGCTCCTTGGCCACCGGCCTCGAAAGCGTCCATCCCGAAATCGAAAGCCTCTTCCAGCGGGAGCATGTCCACCTCCAGTGCGGCGTGGGCCTCCACCTCGGAAACGCCGCCGTCGGCGCCGTCACCCGCGGAACCCGCACTGCCCTGGGCGATACCGTCAACATCGCCTTCCGGATCGAATCCATGACCCGCGCACTCGGGCATTCCGTCCTGGCCAGCCGGGAGTTCTTCAGCGGCTGGGATGCCGGGCTCCATCTCTTCACCAACGTCGGGATCCACCACCTGAAGGGCTACAGCGAACCCGTCGAACTCTTCGCTCTCAACGAAGCCGCCGCAGCGTGAACGGCACCTCTCCGGCCATGACGATCATCGACACCCTCGCCGGAGCGGCGGAAATCAAAGACGCTTTCGCCGCCCGGGTCCGGGACCTCGAGCGCGTCGACAAAGGCGTCCGCGCCAGCGAGATGCTCTTCGTCTCCGGCACCGTCCGCAAACTCCATCCCCCACGCTTCCTCGAGTCGGGCACCGCCGGCGGCCAGAGCACCCTGCAGCTCGCCCTCACTTTTCCCGAACTGCCGATCATCTCCTGGGACCTCAACGAAGACGATCGCTACGCCAAAACCGCCCGCGAACGCTTGGCTCCCCATCCCAACGTCGAACTCCGCTATGGCAACGCCATGGAGCGGCTACCTGAAGAATTGCAGCAGGACGACGCCGTGCTCATTGACGGCCCAAAGGGCTTCAAAGCCCTCCGCTTCGCTTTCGAGTTGATCGCCACCGGCAAACCTTCGGTCGTTTTCATCCACGACCTCCATCTGGACCTCCCGGAACGCAATTTCCTCGCCCGGAAAGTCCCCGAAGCCTACTTCAGCGACGACCCCGCCTTCGTCTGGCGCTTCAGCCACCTCGATTCCAAGTCGAAATCCCCGCCCGGTGAGTCCGAACTCGGCCCAACCCCAGGATCGCCGCCGGTGCGATACGGCGCCACCTTTGCCTGCATCCCGCGACACCCCGCGCTGACGCCGCCCCGCTGCCGCCGCCTCATCCTCGAGCGAGGCCTCTGGCGCGCTTATCAACGCCTCCGCGCGCTCCTGGGCCAGCAAACCCGTTCCTCGGGCGGCTGAGATAGTCCATTTCCACTTCTACGTTGGCCCGCATCTTGCTTACGGCTTCCAGGCCGGCTCCTCCTCCGTTTCGAGCGCTCCCCAACCTCCCACTCCCGCCGGAGAGGTGATCTGCCCATGTCGACCATCGGACGCATCCTCCACGAAATCCACGATCGCTTTCGCCAAGACCCGAATGGCGCTGTCGCCGATTACATCCCGGAACTCACTCGCGCCAATCCACACTGGTTCGGCATTTCCGTCGTCACCACCGATGGCCATCGCTACAGCGCAGGCGATTGCGCACAGGAATTCACCATCCAGTCCATCTCAAAGGCGTTCACCTACGGCTTGGCACTCGACGAACGCGGCCCGGAAGCGGTCCTAGCCAAAATCGGAGTCGAGCCCTCCGGTGAGGCGTTCAACGAAATCAGTCTCGAACAGAACACCGGCAGGCCTTACAACCCCATGATCAATGCCGGGGCCATCGCCGCGACGTCACTCGTCCCATCGCTTGACAACGAAAATGGCTTCGAGCGAATCCGGCGCTGCCTCTCCGACTACGCCGCACGGGACCTCGCGGTCGATGAGGCCGTCTATCAGTCGGAATCCCGAACCGGTTTCCGGAACCGGGCCATTGCTTATCTTTTGTGTAATTCCGGCATCCTCCAGGATGAGGTCGAGGAGGTCGTCGACGCCTATTTTCGCCAGTGTTCGATTCTCGTCAGTTGCAACGATCTGGCCCTCATGGGCGCCACGCTCGCCTGCGGAGGCATCAATCCCGTCACCGGAAAACGTGCCATTCTCCCGGAAAACGTCGAAAGAGTCCTCAGCGTCATGGCCACCTGCGGCATGTACGACTCCAGCGGCGAGTGGAACTTCCGCGTCGGTCTCCCGGCGAAAAGCGGCGTTGGAGGCGGTATTCTCGGCGTTCTCCCCGGCCAAATGGGCTTGGCCGTCTTCTCGCCTAAACTCGATCAGAAGGGAAACAGCGTCCGCGGTGTCCGGGCTTTCGCGGAACTCTCGCGACGGTTCAATTTGAACCTTTTCAACCTGCCAACGCTTTCGGACCAGTCCGTCCGGAGTGCCTACGATCTTTCCGCCGTCACCTCGAAGCGGCAGCGGCCAAAATCCGAACGGGACATCCTCCGGAAATATGGCGACCGGGTCCTCGTGATCGAAATGCAGGGCGATCTCTTCTTCTCGTCGATAGAGCGGGCGCTCCGCGTGATGCAATTCCAACATCCCGAAGCGCGCATGGCCATCCTCGATCTCACCCGGGTGGGCTTGATCGACGCCTGCTGTGCCGGGTTGTTGAAGGACGCCGCTGAAGATTTGGCCGAGGATCACCGGCACATCGTGATCATCGATCCAAAGCGTCGCCTGCGCTCTTCTCCCGGCCTCGAGTCCATCGACATGTTGACCGAACTCCAACCGGCCTTGGAACGGGCCGAGCGAGAGCTCCTCGCCTCGATCCTAGGAAAGACCGAGACCAAAATCGACGCGCTCGTTCCCTTCCACGAATTCGAAGTCTTCGCCGGGCTCGCCGGACGGGAACTCTCGCAAATCGAGTCGCTCCTCCAGATGCAGAGTTACCGTCAGGACGAATGCATCGTCTCCCAGGGAAGCCAGCCTGACTACCTCTACCTCTTGGCCAAAGGATCCGCGGGCGTCTTCGTCCATCAGGAGGGAAGCAGCCACCGCATCCACGGCCTCAGCCCCGGCGTCACCTTCGGTGATATCGCCATCGTCGAGCGTAGCACTCGATCCGCCGACATCGTTGCCGAGGACGACACGGTCTGCTATCAGCTCTCCGCGGAGCAATTCTACGATCTCGAAGACAGCTCTCCCGCGATCCACGCCCGCATCATCTCCAATCTTCTGAAAGCGAACCTCGCAATCATTCGCGATCTGGGACGCGAACTGGCGGTCCTTCGCAGCGGCCAACAAGAATTGGAAACGCCCAGCGCCGGCGCGATTCCGTGAACGCGGTCGCGGACCTCAGGGGAGCTCTCCAGCCACCACCAACTCACGCCCGGTCCGCATCACGATCCGCCCCGGCGTCACCGCAAAGCCATACAACCGGTCGTTCTCGCCGAGCGACAGCCGGTTCGTCGAAACCGGTTCCGTTTCCCCATCCGATCCCGGCGGTAGCACCACCGTCTGTCCGTCGTTGCAAAAGAAATACAACCCGTCCGGCGCAGCCAAGGGCGACGCCCACGTGCTCGCCGGCAACCGCCGCTCCCAGCGAAGCCGGCCGTCCGCCAAATCCGTGCACTGCAGCGCGCCTGCCCGGTTCACGAAATACACCGCGTCCCGATGAATCAGCGGCGACCCGAAACTCGAAGTCACTTTCTCCGCCCGCCAGCGCACGTGCGTGTCAGCGATGTCGCCCCGTCCACCCAACTCGACCGCCAGGCTCTGCCGGGGCTGTGACGACCCGATCACCACCACAGCCCCATCCGTCGATGGCGAAGCCACGGTGTTCTTCTGCAATCCGTCCAACCACCAGAGCCTCTCCCCGTCATCGAGCCGGAACGAAGCCAATTCGCCGTTTGAACTCACGATCAGTTGCGCCTCCCCTTCATGCTCGACGAAAAGCGGCGTCGTCCACGACACCCGGGGCGGCCGGTCGCGTTTCCACCGCGTCTCCCCCGTCGCCTTGTCGATGAGCAGCAAATAGGACGGCCCCTCGTGGTCGATCAAGAGCGCCAGTCCCCTGGGGGTATCGACGAGCGACGTGCCGATCCCGTGATTGCCGCGAAAGGGCTCGTAATCCCGGGTCAAACTCCGGCTCCATCGAGTCGCCCCCTCATGCGTCAGCGCCACCAGATCCCCGCTTTCGAAGAAAACATAAATCCCATCCGCGTCCGCCACCGGAGTGGGAGCTCCTTGAGAAATCATCCGGCTGACCTCCGGCACCGTCAGTGAAGCTTCGAACGTCCGCTCCCAAACCCGGGCGCCGTCCGCCAAATCGAAGGCTTCCAAATGAAGGGTTTCCTTCCGCTCACCCGCCGTGCTGGTGACGTAGACGCGCCCGCCCCAGATCACGGGGCTCGATTGACCGTATCCCTCGAGCGAGGCCCGCCAAGCGAGGCCCGATTCATCCGACCACCGCTTCGGCAGATCGACCACTGCGGTCGCACTGCTCCCTCCCGCGCGAAAACTGGACCAGTGATCCGCTTCCGCCCGCGAGGACAGCGGCACACAGCAGGCGGCCAGCAACGTGCAAAGGATCGAACCAAGCGTTATCATGGTGCCTCACTGGCGCGGGTCAGGTCATTGGAGGGCTTCTCAAACGCAAATCACGGCGGAACTCGCAGTCGGTGCCCGGTGCCGGGACCTGGGCATCACCTCGCCCCCCTTCGGAAGCGCGGAAATCGGGCTGACTGGATTCGAACCAGCGGCCTCCACAACCCCATTGTGGCGCGCTACCAAACTGCGCTACAGCCCGTTCGCGGAGCCGGAACCCTTCACGATTCCGCTCCGAAATGCAAGTAAGTTCGACGCGGCGGCGGGCCACTGACGTCAGTGTGACGCCAGGTACTTGGCCGTACCTTCCGGATCGGCACTCATCGCCTCTTTGCCCTTCTCCCAGTTCATCGGGCATACCTCGCCGTGCTCCTCGAAATGCTGAAGGGCATCGATGACCCGCACGGCTTCGACGATGGACCGACCCAGCGGCATGTTGTTGATGAGCTGGTGCTGAACGATCCCTTCTTTATCGATCAGGAAAAGACCACGGTAAGCCACCAGCTCACCCTCCACCTCGATGTCGCCATCCATGTCGACGTCCATCTCCCCAGCCAACACATCGAACGCCGAAGCGATCGTCTTGTTCGTGTCGGCCACGATCGGATACGTCACCCCTTGAATGCCCCCCTGCGCCTTTGGCACCTGCAGCCAGCCATAGTGCGACATCTCCGTGTCCGTCGAACACGCCACGACCTGCACACCGCGACTTTCGAACTCGCTCAGCGCTTCTTGAAATGCGTGCAGCTCGGTCGGGCACACGAAGGTGAAATCCTTCGGATAAAAGAAGAGTAGGACATACTTCTTCCCGATAAACTCATCGAGACTGAAGTCTTCGACAACCTTGCCGCCGTCCACGACGGCCTTGGCGCGAAATGAGGGTGCGGGTCTTCCAACGAGAACTGCCATAGTCTTTGAGGGTGATTCCGCGCCCACCCTCGCCCCGGTCCTAGCGTTGTCAAACGGCGAGGTCCACCAGCTCACGCTTCTCGACCCGGCGGAAAATCACCGTTTCGCGCCCGATCCGCTCCCGCAGTTCTCCAGCCACGCGTTTGGCCAGACCTACGCTCGAATTCCAAGCGGTGATCCGGGGATAAACCTGTGCCGAGCACGCCAGATACAGCCGGGATCGCCCGTCGTTCGCCTCCGGTTTCATTTCCGAATAGCCCAGCGGGTAAGCCGGCTCCACGAAGGGCGCTTTGAACACCCGCACGTCCTCGATGTCCGCTTCCGATAAACCCAGATCCGGATACAGCAAAACCAGTTCCCGTTTCCAACGCTCCGCAATGGCGTCCGCGTCCTCGCAAAACAGTGCGCTGTCCCGGTCGCAATACTTCATCACATACGCCACCGAGTGCCCCCCAAAATGCTCTCGGTCGACGAGTTCGGTCATCTCCACGATGCCGTCGAACCCCGTGCCGGAGTTCATCACCGGTGCCCAATAGAAATTGTCGAGCGGACGTTTGAGGAAAAACATCGCGTTCACCACACCCTGGTAGCGCACGTCCGGCAGCCGGGTCCGCCGCCCGAGTTCGGTGTCGCCCAGCGCCGAGCGCAAAACCGGCACCGGAAGCGTCGAGACCACCCAGTCGGCTTCAAAGACCTCGCCCCCCGCCTCCACTTCCATCCCGTGCGGCACTTCCCGAATCTCACGAACCGGACGCTCGACGTGCATCTCGACTCCCATCGACCGCAACCGGGTCTCCATCGTGTCGAGGAAACGCTTCAGTCCTCCCTTCAAATAACCCCGCTTGGCCGTGTTCTTCTCGCGTCCCAGCCGTTCCCAAATGTAGAGGGCCGGCATGCCTCCCGCCGCGGGACCGAATTTGCTCACGAACAGTGGCTCCAGCAGCTTCTTCCAAATCCGGCGCCCATAGCACTCGGTCAGCCAGTCCTCGATCCGGACTCGATCCAGGTCTTTCCCCTTCCCGAGTTGGCGCAGGAGCAGGCTCACGACGCCGAACCGCACCCGCTCGAGCAGACTCAGCGGCGCAAACTTCAGGAGGTCCATCGCCCCATTGAACGCATACCGCTTCCCTTCGACCACGAAACCCATCCGCGTCGGTTTCCAATACAGATCTTCGCCGAGGCCAAGATCCTCGATCAGGCCGATCAGGTCGTCGTCGGAAGGCATTTGGCAGTGGTAGAACTGATCGAGCGCCCGCCCGCGCCAGTCGAACCACGTGCCCAAGCCGCCCCACTGCTCGCCGCCCTCCAGCAGCGTGACCTGGTGCCCGTCCCGGGCCAATTCGAACGCCGCGGTGAGCCCCGCAATCCCGCCGCCCAAGACGGCCACCCGCGCTGCGTCAGACGGCATAGCGCACCTCCCGGGGAGCCGGTGTGACCGCGTTCCGAATCGCCAACTTCAAATACTGGCGCAGTGTCCGGAAGAGCTTGAGTTTGCTGACCCCCAGTTTCCGGTCATAACGAAGGACCATCGGCACCTCGGCCAACACGGGATTCCAGTGTCGCAGCTTCAGCAGAAGTTCCACCATGCAGGCGAAACCGTCTTCCTCAATCAGCCGATCGCCCCAGTGCGCCACCGCCTTTTCCAACAGGGCGCCACGATACATCCGGTAGCCACTCGTGAAATCGCCGATCTCTTCCAGCGGGAATACCGTCCGGAAAACCACGGACGCCCCACGGCTCAGCAGGCGCCGGAATGGCGGTGCCGTCCGGTCGCAGCCCCCATCGACGAAGCGAGAGGCGATCGCGACGTCCGCTCCGTCTTCCAGGAGGTCGAACATCCGCGGGATCAAAGTCACGTCGTGCGTGTCGTCCGCGTCCATTGCCACCACGACATCGCCCGGCGCCACGAGCGCCGCGGCTCGCTGGAGCCCCGTCAGCATCGCCTGCCCCAGCCCCATGTTCCGCTCGTGGCGGTGCACCCGAACCTCCAGCCCCGAATAGACCTCCGAAGCCACCTCCACCGTCCGGTCGGCCGAACCGTCGTCGATCACCGTGATCCGCAGACCCAGGTCCGGGTGCTCCCGGTTCAATTCCGAAAATCTCCGGAGAAGATGCGGCAGCGATTCCTCTTCGTTGTAGGCCGGAAGAATCACGTGGACTTTTCCCATCCGATCGACCCGTTCGCCGGCCGTCGCGTTCGTGGTTTCGTTCATGGTTGCTGTTGGGATTGGGTTTAACAGAAAGGGGCCGCGCTCGAGGATGCGGTCGAAAGACCCGAGAGTTCCGAAAGCTTTTCCGTGACGCGACGGGCATAGGCACCCATCGGCAGCACCTCGTGGCTCTCGATGAACCGCCGCAGGAAGAGGCCCGTGCGGAGTCGCTTCACCTCACCGGGCACATCCATCGCGGGGAAAAACCGCATCTCGGGCACGTCGTCACCCCCGAGGAAATCCGTCGGATGCAGCAGAAAATTCGGCCGGATGCCCGCGGCACGGCACGCCGTGAGGGCCATTCGCCAGTAAGCCCCGGCCGCTGGCTCCGAAAACGTGGCCAAGTAATGGAGGTAACTCGCATGAACCGGCGTCCGAACGAACGGCAAAGTCGTCACCGGCACTTCCAAAATCTGCCGTTCGCCCCCCAATTCCCAGTGAAAAGGTTTGAGCGACCGGAACCCATCCTTCACGCTCCCATACAGCTGGCTCCGCAGTTTCTTTTCCTCCGAATCCAGCCGGGAGGTGGCCAGGAAGAAAATCCGGGCGATCGGCCCCAGGAACGTTGGAAAGGTCGAGGCGTCGTACTGATATCCCCGTGCCTCCAAAACCTCGAGCACGGTGGAACTGAAACTGAATCCCGGCCCGCGCCAGCCTCGCGGACGAATGCCGGTCGCGGCTTCGATGGCCTCCTCGGCATCGACCACTTCCCTCGACGTCCGTTCCCCGTCATACCGGTGAAACCACGGTTCGTGGCTGAAAGAGTGATTCCCAATCTCGTGCCCCCGCGCCGCGATCTCCCGAAGCGCCTCCCGGTTCTTGTCCAGGCTCGCGTCTTTGCCGACGACAAAAAACGTGATCTTCAACCCCAGTTCGTCGAGCTGATCCAGAATCGTAGGCACCGCGCGATCGAAGTAACTGGGGTCATCCTCCCATCCATCGTAGCCCTGTGTCTTCAGGTAGGACCACAGGTTGTCGAGATCGAGAGAAAGCCCGCCCACCGGACGCTGATGGCCGCGATGCTCCTTCATGCCGCCTCCAGTTGTTGATCGGCCCTCACACCGAGCATCTCAGCGATTCCGTCCACGATTCGAATCCGGCTCTGCCCGTCGCCAAACGGATTGCGCAGCGTCGCCAGGCGCTCGACCCAGGCCGCCCCGGCGTTCGCCTCGTCCAGCTCCCGCGCCAGATTCTCCGGATCTTCCCCGATCAACCGCGCCGCGCCGCATTCCACCGCTTCAGGCCGCTCCGTGTTCTCTCGGATGATCAGGAGGGGACGCCGCAGCGATGGAGCTTCCTCCTGAATGCCTCCGGAATCGCTGACGATCATCCAGGCGCTCGAGAGCAACTGGAGGAAGTCGGGATACGCCAGTGGGCTCATGAGGTGAACCCGTTCGACCCCCTCCAGGTGTTCCCGCGCGATCCGCTGAACGTTCGGGTTGGGGTGAACCGGAAACAGAAGGCTGGTGTCGTCGTGCGCTTCCAGAAAGCGCCGCAGCACCTCGAAATACCCCGGCATCCGCTCCGCGAAATTCTCCCGGCGATGCGCCGTCAGCACCAAGCGCCGCGTCCCTTCTGTCTCCTCGAGAATCCGGGCCAGATCGGCACCCGGCTTCACCGACGCTTTGACCTGCATCAGCGCGTCGATCACCGGGTTCCCCGTCACCCGGATGGACGACGGCTCGATTCCTTCGCCGAGCAGTGCCTCCCGGTTTCGCTCCGTCGCCGCAAAATGGACCGTGGCCATCCGCCCGATCACTTGACGGTTCATTTCCTCGGGAAACGGCGACCTCAAATCGCCTGAGCGCAAACCCGCCTCGATATGCCCAACTGGGATCCCTCGCTGAAACGCAGCCAACGCCCCGGCCATCGCGCTCGAGGTGTCGCCCTGCACCAGAACAAAATCCGGTTCCTCCTTCGCCAGAATCTCATCGACCGCACCGAGAATTCGGCTGCAAAGCAGGTTCAGCGGTTGCCCCGGCCGCATCACCTGAAGGTCGTGATGAACCTCGATCCCGAACCCAGCCAAAAACGGCGCCGCCAAATCCGTGTGCTGAGAAGTGCAGACGTTCACCGGCTCGAACCCGGACCGGCGGTTCAACTCCTGGATCACCGGCGCGAACTTGATGATCTCGGGCCGCGTTCCAAAGACGGACAGAACCTTCGCTTGATTGGCCGGGTGGAACGGCACTCGGGGATCGACCGCGAGGCGAGGCGAAGGAACGGGCCGAAGCATGCCTACATATTATTGTTTTTATGGAACTCATCAAATTTAATTTTCGCCTTTTCCATAATTCTTAAACTTGCGAACTCGCGCTCCCCCTTCACCCCCGCGAAATCGCCGCTCAGCTCGCAAAGTGATACCGGCCTTCCAACCACCGCGCCGTCACCCCGATCGGAACCGTCAGCAGCAGATAGCCCAGCGCCAGCGGCAGATACAGTTCCAGGATCGCATACGAGTTCGCGTTGGCGTCCCGCACCTCCTTCGTAAACTCCGGCACCGCCAAGATGCTCAGCAGTGACGAATTCTTGATCAGATTCGCAAACTCTCCCGCCACTCCGGGAAGAATCCGGCGCACGGCCTGTGGAAGAATGACCATCCAGAAGCTCTGCCACGGAGTGAACCCCGCCGCGCGCGCCGCTTCGCGCTGAGATTCCTCCACCGAATCGATTCCCGCCCGAAAAATCTCGGCCAGATACGCCGCCGAAAAGACCGCAAGAGCCGCGACACCCACCAGGTAGCGACTTTGCACCTCGACCGCCACCGCCACGACGTAGAACGCGATCAGCAACTGCACGAACAGTGGAGTCCCGCGGATGAGTTCGATCACGGCCTGGCAGGCGCGCCTCAGGCTGAGCAGTCCGGTCTTTTGCCCCCACACCAAGAGCGCCGCAAACCCAGTCGACAACGCGAGCGCCACCAGAGAAATCCAAATGGTCGTCCACCAGCCGCGGATCAGCGGATCACGGTATCGCGCCAGCACCTCCCAATCCGCACGGTAAACGGAACTGGCCAAAACCAACTGGCAGACGCCAGCCAGCGCCGCCACCAGAACGGCCACCACGAGGGCTTCGGCGACCCAGTGCCTAGAAAACGAAGGGAACGCCGAGTTTTTCAAAACCCTCCTTCCCCTCGTTCAACCAGCGATCACCGAGCCGATCGAAACCGCCCTCCTCCCGGTAGCTCTCCAGAAACCCGTTGATCGCCTCCCTCAGTTCGTCGTCGCCCTCACGTACCGCGATGCCCCACACCTCTTCCCGCAGCGGTCTCAAAAGGGCTTTCGTCGTCACCTCGTGCTTGCGCCAATACTGGTAGATCGAGAGCTGATCATACAGAAACGCGTCCGCTTTGCCTTGGGCGACCTCCAACGCGCAAAGCCCGGCATCTTCGAGGACCGCCAGTTCAGCTTCCGGTAAAAACTCGAGGGCATACTGGTGCCCCGTCGTCCCGAGCTTCACCACCAGCTTCCGCCCGTCCTCCTCCAGATCCTCCAGCCCATCGATTCCCGTTTCTGCCCCGGCCAAAATGCAAATCCCACTTCGCAGGTAAGGATCGGTGAAATCGACCGAGCGATCCCGCTCCTCCGTGATGGTCATGGACGAAATCACGCAGTCGATCTGTCCGCTCTGCAGCGCCGGAACCAGCCCGACCCAGGAGAAATCCCGAATGACGAGTTCCCGGTCGAGGTGCTTCGCCATCGCCTCGGCCAGGTCGACGCTCACTCCTTTGGGTTTGCCCTGCTCGTCCTTCATCTCGAAGGGTGGGTAAGCCAACTCCATTCCCACCACCAAGGGCGCCGGTCCGTCGTCTCCGCTCCCGCAGCCGGTCACGCCTCCCATGGCGACGATGGCCCAGAGTGCCCAAAGCATCTGCTTCCATCCCCTCATGCGCTTTCCTCCGGTGTCTCAGCGGCCCGCTCCATCCAGGTGACCAGAACGCCACCCGCCACCATCAGGCTCACCGCGATCCAAGTCGCCCCCGCCCCCCAGTCCGGCAAGTGCCAGTTCTCAAAACCGGTCACTTTCTCCTTCACCTCTCCGTCCGCCTTCACGAAGGTCTCCACCACGGTCTCTTTCCATGGCCAGATGACCGCGAGCGACCCGGCCACGAATCCCGCAATCAGCGCCACGGCCACATCGTGATACACCCGGAACAACCAGGTCAAAAACCGGGAAAGCACGACCACTCCAGCCCCGGCTCCCAGCAAAACAGGCGTCAGAATCCGGACGGCGCTCATCGGTTCGGTGCGGATCCAATTCACCGCATCGATCATCACCAACTCGTAGTTTCCCAGCAAAAGCAGAACGAAGGATCCCGACAAACCCGGCGTGATCATGCTGCAAATCGATACCACCCCGCAGAGCATCAGGTAGACGAAACCGTCGTTCTCCTCGGCCCGGCCCAGAAATGCCATCGAAAACGCGATAGCCGTCCCAACGACCAAAGCCCCAATGGCCAACGGCGACCACCGCTTGACCTTCCGGGCCACGCTCGGCACCGAAGCCGCGATCAACCCAAAAAAGAACGCCCACACCAGCGTTTCGTGCTGCGCAAACGCCCACTTCAACACCCGGGCCAGCGTCAGAATCGACAGCACCGCGCCCACTCCCAGCGGGACCAGAAAAAAGAGGTCGATGTGCTTCGCGAATCCCCGTAAATCCCCTCTCCGCAGAAGGCCGATGGCCGCCAAATCCACCGATTTCAGCGCCCGGATCAACCGCTCATAGATCCCCGTGAGAAACGCCACCGTCCCTCCGGAGACACCCGGAATCACGTTGGCAGCACCCATCGCGGCCCCTTTGCCCAACACCATTAATGCACTTCGATACGACATCGGAAGGGCTAGCTATCCACGGTCCCACGCCGTTCCGCAAGTTCGGCTTCCGCCCTCCGGAACTCCCCATTTCATCCCCTTGCATGCAAGAAGGCCTACCTAGGCGAGGTGTTCAAGTCATTCAGTATCCGGTTCGGGACTTGCGCCACCTCCCGCATCCGCTCAGAGTCAGCTCTTCGCCACGCGTTTCATGACCCATCAGCCCCTCGCTTTTCACGTGCTGAGCTACACCCATGCCGGGGGTAAGCGCTCAGCCATGTTTCACCGGGAAAATCAGGATCGCGTCATGACACGCGAATTCGCACCGGCGGAACTAGGCAGCGGAGGGCCAGCCCTGCTACTCGCGGTCGCCGATGGCGTCAGCCGCTGCGTCGATGGGGGTGCCGTGGCCGATTGGCTCATCTCATCCCACCTCGGAATCGATCCGATCTTCAATCGACCCTCGGAAGAACCCTCTGAGGCCCTCTACCACTACCTCCGGCAAGCTCATCGCACTTTCCTTCACGATTTCGGTCGCGACCCCGGCATGTTGGAGAGCGGATCCACCCTGTCCGTCGCGCTGGTTCATGGCGACCGTGGTTCCGTCCTCTGGTCCGGCGATTCACCAGTCTACCAAATCCGCACGCTTCCGGATGGCAACCTCAGTGCCCGGACGCTCACTTTCCCGGATCGCGACCCGGTTTCAGGCGCCCTGACGGACTGCTTCAGTGGCGTGACTCCCTTTGGCGTGCGCCAGCGCCGCTTTGAGGTTTCGCCCGGCGATATCGTGATCGCCGCCACCGACGGCCTCGCTTACGATGGCGAGACCCTGGCCTTCACCCTCGCGCACATGGGTTTCACCGAGGCCTGGCTGCACGACATTTGCGAACGTTCCCAGGCCCGTCCCGGTTCTGACGACGTCGCCGTGGCCGCCGTCCAAATCACTGCCGAGTAGGGCGGTTTCCGTTGTCTTTCCCGCCGTCCGATGCGACCGGATTCGTCGGCTCGACGAGCCACTTGTAGCCACGAATGACGTGAAACACGCTGTTTACGCCGGGAGCTTCGACCCCATTACCAACGGCCATCTTTGGATCGTTCAGCAGGCCCGTGTCCTCTTCGACCGGTTGACGGTCGCAATCGGAGAGAATCCGGAAAAGACCTACACCTTCCCGCTCGGCCAGCGAATCGATCTGCTGAACGCATCGATACCTGATGGGGACCATATCCAGATCAAATCGTTCGAAAACCGTTACCTGGTCGATTACGCAGCCGAAATTGGCGCGCAATACATCGTCCGCGGAATCCGCTCCCCCTCCGATTACGAGTACGAGCAGGTCATGAGGCAAATCAACGAGGACATCCGTCCGGAAATCACCACCGTCTTCCTGATGCCACCTCGGGAAATGGCCGAGGTCAGCTCCAGCATGGTCAAGGGCCTCGTCGGACCCGACGGCTGGGAAGGTCAGCTCCGCCGATACGTCCCGGAAGCGGTTTTCGCCGCCATCCGTGCTGCGGCGGAGCAAAACGGATGATCGTCTTTCCCCGGACTTAATTCAGACCGGGAAACAATCCGTTCAGCCACGTCGTTGCCCGGTTCGCCAGCCAAATCCACAGGAGGAAATTGATCGCGATCGTGACCAGCACGAAGCAGGCGATGAAAAGGAAGGCCGGCAAAACACGCCACCAACTCGCATCTCTGCCCGCTTCCACGGACTCCCGCAGATGTTGATTGATGATGTCCCGGTTGCGCGAGTTGCTGCGGAAGATCACCGAGAAAATATCCCCCACGATGGGGATCGACCCAAACCCGGCGTTGATCAGGATGTTCCCGATCATTTGTCCCTGAACCTTGAGCGGAATGCCCCGGCGCATCGCCTCGAGGAGAGCCACGCAGGAGACGGTCGATGAAGCAAAGTCTCCTGCGCCGGGCAATAGCCCCAGCACCGGGTCGAGTCCGATTTTGACCTTCGTTCCCGGCACCGAAATGACCTCGTCCATCAGCCAGGCCACCAACCCGGAGGCTTTGGCCCGTTGCTCCCGCGTTTCGCCCGGAGCTTTGTCCGGCACCGTCACCGGCAACGAATCCCTTGAAGAATCCTGCATGGCCCTGCCGGAAATCGGGATCAGCTCGGCTTCAACTCCATCAACATCTGCGCGTTATTGGGGAAGCGCTCCATCAGCGAGAGAATTCGTTCCATGGCCTCCAGAGGTTTGTGCCCTGCCAGACCACGCCGAATCAGGTAAATCTTTTCGAGCTGATGTTTCGGAAGCAGCAGCTCCTCCCGCCGCGTCCCGGACGCGTGAATGTTCACCGCGGGCCACACATACTGCTCCGCGATCTTCCGCTCCAGGACCAGCTCCATGTTCCCGGTGCCCTTGAACTCCTGGAAGATCGAATCGTCCATCTTGCTATTCGTCTCGACCAACGCCGTGCCGATGATCGTCAACGATCCCGCCTCGCGCGTGTTCCGGGCCGCCGCAAACAGCCGCCGGGGGATTTCGAGCGCTCCAACGGCCAGTCCACCTTTCGATATCCCGCCCTTGTTGTTGCTCATCGCGTTGTTGAACGCCCTCGCCATTCTCGTGATGGAGTCCAGAAGCAGAAAAACGTGTTCTCCAGCCTCCACGAGCCGCTTTGAACGCTCGATCGCGAGTTGGGCGATCCGGGTGTGGCTCTTCACGTCCTGATCGTTGCTGCTCGCCATGACCTCCGCGAACGGAAGCGCCCGGCGCAGCTCAGTGACTTCCTCCGGCCGCTCGTCCACCAACAGGACGAACACCTTCATCTGTTCGTAGTTCGCGTGGACCGCTTCCGCCAAATGCTGTAGCAAGGTCGTCTTGCCCGTCCGCGGCGGAGCGACGATCAATCCCCGCTGGCCTCGCCCGATCGGAGCAATCAAATCGATCACCCGCGTCGTGTAGCGACTCTGTTCAGTCTCAAATACCAGCCGTTTGTTCGGGTTGATGGCCGTCAACTCCTCGAAATAGGGCAAATCCCGGCATTTTTCGGGCTTCAACCCACAAATTTCGCGCAGTTCCGTTAGCTGCGGTCCGCGATGGCCTTCTTTGGCCTCGCACTTGATCCACATTCCGTCCCTCAACCCGAAATTGCGAACCAGCTCGGGCGTGACGAAGATGTCGTTTGGCGCCTGGTTGAAGTCGTTGTCTGGATGCCGCAGGAAGCCGAAGCCTTTGTTCGAGATTTCCAGCAGTCCCGCCCCATCGAACGGAGGTCCGCTCGGGGGTTCCGCTTTCCTCTCCCGGCGCTTCCGTTTCGGCTTGCGGCGGCGTCCACCGCCCTCTCCCTCGTCGGAGCGCTCACCGGATCCGCCCCGGCGCCCGGCGTCACCCTCCGGCTTGCCTCCCCGGTCGGAGCGCCCCCGCGAAGGCCGACGATCCCGGCGGCGCGAAGAGGCCGCGCTTCCATTGGATTCCACCGGAGCCTTGGACGTTTCGGCCGGTGCGGACTTCGAAGTCCGTTCGGCTTTCGGCCCTGCTTCGGACGAGGCCCGGACGGGCCCGCCGCCCTCAGGCGGTGGGGAACCGGTTTCTCCGGACGGCCTGCCTTCTTGGCGAAACAAGGGCAACTCGGCGGTAGATGGTCGTTCGGTCATAAACTCATGTCAGAGGGGTTAGGACCCAGGGCCCCGGGACCGGGAAGCGGCGGAGGCTACCGTGCATCGAGGCAATCGCGTCGCCCCGGAAGTCCGCGCAAAAAGCCGGACGCATCGACGGGTCCCGTTGGGTTCGGATCATCAGAGTGGAGTGTTTTGGCGAAATGGTGCGGCTCGTTTCATCGCCTCCCCGCTTGTCGGGCATCGCGCAGAAGCGTGGGAAGAGACGCTGCGGAAAGCAGCACCCGGAGGGTGCGAAATCTGGCTTTCGAATGGTGGTGAATGAACGCCATGGGGCGCGGCCACGTGAGGGAGCAAGCACGAAAGACTGCCTTCCGTTTACTCAGAGAACTGGGGAATCACCTGACGGCCTCTCGAGGCTTCCTGCCTGACAGCCGACGGTCGTGCGCATGCGCCAGAGTTCCACTTCCAGCGGACAGAGGCGACTTGATGCAAATGATTTGCTCCGCCTCTGCTCAGCGATCCGGCCTTGTCGAACCACTGCTTGCACGCGAACTAGCGTTTCCGTTCGCTACTCAAATTAGAAGCCGTTTCGCTCCCTGGTGCAAGTCCTTTCTACCGCCCCTCTCGCTCCGCCTTGCCCCGGATCAGCGTTTTCCCTTGATTCCACGGGCTTTTCGGCCGAACAGGGTCGTTCGCCCCGCAAGCCGGGCGCGAATCAGGGTCATGGGAAAACAGTACAATAAAGAAATTAAGCGCGCTCGCCGGAAACACTACCTCAAACGGGTCAAGGAGCGCGAAAAGGCAAACGAGGCTCTCGCCAAGAAAAAGGCCCCAAAACGCCAAACCCCTCCAAAGGAAGCAGCTCAGAAAGCTCCAGCCCCTAAAGAGAAGGAGGAAACACCGGCCCCGGCCAATGCCGACGTGACCCCAGCGGATAAGCCCGCCGAAGCACCACCGAAGAAAAAGGCCGCCGCCAAAAAGAAAGCCGCCACCAAGAAGAAGGCCGCCACGAAGAAAAAAGCGGCCGCTAAGAAAAAAGCAGCGGCCAAAAAGCCCGAGCCACAGGCTGAAACGGAAACCGGCAAGCCGGCCGGCGAATCCGGAGACTCGGAAGCTCCCTCCTGATCGCCACCTGCTCACCGTCGATCCCCCGCTCCACGCGCATGACCGGCGGCTCCCCTCCAAAAGTCCTGCTCGTGGATGGCAACAACGTCATCCACGCTTGGCCCGAGCTCCTCGAGCTCCACCGGCGCCGAAAGGAAAACGCTCGCGATCTCCTCTGCCGGGATCTTGCCATCCTCCAGGACACGGACTTTGCCCGCGTCGCCGTCGTCTTCGACGGTCGCGGATCGAAGATCGAGTCCGTCGCCGGCCCTGGCCAGGTTCAGGTCTTCTTCAGCGACGCCGCACACTCGGCCGACTCCGTCATCGAGCGCTTGGCCACCAAATACGCGGCCCGGTTCGACGTCCACGTGGCGACCGACGACCGGGCCATCCAGAATCACGCTGAAGCCGCCGGCGCCCAGTGGTTCTCCACCTCCTCACTTCGCGACCGAATCGACCGGGCGAACCGGAACTTGCGCGACCGTTTCGGAATCCAGTAGGCCAGTGGTAGGATGTTATAGACCCATGTCCTCCAAACCGATCCAACACCTCGCCCGAACCCTCCTACACGATCGTGGATCAAGGCGGAAGCTGATGTTCGTGTTCACGGCCGCGTTGCTCCTGGCCACCGTCCTTGGGAGCTTCGTTTTGGATGCCGAATCGTCACCCGCGCTCTTCGTCGGCGGTTGGTTGGTGGTCTTGCTCGGGTGTTTCTTCCTGGCGGGGTTGAGCCTCTACGACATTCTCGTAACCTTCCGCGAGGGCCGGGCCGCCGCTCGCAAACTGCGTGAGGAAATGGCGGAAGCCGTCCCCGACTCCAACCCTTCCAATCCATCGGATGACTGATCGGCCCCTCCAACTTCGAACGCGCGAGGAAATGGAACGGGTCGAGGCCGAGACGCTCGCCCGGTTTGCCCAACCCGCCACCACCAGCGCGGGCCGCGAACACACGGAGCCTCAGCATCCCTACCGCACCATTTTCCAGCGCGATCGTTCCCGCATCATCCACTCCCGCGCGTTCCGGCGCCTCGAATACAAAACGCAGGTATTCCTCAACGATCTCGGCGACCACATCCGGACCCGCCTCACCCACACGATCGAGGTGGCCTCCCTCAGCCGAACGATCGCCAACGCCCTCGGGGCCAACGAGGACCTGGCTGAGGCCATCGCCCTCGCCCACGACCTCGGACATGCCCCCTTCGGACACTGCGGTGAAGGGGTCCTCCAGAGCCTGATGCGCGATCACGGCGGTTTCGAGCACAACCTCCAGAGCTTGCGCATCGTCGAAAAGCTCGAA
>CAZCRA010000047.1:0-24575 GCA_964500945.1 uncultured Verrucomicrobiales bacterium | reverse complement strand
CCGTCCCCGACCCCGGACCCGAAACCGTCCTCCCCTGGCCGCCACCCGCTCAGGGGGAACCCAACCATTACACCACCGACTGGCAGCCCGGCACCGAGAACTACATCTTCCTCTCCTACGGCAACGCGGCATCGAACTGGGGCAACCTCGCGAACACCTGGCACTGCGAGGTGAAAACCACCATCAACGGCAATTCCAACCTCTACGCGACCCAGAACGGCGTGCCCGCCGGCGACGACACGGCCACCCTCCAGATCGTGCGCATCGGCGCGACCTTCCTCCTCCTCCGCCAACACGGCAACGCCGGGTGGATCGTCGAAAACCGCTTCGTCCGCAACGACATGCCCGCTACCCTGCACGTCGGCATCACCTGCTACACCGACTGGCCCTCCGTCAGCGGCCTCGATGTGTTTCACCAAAACCGCATCGTCGCCGATTTCGGAAATCCCGACCTCGTCGCCGATGCCGATTACATGCGCTTTGCCCGCCCTCACCCGGCGCTGACCGAAGCCCAACTCCAAGCCACCCCCGTCACCGGCCAAGCCGGGTCGCTCTCCCAACTCGAGGACACGGACGTCGATGAATCTCTCGGCGACCCGGTGGATCTGCCCGCTCCACCCGAGGGTGTCCACACCTGGATGGCCGGAGCCTTCTCACCCACACAACTCGCTGATCCCATCCTGGCGTCGCTCGCCTTTGACAACGACGGCGACGGCATGCCATCCCTCATCGACTACCTCACCGATGGAACCCCCTTCGGCGGGGACCCCGCCCACGCGTTCACCTTCCACCACGACGGCTCCCAAACGACCCTGACCCTGGGACGAAACCCCGCCGCCCGCGGCTATCGCCTCATCGTCGAAGGATCCAGCGATCTCGTCGACTGGGACACCCTCACCGAGG
The DNA here is from genome assembly GCA_964500945.1 of uncultured Verrucomicrobiales bacterium. GTDB lineage: Bacteria > Verrucomicrobiota > Verrucomicrobiia > Verrucomicrobiales > DEV007 > CAZCRA01. The sequence continues at coordinate 23,672 of CAZCRA010000047.1, read as the reverse complement.
TCATCGATGGCGGCCTCCCCTCCGGCCCCGGTTTCCAAAGCGAAACCGCCGAGCCCATCCCCGTCATGACCATCACGGACCCGGACCTGGGCCCAAACCGGTTCTACCGGGCTCGTTCGGCTCCCGCCCCTTGATGGGCACCCAGATCCAAAACGTCGCCCCCTCGCCGAGCTCACTCTCCACCCCATACCGGCCATCGTGCGCCAGCGCAATCGCCCGCACGAAACTCAACCCCAGGCCGAGGCCGCGCTGAGATCGGCTGGGATCCAGTCGATGCAGCCGGTCCCAAATCCGTTCCCGGCCCTCGACCGGCAAGCCCGGCCCCCCGTCGCTCACGCTGAATCGCGTGCCGCCATCCAGCGACTCGGCACGCAGCACCACCTCACTCCCGCTCGGCGCGTGTTTCAGAGCGTTGTCCACTAAATTGGCCAGGGCCCGCTGCAACCGGATCCGGTCGCCGCCGGTCATCCCCTCCCCGCGCCATTCGATCCGCAACTCGACCCCTGCCTCTTCCGCGACGAACTCATACAAGTCCGCCACCGCCTCCAGGACTTCGCCGGCGGCAAATTCCTGCCGGTGAAGCCGCATCCCACCGGTTTCCGCTTCCCCCAATTCCATCAAATCCTCGAGCAAATGCAGCACGGCACCCGATTCTTCCAGGCAGTCCCTCAGCGCCTCGCGATTCCTCCCGGACGCCGGATCGGGTTCCTCCAAGGCCGACTCGGCCGCCGCCCGCAACCGCGCCATAGGCGTCCGTAAATCGTGCGCCACGTTGTCCAGCGACTCGTGCATCGCCTTGATGAGCTGCTCGTTCCGGTCCAGCAACGCGTTGAACAACTCCGAAAGCCGCACCAGATCCGGATCCAGCCGCCGCTCGAGATGCACCCGCCGTCCCCAGTTCCCGGTGCGATGAATCTCGAACATCGCCTCCATCAGCGAACGCAGCGGCCGCAGTGAGCGGTAGGTCGTGAACGTCCCCAAACCGATCGCCACCACGCTGATCGGCAGGATCGACCAAACCAGCAACCGGCGGCCCGCCCTCAACACGCTCTCCGCCTCGCGCGAGTTCTTGCCGACTTGCAAAACCAGAGCGTCCCCCAGCGGTTGGGCCCTCACCGTCCAGCGCGACCCGGGATCGGCCGGGTCCGCCGCGTAATGAGCCATGGTGGCGTTGTAGGGCAGATTCTGCAGCAGCTCCGGCTTCATCAGCGCCTCCCCGTGCGGGCTGTGAACGAAGAGCACCTGGCTCCGCCGCGAGGTCACACGCAGAAACACCACTTCCGGCCGCTGAGCCGCCTGCCTCTCGAATCGGGCCGCCAGAGCGCTCACCCCTCCCTCCCGATACCAGGCCGCGAACTCTTCCGCCCGCTCCTCGACGATCCGCTGCTCCGCTGCCGTCACCCAACGAACCAGCACCAGGTTCACCGCCCACAGCAGCGCCAGCATCGCCACGGCGTAAAATAGCGCGAACATCAAGCTCAAACGCAGCCCCAAACTCAGTCCCAAACGCTGTTCGCTCTCGGCCATCCGACACTTCCCAAAAAAAACACAAGCCCGCTTGGGCGGCCATTGTCCCCATCTACAACCTCATCGTTCTGCTCCAGATCACCGGGCGTCCGGTTTGGTGGGTCATCTTGATGCTCATCCCCATCGTGAATGTCGTCATCGGCATCATCGTGATGATCGATCTCGCAAAAAGTTTCGGAAAAGGAGCCGGCTTCGGCATCGCCCTCTTCCTCCTCAGCTTCATTTTCATCCCCATCCTCGGGTTCGGAGACGCGAAGTATCAGGGAAGCGCCAATCCCGCCTGAACCATCCCAGACTCCGAGTCACTGATCGAAAGGCGGGCAGCAATGTCCGCCTTTCGCGCTTTTCCCGTAAAAGATTCGCTCAGGATCTACCACCCTTCCCCCACTTGACCGAATAGAGATCCTTCCGCCGTTGGCGCAGATTCCGCACGCTCCCGTGCGTGTGCAAATCCTTCAAATCGTCCACGTCCACATCGGCGATCAACGTCATCTCCGTGTTCGCCGTCGCTTCAGACACCACCGCCTCGTCCGGAAAGTTGAAGTCCGACGGCGATAACACCGCCGATTTCGCATACTGCAAGTCCATGTTCGTCACTTTCGGCAGGTTGCCCACGCTCCCGACCACGACCACATAGCATTCGTTTTCGATCGCTCGCGCCTGCGCGCAGTGCCGGACCCGGTAATACCCCCGGTCCGTGTCCGTTGAGAAAGGAACGAACAGAATTCTCACCCCCTTCTCCGCCAGAATCCGGCCCAGCTCGGGAAACTCGACGTCGTAACAGATGAGAATCCCCACCTTCCCACAATCCGTGTCGAACACCTCGAGTTGGTCCCCTCCCACCATCCCCCAGTCGTCCTGCTCGTTGGGGGTGATGTGGAGCTTGTATTGAACGTTCCACGTCCCTTTACGCTGACAGAGGTAACTCACGTTGTATAAACGCTCGTTCTCATACCAAGGCATGCTCCCCGCCACAACATTAATGTTGTACTCGAGTGCTTTGTGAACGAAAAAATCCCGGATCTCTTCCGTCTGCTCGGCCAACTTCCGCATCGCCGCAGCCGGCCCCATGTGATTGTACGGCGCCATCAGCGGCACCGTGACATACTCCGGAAAGACGATGAAGTCCGCCTGGTAGCGACTCACGGCATCGATGTAAAATTCCGCGTTGTCGAAGAAGCCCTGGATGTTCGGCGTCGTTCGCATCTGAAGCTGAACCACCCCCACCCGAACTACCGTCCGCGGCGCGCCCACCAGCCTTTCCGTGGGCTCGTAGTATATGTTCGGCCATTCCAATAGCGTCGCGTAGGACTTCGATTGCGTGTCGCTCCCCATGTAATTCGTCAGCACCTTCTTCACGTGGAAGTCGTTGCTGAGTTGGAACGTCATCACCGGATCGTAGATCTCCTTGCGCTTGACCTGGTCAATGTATTCCCGGGGCGTCATCTCCTGGTCGTAATCGCTATAGCCCGGCATTCGCCCTCCAGCGATGATTGCCCGGAGATTCAGCTTCTCGCAGAGCTCCTTCCGGGCATCGTACAGCCGTCGCCCTAAGCGCATCCCCTGGAACGCCGGATCCACGCACACCTCGATCCCATACAGGACGTCTCCATCCGGGTCATGGGCCGTGAAGCGATAGTTTTCGGTGATCTCCAAATAGGTGTGGTTGTCGCCGAATCGATCGTATTTGACGATCAACGAAAGCGTAAAGGCCACGATCCGCCCACGGTCTTCCACCCCAATTTGCCCATCCGGAAACGTCTCCAGCAAACGCTGAAATTCGTCCGCCGTCCAGTGATCGTCCATCGCCGCGTAGAGCGAGTGAGAGATACGCACCACGTCCTCCGTATCCTCATTCTGTAGTAAACGGAGTTTCAACTCATGGGAATCGCCTTCCCCCACGCTTGGCGCTGATGCTTCGCTGCTCATCGGGTGGGGACCTTCGTTCGAGAACGGGCTGCCCGCACGGGTTTTTGGATGAAAGAGTCGGGAAACCCTTCCGTGCCATACACATGCGCCCTGGACTGCCGCTGTTCACCCTCGCGTCGCTTGCCATCCTGCATCACCCAGTCAAGGCGGCGGCGCAGGAGGACCGAATCGTCGCTCTCTTCCAGCAGCATTGCGTTCGCTGCCATGGCGAAGATGGCCGTGTCAAAGGAAAGCTCGATCTCCTTCAGATCCGCTCCGCCGGCGATCTCGCGGCCGATCTGGACCGCCTACAAGACATCATCGAGGTGCTCGAGTTCGAGGAAATGCCTCCCGAAGACGAACCTCCCTTGGCCTCCGGTGATCACCGTTTCCTGATCGACTCGCTTCAAGGGCTGCTTCACCAAAGCCTCGAAGCTCGCTCCACTTATCCGCCAACTCCCATCCGGCGGATGAACCGCTTCCAATACAACAACGCCGTCCAGGATTTGTTCGACCTGAAGGTTCAGGTCTTCTCCCTGCCCGAACGCATGCTCAGGGAACATGGGGATTACTTCAACCCCGCCTCCCGCCAAATGCCGGATGAACTCCGGGCCGGCAGCCGTCCCCTCGGCAAGTCGCAGATGATCGAGCCCCGTCTTCACGGAGTGTCCCCGTTTCCTCAGGACCTCCGCGCCGAGCATGGCTTCGACAACCGGGCCGACCATCTCTCCCTCTCCCCCATGCTCTTGGAGTCCTTCCTGGAACTCGCCCATTCCATCGTCCACGCCCCGAATTTCGGTCCCGAAACCGTCGGTCGCTGGGACGAAATCTTCGCCGAGCCCGAATCCGGCACTCCCCACGCCGAAGCGCTCCGCCGCCGCCTCGAACACCTCCTCACCCGTTCGTTCCGCCGTCCCGCCTCGACCAGCGACGTCGAGCGCTACGCGGCCTTCGTCGAAGCGCGTGTGGCGGAAGGAGCCACTTTCACGGAAGCCATGAAAGGCGCCACCGCCGCGATTCTATGCTCGCCCAAGTTTCTCTACTTCCACGAAAACGCCGCCAGTGCGCCGGTGGCTCCGGTGGACGATTTCGAACTCGCCACGCGTCTGGCTCTATTCCTCTGGGGCGGCCTTCCGGATGACCGCCTTCTCGAGTTGGCCCGCCATCAGAAGCTCTCGGATTCCACCGTGCTGCTCGCCGAAGTGAAGCGGATGATGGATGACCGCCGAACCAAGCGCTTCTGCGACAGCTTCCCTACCCAGTGGCTTCAGCTCGAGCGCATCATCGCCTCCGCCCCAGCCCCCGACCGGAACCCCGGCTTTTACTTCAACCTGAATTACCGCGCCAGCATGCACATGATGCTGGAACCCCTGCTGCTGTTCGAAACGGTCTTTGTCGAAGACCGGTCCATCCTCGATCTCATCGATCCCGGTTTCAGCTACCGCACACGCTACCTCGAAAGCTGGTATGAACAATCCGGCTTCATCCCCACGCGCGGTCGATCGCTGAAAGCCCTCGACTTCCGCCGAGTCACACTCGACTCCCGGCGCGAGGGCGGCATCATCACCAACGCGGCCGTCATGACGATGACCTCCGGCCGCCTCAGAACCCATCCCATCACCCGGGGTGCCTGGATGACCACCGTCGTCTTCAACAATCCTCCTGAACCGCCTCCAGCCGACATTCCAGCTCTTCCCGAAGACGAAAAAGAAGCCGTGGGTGATGGCCTGACCCTCCGCCAAAAGCTCGAGGCTCACCGGAACCGCCCCGACTGCGCCGGATGCCATGCGCGCATCGATCCGCTCGGCTTCGCCCTCGAAAACTACGGTCCCACCGGAATCTGGCGCGACCAATACGACAACGGCCTTCCCGTCGACATGAGCGGCGAACTCTTCCGCACTCACTCCTTCGACTCGATCGAGGCATTCAAGGACGCCATCCTTGCCGAAAAAGACCGCTTCACCCGGGCCCTCGCCGGCCACCTGCTTTCCTATGCCCTCGGCCGCGAACTCTCTCCGGCCGACGCCCCCGCTCTCGATCGAATCGTGGCCGCAACCGCCGCTGCGGATTACCGCTTCCGTCCCCTCCTCGAACAGATCATCCTGAGCGAACCCTTTCTCCACAAATCAACTCCTGCCGGCCCGGCCTCCTGATAACCCCATGAATCCCTCACGACGCTCCTTCCTCCGCAGCGCCACTGGTGCCAGCCTCGCTTTGCCTTGGTTCGAAAGCATCGCCGGCGGAAGCCCAGCCCAAATCCCCCAGCGCCTGGCCATCTTCTACGTCCCCATCGGCGTCGTCCGCCGAGCCTTCTTCCCGGGAGAGATCGACACCGAACTCCTGAAGTTCGGCCAGGAAACACGCCGCACGAAACTCGGAAAAACCGCCCTTGAGCCGGGCTTTCACCCCCTGGAACTCACTCCGACCATCGAGCCTCTGGCTCCCGTCAAAGACCGGATCACCCTGATCACCGGTTTGGACCGGGTTTTCCAGAGTGGCACGGACGTCCATGCGCAGTGCGGTTGCTGCTTCCTCTCCAGCGCCGGGCCCTACGAGATCAAGCAATCCGCTTGGCCGCTCGACCGGACCCTGGACCAAATCGTGGGCGATTCCATCGGCCGAAACACCCCGTTTCGGACCATCGAACTGAGTTGCAATAGCCACAAGGACAACCTCGAATCCATCCATTTCGACAACATCTCGTGGTATGGGACCGGCCACGTGGCCCCCTCCATCCGCGACCCACGAAAGGCCTACGAGCGACTCTTCGGAACCTCACGAGCTCGCGACCATCGGGCGGTCACCGACCTCGTGCTGGCAGACGCTCGCGACATGAAACGGCAGCTTGGCCACGACGATCAACAGAAGTTCGGCGAATACTTCGAAGCCATCCGCTCCATCGAACAGCAGATGGACCGGCTCGAGGCCATGCGATCGGAAATCGCCGAGGTGGAGTTCGAACTCCCACCCGAGGCTCACTTGCCTCGCGGAGAATACATCCGCCTGATGGGCGACCTCATGGTCGTCGCCCTCCAAGCCGGCCTCACGAACGTGGCCACATTGATGGTGGGTCCGGAGCGATGGGCCACCCCCTTCACCTACGAAGGCGTCTTCGACCGGCCGCTCAGCCACCACGAGATGTCCCACAATCAGCGGAAATACGAGGCCGAACTCCGCCGTTTGGACCGCTTCCACATGGAACAGTTCGCCTACCTCGTGCAGCGCATGGACGCCATCCAGGAAGCCGACGGCCAGTCCCTGCTCGACCATACCCTGTTCACCTATGGCTCTGGGTTGGGCGACGGCGCCACTCACCAATACAATCGCCTGCCCATCATCGTTGCAGGGAAGGGTTCCGGACGCTTCATCGACGGAGGTCGCCACCTCCACTGCCCCGACGGCACCCCGCTCGCGAACCTATGGCTCGCTCAAGCCCATGCCCTCGGTCTGGAACGCCAGCGATTCGCCGACAGCACCAAACCACTGTCGCAAATCATGGCTTGAAACGTTCATGCCAGCTCAGCGCCCCCTCGCCCCGAACGCTCACGACTCCATCTTCGCCTTGAAATAGTCCCGCTCGGCAGGATAGAGATCGGCCTCCTTGACGTCGCCTTGGAGCGCGGCAGCCTTCTCATCCGCCCCTGCGGCACGGTAGACCGCCGCCCGAATGGCTCTCCCGGTGTTGCCACCGGCGCCCCAGTCGACGTCTTCCCGCTCAATGACCTCAACCGCTTTCTCTACCTGCCCGTCGTCCATCAAGACCAGAGCATAGGTCGTTTGGAATGCCGCCACCTTGGGGTAATTTTTGCTCAAGAACTCACCGATCTTCAGCGGCGTTTCGAGTTCTCGCCCAAGCAAAACCGTCACGTAAGCCAGGTTGTTCAGCGTAATGATGCTGTCAGGTTCCCGCTGCGATAGCCGGGAGGTCACGAGGAACGCGTCTTCCGCCCGGTCATTGCGCAGGAGGTAATCCACCAGGAAGCTTAGGCTGTCGGCTGGAGGCATGATCGTCCCGTCGTAGGTCGAGGCCTGCACGAACGCATCCGCCGCCCACGCTTGCCGGTTGAATCGCGTCCAGATGTTCGCGATGTCCACATACAACGGCCCATGGTTCCGGACCTCGGCCGCCGTCATCGTGGATTTGAAGTCGTTGTTCGCCTCCTGAATGCGTCCCAGCTGGTAGAGGAGCGCCGCTCTCAGCGCCGAAAGCTCCACCTTGTTCCCCTCCGGATGCGGATTGGCGAGCCAATCCACGGCTTCCCGAGTCTGCTCGGAAGCCATCAGAGCCTGCAGCCCGGCCTCATACAAGGTCAGCGACTGCTGACGGCCTCCAGAGGCTTCGATGATCTCCATCACGACGTCCGGTCGCCCGATCCGCAGGAGCCACTGACTCAGCGCTTCCGGGTTCTTCTCCCGAAACTCGAGCACGGCATCGCTCACGATCGACTCGATCTCCGCCCCTTTTCCCTCGCGGGCCGGCTTCGCCAAGCGGAGGGAGTAGAGTAGCAGGCGATCTGCGTCCGTGGCCCCCGGACGTCCTGCCAACCAGTCCGCCACTCCAGGGAAAGCCGAGGCATCCACGGCCTGAACCGGGATCCGGCCCAAGACCCGGAAGGCTTCCAGCGCGATCTCCCCGTCGCGCTCCATGAGTTCTTTGATGATCCCGTAGGCCTCGCGGATCTGTTCCTGGGTCACCTGACCGCTCAACAAGGCCTCGGCCAGCGCCAGGCGCAACTCGGGATTGACCATCGGGCTTCGCGCCATGAACTGACGCGCCATTCCCACCGCCCGATCTTTGGAACCCGTTCGCGCCAAGAATCGCACCATCTGAAGGAAAATCTCCGGTTCCTGGCGCTGTTCCTCGCTAAGCGCCCGGGCAAGCATCCGGGCCGACGCGTAGTCGCCCTCGTCCAATAGCAGTTTGAGACTTCGCGCCTTGTCCGCCGGCGTGCTTTCCGGATGCTGAAATGCCACCATGGCAATCCGCATCTTGTTGTCGTCGTCCGTCTGGATCGCCGCCTCCAGAAGCATCCGGAGGGCATCGATGTGCTCCGGCTTCTTTTGGTAGGTGTACATCACCTTCGGCTTGACCTCGTCCCAGGCCCCTTTTGCCGCCAGCGCCTGCGCCTCCTTCCAATTCCGGCCGGCTTTCCACTGTGCCGCCACTCCGAGGAGGGGTTCTTTCGCCAGCCAAAGCCCCCCGGCCGCTAGCAGCACGACGAAAAAGACAACCCAGAACCAAAAAACTGGACTCTTCTGCTCGCGCTTCCTCCGTCGCTTCTTTCCAGACATATGAGTGCGATCATACCCTCTGACCACCCGATGTCAGGTGTCTTCGCCAAAAATGAAGAAATTGTTGAAATCAACTGGCACGGAATTTCGCCTCACAAATTCTCGTGAGCGAAATCACCAGTCACCTCGTCAGCATACAAATTGACCCGGGCCGCGATCGCGTTCGCGTCATCCCGGCTGATCGATAATCCCTCCATCGTCTCGATCAGGTGATCGATGAAAAGTTGGATGTGCCGGCGCGTAATGCCCCGGCCACGGTGCACTTCAGCCAGCGATCGTCCTGCATACGGCGCCGGCCCTCCAAGGGCAGCCGACATGAACTTCTCCTGCATCCGCCGTATCCGGTCGGCGGAACTGTGGCTGAAAAACGGCGCCAACTCGGGATCGGCCAGCACCTTCGTGTAAAACTCGTTTACAAGACGGGCGATGCCTTCCTCGCCCCCAACCCGATCATACAGCGTTTGCGTCGTTTGCATGGTTTCCTGAGTCCCGGCGGACTTCCCATCGGCCGATGGATGAATGGAAGCAACCAATTCCAGCTCACACGGATGCACCGTGCCTATCTTGGCTTTTGCCCTTCATCTTTCACCAACTCGGCCAACAGATCTCTCAAATCGTCCGGGTCCGTGACCGGCCGCCGACAGGTGAAATCCTGACAAACATAAGCGGTCGCCACGCCATCCTCCATGGTCTGCGCCGAAGTGAACGGAGACAGCTCCGTCACCAACGGTTTCGCTTCGAGTCCCGGTCGGAACAAAACCACTTGGCGCGGCGCGAATGACTCCTGCACCACCCGAAGCAACGCACGCGTCCCGGGATCGTCCACGGCCGCTCCCGCAATGACCACCTCCCTCGAAGCTCCCTCCAAGAAATCAATGGTCTGCATCAGCATCGGAAAGGCCCCGGGCGAACGGGCCACATCCCCGCCGAAAGCCACCAGAAGGGCATCCAGTTTTTCCCGAAAACGATCCTCCCCAGTCATCCGGAACATCCTGACCAAATTCAGCGCCATCACGGCGTTCCCCGACGGAATCGCTCCGCCATACAGCTTCTTCGCCCTCACCAGCAGGGGCTCCGCGTCGTCCGCCGTCATGTAGAAGCCCCCATCCTCCTCGTCCCAAAAATGCTCGATCGAGGCGTCCGTCAAGCGCACGGCTTCCTCCAGGAACTCAGCATTGAATCCTGCCTCATAAAGCTCGATGAGCCCCCAAATCAGAAACGCGTAATCCTCGAGATGCGCGGTCAGCCCCGCCTCCCCGGCCCGGTAACGCTTCAATAAACGGCCTTCCGGAGTCCGAAGATGTTCCAGAACGAACGCCGCCGCCCGGCTCGCCGTTTCGAGATCCTCCGGAGAATCGAGAACTCTCGCCGCTCGCGCAAATGCCGCGACCATGAGCCCGTTCCAGTCCGTCAGAATCTTGTCGTCTTTCTGCGGGTGCACTCGCTCTTCCCGGGCGTCGAAAAGCTTCGTCCGGCACTCCGAAACCCAGGAGCGAAACGCCTCTTCCTCGCGGCCTAACTCGGACGCCCACAAAGCCAAGTCCTTCCGCAAATGCGGAATGCTCGCCCCGCTGCGGAGGCCCGTCGCTTCGTCGGTGAAGTTCCCATCCGGAGTGATGGAAAAAACGCGTGAAAATAACGCTCCATCCTCGGCGCCCAGCACGGCCGCGATTTCGTCGGGCGTCCAGACGTAAAACTTGCCCTCTTCTCCCTCGCTGTCCGCATCCTCCGCACTGTAAAAGCCTCCCCCCGGCGAGGTCATGTCCCTCCGGACGTAAGTCAGAATTTCACGCGCCGTGTCCCGGTAAAAGGCCTCGCCCGTGACCTGGTGGGCCTCCAAATAAGCCAGCGCGAGCAGGGCCTGATCGTACAGCATCTTCTCGAAATGCGGCAGCAGCCAGACGCGATCGGTCGAATACCGGTGAAAGCCGAACCCGATGTGATCAAACATGCCTCCCTGCCGCATCGCCTTCAGCGTCTTCTCCACCATCGCCAACGCTTCCTCGTCTCCCGTCCGGTCATGATGCCGGAGCAGAAGGCTCAGATTCGGCGGAACCGGAAACTTCGGCGCCGAGCCAAATCCGCCGTGTTCGGCATCAAAAAGCCGCCCTAACTCCGTTCTCGCCGACTCCAAGGCCGCCTTCCCAGGGGCATCCCCAGCCACGGATTCGCTCATTCCCTGAATCCCCGCCGCAACTTTCTCCGCTTCGCCCTCGATCTGCTCGCGATTCTCGGTCCAGAGCCGATTCACCCGGCTCAGAATCGATAAAATCCCCAAACGACCGCCCCGGTCTTCCCGGGGAAAATAAGTCCCGGCGAAAAATGGCTTCTTCTCCGGCGTCATGATCACCGTCATCGGCCACCCTCCCCGCCCCGTCATGGCCTGGGTCACGGTCATGTAGACCTCGTCGATGTCCGGCCGCTCTTCCCGGTCCACCTTGATCGCCACGAAATGATCGTTCAAATACGCACCGACCTCCTCGTTCTCAAAGGACTCGTGCTCCATCACGTGGCACCAGTGGCACGTCGTGTAGCCGATCGAGAGAAATACCGGCTTGTCCTCCTTTCTCGCCTTCTCGAACGCCGCTTCGCCCCAGGGATACCAATCCACCGGATTCCGCGCGTGCTGCAGCAAATAGGGGCTTTGACTGAAGATCAGCCGGTTGAATTCGTCCCCACCATCGACCGGGAGCTTCGCAATCTCCTCAGCAGCAGGCAACGGCGATCGGACTTCAGCAGGACAGCTCATGATGCAAAGCAACGGAAACGCAGCGACACCAAGCCACCGCTTCATTTCGAGAATCACCACGCACCCTCGCATGCCTCGGCTGCCCAGCAATCGACGATTTATTTCTGCATTCGGAGCACTTCTTTCTGGACATTACCCAATTTTTTGAAATGTTCTGGTTATTGAGTCGCAATCCCGATCATTATTAAAAATATAAGAAACCAGACCATGAAACGCTTCTTATTCCTCCTGGCCCCTCTCTGCCTTGGCTTGGCCTCTTGCCAGCACCATCGCTCAGTCGTGTATCCCTCCGACGAAGTCACCGCCATCCCAGCTGCTTACGGCAAGGAAACCCAGGCGGACAAGGTCAACCGCCATCGCTCCACCGGTTATTACGATCGCGTTGGTGGCGGCTTTTTCGTCGCCCGCTGACCCACTATTCCGCGAACGGTTTCGCGGAATCCCCAATCCGGAGTCCGGTCTCCGGAGCTTCGAAGCGTCATCCCCGCTGGCGCACCACTAGGTCATGCCCTGATCCCCGCCCCGGCAGTCACCGGGGAGGGAAGATTGATGGCAACTTCCCTCGGCCGCGTATATGCTGACCGACGTCCGCTTGGCCTCAACCATGTGGCCGGCGGACGATCTTCAGGATAGACGACCGGTCATGCTTATTTCTCCACGGACGCCCCGCTTCCCGCTCTTCTGGCTCCCCCTCCTTCTTCTCGCCGCCCTCCCGGGGCAGGGCGCCAACGACGCCGGCGATGTTGCCTCTCCTCCACCTGGGGTCACCACGCTTGATGACGCGGCCGGAAAGCTCGTCAATGAATGGTTTGCAGCTGGAAAGGCAGCAGGCCTCGAAGGCATCTACTACGATAACCGCTGCCGGGGCCATTCCCGCCTGGATCTCTCCAAATTCCCTGGCCTGAAGGAGGTCAGCTACACCGACGAGGAAAAGAAGAAGGACCTCCACGCTGGCCTCGCGCGGGTCATCCGTCCGGAACCGACCCTGGGAAACGCTTCCCTGTCGGCTCCGCCCGAGGGTGGTGGCAGCCTTGGACGCATGTATTACACCAATCCCCAAGGCCTGGCGTTCCTGAATCAGCAATACGCCTCAAACCAGCTCTATGTCTATCCCGAGCACAAAGATCACGACCCCGGGCTGAACGGCCGCCCCGGCTACGGCGACCTCTTTCCCACGAACACCCCGTGCATCCTCATCTCCCAGGGCTCCTCCTTCTCCGATCGGCCCTTCCTCGAGGCCTTTGCCCTGACCGTCGCAGCCTTCCGCCCCGAGGTGAAAAACCTACTCATCCAGCGAAATCTCCTCGCTCCAACCCTCCAAAGCATCCTCCGCTCCAGCTATCAACCCGTCCAAACCCGGGAACATTACCTCTCGGGAATCGCTCATCCCACCGCCTTTGACCCGAAAAAGATCGATCGCCTCCGGATGGTGCGCCGCGCCCAGGAGATGACCCCCGAGACGATCCCTCCCGTGCTCCAACTCGAGCTCATCACCGAAGAAGACCCCGCCAGGCCCGGCATCGATTTCTTCGAGCCGGCACCTCTCACTTCAGAATCGCTCATCGATCGCGGTGCGGTCATCGCCCGCGTTTTCCGCGGCAAATCTCAGAGCCGGCAGCTTACCGTCGCGGCCTCCCGGGCGGTGGACCTCGGCAACCGTCCCGTCCGCTGCGAGTGGCGGCTCCTCCGTGGCGATCCCCGGCTGGTGACCATCACCCCGTCGCCCAACACGCGCGAGGCGCTCATCACGGTCGAACATCACCCCGACCCCCTCCCCGCCCCGGGACCCGCCGGTTTGATCAGTCACCGGATCGACATCGGTGTTTTTCCCGACAACGGCGTCACGCTAGGCCCTCCATCCTTCGTCACCTTCTACATGCTCCCGAACGAGCACCGCGTCTACGACGCCAAGGGCCGGATCCTCGAAATCGATTACCGCACCCTGGCCCACGAAACGGCCACTCCCACCTCGAACGACCTTCGATGGACGGTCTTTCTCGAATCCATCTGGGACGGCGGCTCGCTCGCGTGGCCCGGCCGGCTCCTGTGGAAGGGACTCACCCCAGAGGAGCGCTCCGCCATTCAGCAGCTCAAAACCGAACTCGGTCCCCTCATCGCCGCATACCGGAAGCTCGACCAGGAAAACCGCCAGCGCGACCAGATGCTGAGGGATCAGCACCAAGAAGCCGTAGGCGCCCTGCACGAGGCCCGCAAAGCCGGCAACCCAGCCGCCATCTCCACCGCCGAAGCCGAACTCGAAGGCTTCAAAACTCGCGAAAAGGCCATCCGGGTCCTCTTCAACGAGATCAAAAGGGAACTCGAAGCCATGCGCGGGACCTTCAGCGAAACTCTCCGGAAGACCACTGTGGGCGATCGCTCCGTCTACCAGGTCATGCAGGACGCGATCGAGCGTCTCGTCAGCGCTCCGGATCTTTATGAGGAAAATCAGCTCATGCTCGAAATCTGGCTCGATAAACCCGAAAACCAAGCCTCGGTCCCGCGTTTCCAGAGCGCCAAAGAGCATCTCACTCAGGTCAAATTCCTATCGCCCGATGGCGAAGTTCTCCCGCCAAACCCCCACGTCGCCAGCCTACCCGGCATCACTCGCCACCAATTCCCCGCGCGAACCCTCTACCGGCGCGCCCTCCAGAGGCTCGTCGTTGCCGAAGCCGTCCTGCCAGGTCTGATCGAAGCCCCCTTTAGCTTCGACTTCGTCGATCCACGAATGACCGTCCCGAAACCCTGGCGCGACGTCTTTGATTACGACCAAGATTCGGGCGAACTGCGGGGGTGGTCACGTTACTACCAAGGCGGGATCCAAAAATACGACGCCCTCGGCCGTATGTTCACGCCCACCGGCCTCGCGGAGGTGGAATATCGTATCGATCCAGCCACGCGCCTGCTTCAGCCCGTTCCGAAATCATCGTGAATCATTGGGGACGCTCAGTCCGGCCCTTCTTGCGCTGTCACCAAAAACCCCTGGACTTTTACTGAAAATTTAAAAACATAGCCCGGTGGCGTCCTTCTCCCTCCAGCCCCTCAAAGACCGTCTCGCCTCGGTCGAGCGGGCCGATTTTACACCGGAACGGCTGAAGGAGCGCACCGTCACTTCCTGGCAGACCCATTTTTCTACCCAGGAATCCAGGGAGCGCCTCGCCCTGTTTGCCTTCCTCGCGATCCTTTGGGGACAGTTTTTCCTGGCGCTCATCCCGACGTGGAGTGCCGGCACTTATTACAGCTATGGCTGGCTCGTGCCGCCGGCCGCCGTCTACTTCCTCATCAGCCGGCGGCGCGATCTGAAAAACGATCCGAAGAACCGGCGAAATTCGACGCTTCAGCCCTGGCACCTCGCCATTCTCGGGGTGGGCTGCTTCCTTGCCTTTGTCCTCCGGATGATGGAGACGACTGACCTCCACTGGAAGCTGCCCATGTGGCCACACGGCTTCCTGGTGATCGGAATGACGCTTTTCGCCGCGAACCTCGTGGAAGGCTCACGGGCCTGGCGCCACTACCTGCCGGTGATGATCTTCTGCCTCGTCGCCATTCCACCCCCCGGCCGCGTGGAGATCGGCCTCGTGGCAAACCTGACCGGCACCGTCGTTGAGGTGGCCAGTCACCTCTGTGAATTCTGGGGTATCCCGGTCGAAATCGCCGGTCACTCTTACATCATCAACGGAGAACTCCTGAACGTCAGCGACGGCTGCAGCGGCATCCGCTCCTTCCAGAGCAGCATCATGGCCGCCCTCTTCGCCGGCGAACTTCTCCGCCTCGCCCTTCCCGCCCGGCTCAGCCTCCTCGTGCTCGGCGTCCTCGTCGCCTTCGTCGGGAACAGCCTGCGCGTCCTCTCCCTCGTCGATGCCTTCGACAAGGGCGGCCACGAAGCACTCGACGCCCGGCACGACCCGGCCGGCATGCTGGCCCTGGCGGTCACCTACGGGTGCATTTTCGGCCTCGCCTTCCTCTTCGACCGGCTCTGGCGGCGCCAAGCCGCGGAAGCCATTACGACCTACCGGACCGGTCAACCCGCATGATCAAACCCTTCCTCATCCTCGCCGCCTGCCTCCTTGCTTCCGAAGGATTTCGCTACTGGTGGTTCAACCTGGGCCACAATCCCTGGAAGGAGGAACCCGTCCTCGCCGTCCGGCTGTTTGAGCAGGAAGACCGCCCCGATCTCGAAATCATGCCCGTCGAGGGCAACATCGATACCGGCCCGCTCCGATTCGACCACGCGGAATTCTGCCGCATCATCCCGAACCGGGGCCCCCTTTTGACCGTCTTCCACATGGCCTACGATTCTGGGAATCCCAGCGTGTATTGGGACGCCTTCAGTCACCCGCCCGAAAATTGCATGGGCGCCTCCGGTTGGATTCGCCTCGATCCCGTCCCGGATCGCACCGTTCAAATCGGCGACCAAACCCTGGACTTCCGCCGGATCAAATTCCGCGATCCCTCGCGCGGAACGCCGCTCTACATTCACAAAGCCGCATGGTTTCCTCCCGAAGCCCGCCTGGACCGCGAAAACGTCCGGCGGAACGCGCGGGCTTACCGATTCAGCACCATGAAGAACCGGGCGCCCCACCCGCCGGCCTCGGTTCTCCTCGTCGGTCTGTACGGCGTGGAAAGCGAGGAACGCGCCTGGCAGATCTTCGAGAGAGAGCTCGCCAGCCAGCTCTACCTTCGCCCCCCGGGCGACCGCGTCGAGGAGTAGTCCTGAGGGGCGGGTCAAGTCCCTCGAGCGGATCTCAAAAAAATCCAGCTCGAGCCGCGAACCAAGCCTTGGCGCTTAGGGCCTATGCGAAACGCACCGACACCGAGCCCAAGTTGGGCCTCTGTTCGGCGTCTACCGGGTTACCAACTCCCACGGCTGATCGAACGCACGCAATCCGGTTGCCCCCATCCAGTCCACGGGTTTGGTGACCCATGTCCCATCCAACCGATTCGGAATCCGCGATTCTCGTCGCCTGCCTGGTCCTGGTGGATGCCGAAAACCGCTACCTCGCCACCCAACGCCCCACCCATAAATCGCTCGGCGGCTACTGGGAGTTCCCTGGCGGAAAGCTGGAGGCTGGTGAGGGACCGGAAGAAGCCTTGCGCCGCGAGCTGCTCGAGGAGCTCCACCTCGAGGTCGGTCCGCTGGATCCGTTGACGCCGGTGGATTATGCCTACGAGTTCGGGCAGATTCGGCTCGTTCCTTTGCTGGCCGCCCAAGAAGGCTTGGACTACACGCGAAAACGGCTTCTCCTCGCCCGGCCAAAAAACCTCCTGCGCCAAATCCAATCCGCTCCCAACGCCGCGCCATGGCCTACCACTTCCTCCGCCGCACGGGCTTTTCCACCGCCTACATCGGATCGGCTAACATGAGCCGCCCGGCCATGACCAGCGGGCTAGAATGGACCGTCAAGGTGACCGCCCAGGATATGCCTCACGTCCTGGACCGATTCTCCGCCGAGTTCGAAACCTACTGGTCTAAGGAATCTTTCATTCCTTTCGCACCCGACGATCCCGAACGCTTCCGCCATGCCATCCAGTCCTCCCGGCAGCGCGGAGAACCGGACGCTCCCCGTTTTTTCGCTGACCTGAAGCCGCACCCGTTCCAGGAACGCGTTCTGGAAGCTCTGGAAGCAGAGCGCCAAGCCGGTTCCCGGCGAAACCTCGTCGTGGCGGCCACCGGCACCGGCAAAACCGTGATGGCAGCCTTCGATTTCGCCCGCTGGAAGCGGAACCGCTCCGCCGGAGCCGACCTCCGCGAGATCATCGAATGGCGTCTCTCCGAGCATCCCTTTCCCACCCGCCCGATCGACCTCGCCAGCCCCTGTTTCCTGCAGCTGCACGCCGCTTACGGGTTGCGAGAGATCACCGCCGCTTTTGGAAAAGCCACGCTCCAAACCACCGGCCCCGCCGGCACAGGCGTCGTCCACGTGGAAGAAAAGCGGACCTACCTGCATTTGGTCACCTTCCGCAAAGAAGAACGCGATTTCGCGCCGGCGACCCGCTACCGGGATTACCCCATCAGCCCCACGAAACTGCACTGGGAATCTCAGAGCGACGCCACCCGGCATGGCTCAGCCGGCCAAAACTACCTCCACTTCCACGAACGCGGCTACCAGATCCTCTTCTTCGCCCGCCTCGACAAGCGAATCTGCGGCGAAACGGCCCCCTTCCCCTTCCTCTTCCTCGGCCCGGCCCGCTCCCTCCTGTCGTGCGAATCGGAGCGGCCCCTCAAAATGGTCTGGGAGTTGGAACGCCCCATGCCCTGGGAACTCTACAAGCAGGCCCGAACAGTCTGAGGTCCCATTCCCCGGACGTCGAAACCGCACCCCGCCTCTTCCCCTTGCAACAGCCCCCCACCCGTGGCTGACTAGAGCTTTATCAGGGTATGAGCCGGGAACTGAGCCAGCATTTCGTCCAACTCCGCCGACGCCACCCGGCATGGCTCCTCCTCGCCTCGCGCAATGGCCCGCTCACCCTCGCTTGCCTGAAGTCGCTTTTCGAAGCAAACCCCGGCGGCGTCAGCCAGGAAGACGCCGTGGAACAGCTCGCCGATACCTTCGCCACGTACGCCAACGACAGCGAGTTCGACGTGGGCGGCAGCAACGATGACGACGACGCCCACGCCGCCGCCCGCCGCGAACTCCGTCTCTGGCTCAAAAAGGGCCTCATCGTGGAACGCGACGGCCGCCACCTCGCGACCAACGCCCTCCAGCGCGCCTTCGGGTTTCTCGCTGCCCTGGAGGATCGCGCCATGACATCCACCGCCTCGCGCCTCGCCACCGTGCAGCGGGAAATCGAAGAGCTCGAGGCCCGGCTCAACGGAAACCCCGAGAGCCGCGCCCACTCCCTGCGCGAGAAAATCGCCGCCCTGGAACAGGAATTGGCCGCCGTGGAGCGGGGCGAGTTCGAGGTGCTGGACGGCCCCCGGGCCGAAGAGGGCATCCGGGAAGTCCACCAACTCGCCGTGAGCCTCCGGGCCGATTTCCGCCGCGTGGAGGATTCCTACCGCGAAGCCGACCGCGCCCTGCGCCACCGCATCCTTGGCGAAAAACATCATCGCGGTGAAATCGTCGATGAACTGCTCGCCGGCCACGAGGCCATGGTGCAAACGCCCGAGGGCCAAACCTTCGAGGGCTTCCACGAACAGCTCGTGCAGACCGCCGAATTGGATCGCATGAAGGCGCGCCTGCGTTCCATTCTGGACAACCCCCATAGCGCGAAAGCCCTGGAACGCAGACAAAAGGCGGAACTCCGCCAGCTCGTCCCCCGCCTCGTCGAGGAATCCGAGCGCGTCATCCAGGCCCGCGCCCGCAGCGAACGCGATGTGCGCGGCTTCCTCAAGTCCGGCCTCGCCGACGAACAACTCCGCGTCGGCGCCGTCCTGCAGGATCTCTTTGAAACGGCGCTGCACATCGATTGGTCTTCCCAGCGCGTCCGCCGCTCCCCGTCCCCTCTCCCTCCGGTGGCCGTCACCCTGTCCAACTTGCCGCTTGCGGAACGCTACCTCGTTAAGGAAGCCGGGGCCGAGCACGAGGCCGATCTGGATTTCTCAGTGAACGAAGCCGATCCCTCCCGGATGGACGCGGAATTCTGGCATGCCTATCTCGCCCTGGACCGCGCCCGCCTCTTCGAATCGACCCTGGCCCATCTCCGCCAAACCGGCCAGCCCCTCACCCTGCTCCAGCTCGCCGAAGCGCTTCCCCCTACCCACGATCTCGAAACCCTGGCCTATTGGCTCGCCCTGGCCCGCGAGGCCGAGATCGAAATCGAGGACGCCCACGAGGTCATCGATCTCTTCGATGAAACGGACGGGTGGACCCGCTTCCACGCCCCCAAAGTCAGTCTCACCAGCGATGCTCTCACCGGCCTGAACCCGGAGGAACTGGAATGAACGACGTGTTTGACCGCCTGGCCACGGAGGATCCTGGCCCGCCTTCGGATGAGGAAACGCCGGCCGCAGGATCGGTCCCGGCTTCCTCGCCGCCATCCGCTCACGGCGAACCCGCCGGCACGCCCATCGAAATCAAGGAAGTCACCCAGGAACTGCTCCGACACGGCTGGATCGAGGAAACCCGCAAACCGGTCCTCTTCCGGCGCGCCGTCCGGCTGGAGAACGCCATCGCCGCCGCGTTGGAACCTCTGGACCTCGCGCTGCGCCTCGATACCCACCGCGGCTTGGCGCTGATTGTCCTCGCGGAAACCGCCTGCGGCAAAGCCGAAGACGACGTAGCCTGGGCCCATCCCCTCGTCCGGCGCCAGCGCTTCACCCTGGAACAATCACTCCTCGTCGCCCTGCTGCGCCAGACCTTCGTTCTCCACGAGCAAGAAGCCGGGGTCGGCGAGAGCGCCGCCAAAATCGCCGTGGACGATCTCCTGCCCCAGTTCCTCACCTATTTCGACGACTCCGGAAGCGACGCCCGGAACCTCAGCCGTCTCTCCAATCTCCTCGACCAGCTCAAGACATGCGGGATCGTTTCCGAGATCGACAAGAACCAGGAAGTCACCATCCGGTCGGTCATCGCCCACCTCGCCAACCCGGAATCGCTCGCCTCCCTCCTCATCACTTTTCGCGAAAAAGCCCGGCAAAACGGAGCCAACCCCCTGGAGTCCTGATGCACACGGCCACGCTGGAACAATCCGCGCTCTTCACGCCCCAGGAAATTTCGGCAGGGCAAAGCCCCTTCGTCCTCCGCGAACTGGAGGTCTTTAACTGGGGCCCCTTCGCCGGGATGCACCGGGCGGAAATCGATCCCCGCGGCACGGCCGTCATCGGCCCCACCGGCAGCGGCAAAACCACGCTGATCGATGCCCTCATGACTCTCCTGGTGGCCCAGCCTCGCTACAACCTCGCTTCCACCGGCGGCCATGAAAGCGACCGCACCCTCATCTCCTATGTTCGCGGCGTCCTCGGCGGCGACGGGTCCCGCGCAGGCGACGCCACGGCGCGGCCCGGCAAAACGCTCACCGGCCTCTGCGCCACCTACGGCGACGGCCGGGAAACCGTCCAGCTCGCCGGCCTGCTCTGGACCGAGGGCCCCAGCAACGCCGCGCAAGACCTGAAACGCCGCTGGCTGTTCTCCCAGAGCGAGGGCGAATCGCTCGCGCTCTGGCTCCAGCTCCTGCACGAAGGCGGCGCCCGCGACCTCATGCGGCATGGCCGCGAAACGGCCCGGTTGCGCATCTTCGACCAGAAAAAGGCCTACCTCGCGCATGTACGAAAGTTCTTCGACGTGGGCGAGAACGCCTTCAGCCTCCTCAACCGCGCCGCCGGACTGAAGCAGCTCAACAGCATCGATGAGATCTTCCGCGACCTCGTCCTGGACGACCGGTCCGCCTTCGACCGCGCTCTCGAGGTGGCCGGCGAGTTCCACAACCTGGCGGAGATTCATGCCGAACTGGAAACCGCCCGCCGTCAGCAGGAATCGCTTCAGCCCATTGCCGACGAATCCCGTAAGCTCGACAAAGCCCGCCAGCGCCTGGAGAGAGAGCGCACGCTCAAACGCATCCTACCCGTCTGGTTCGCCCTGACCGGGGAAAAACGTTGGGCCGCCGTGGTCGCGGATCTGGCGAAACTCCGGGAAGAAAGCCTGGCGCGGGTGGAACGCCTTCAGTCGGAGGAAAAAGCCTGCGATGACCGGGTGGCCACCCTCCAGGAACAATACCTGAAGCTCGGCGGCGACGCCATCCGCTCCCTGGAACAAACCATCGCCATGCAGCGGGAGCGCGTCACGGAACGCCGATCCCACGCCGAGGACTACCGCAAAGCCACGGCCGCGCTCGGCCTCGATGCCGAACTGAGCAAGGCCGCGCTGCGCCGGAACCAGGCCCTCCTCCAGGAACGCCGCGCCGTCGTCGAGAACGAACGCACCGCCAAAGACGACGAGGCCCTCGCCGCCCGCTCTCAGGTGCGCGACGAAGAACTGCGTGCCGCGGAGCTGGAAACCGCCCTCCGCAAGGTCGAGGAACGGCCCGGTTCGAACATCCCGCCACCGTTTCAGGATTTCCGCGCCGGCCTGGCCGAGCGCCTGGCGTTGCACGAGGAAGACCTCCCCTTCGTCGCCGAATTGGTGGAGGTGAAACCGGAGGAATCGGCCTGGCGCGGCGCCATCGAACGCGCCATCGGTCCGGAACGCCTGCGGATCCTCGTGCCGGAAAGCCGGATCGACGCCGCCCTGCGCTGGGTCAACGATCGCGATAACCGCCTCCACGTTCGTCTCCAGCGCGCCCGGGAGAACGAAAGCCCCGCCGAGTTCTTCGACGACGGCTTCACCCGCAAGCTGAACTACAAGGACCACTCGTTCCGCGGCGCCGTCCAGGCCCTGGTGGCCTCGCGCGACCGCCATTGCGTGGCTTCCCCCGAAGCCCTGCGCGACCGCGAACACGCCATGACGATCGAAGGTCTGATGTCGGACCGGCGCGGCCGCTACGAAAAGCAGGACCAGCGGCGGCTCGACGAGGGTTGGCTCACCGGGTTCGATAACCGCGACCAGCTCCACGCCCTGAAAAAGGAGCTTTCAGCCGTGCGAGAAGCACTCGAACGGACCCGGACCACCGCCTCTGCCCGGCAGCGCGCTCTCCGCGATCTCGAAGCACGGCTTGCGATGATGGACCAGCTCGTGGAATTGGAGTTCGCCGCTATCGATTTGCCCGGCGCGGAAGCCGAGATGGCCTCGTCCGAGGAGCACTTGGCCGCCTTGCTCGCCCCCGGCTCGGACGCCACCAAAGCCAAGACCGCCTACGATGCGGAACGGGAGAGCCTCGCCGCCGTCCGTGTCCAGATCGCCGCGGCGCGCGAGGATCTGGCGCGGCTAGCGGAACGATTCGACCAGGCCGAGGCGAAACGAACCGAAGCCGCGGAACGAATCGGCGACGGCCTGAGCGAGGAGGAAATCGCTCTCGCCACGAAACGCCTGCCCATCGATCCGGACCTGGAGGCCTCGAAGCTCGACACCGCCGAGCGCGAGGCCCGCCAGCGCGTGGAGGCCAAGCTGGAACGCCTGCAGCAAATCGTCCAGGATCACGAACAACGCCTCATCCGCCTCATGGAAGGCGCAAAGCGCGTCGATACCGGCGCCTTGACCGACTCCGGGACGACCCTGGACGATGTGCCCGATTACCTGGAGCGCCTCAGAGTCCTCCAGGAAGAAGCCCTGCCCGAGAAGCAGAAGCGTTTCCTCGACTACCTGAACCGCTCCTCGGACCAGGGCGTGACCCAGCTCCTCTCCGGCATTGCGGAGGAGGTCGACGGCATCGAACAGCGCATCGCGGAGCTGAACCGCACCCTGGCAAAGGTCGATTTCCGTTCCGGCCGCTATCTCCAACTCCAGCCCCAGCGGATCAAACACGAACGGCTCCGCTCCTTGGAAACCGCCCAGCGCCGGCTCCGCAGCGCGGTCCTCAAAGACGACCAGGGAGAGAGCCACTACCAGGCCCTCCGCGACGTCATCGCCATCCTCCGCGATGCCGGCGAGAACCGGCGTCAGCTCGGCTCCCGCGCCCTGCTCGATCCGCGCTACCGCCTCCAGTTCTTCGTCCTCGAGGTGGACCGCGCCACCGGCGAGCGCTCCGCTCCGCGCACCGGTTCCCAGAGCGGGAGCGGCGGGGAAAAGGAACTCATGGCCAGCCACATCCTGACCGCCTCCCTCAGCTACGCCCTCTGCCCCTCTGAGGCTTCCCTGCCCCTCTACGGCACCGTGGTGCTCGACGAGGCCTTCTCCAAAAGCTCGCCTTCCGCCGCCGCCCGCATCATCGAGGCGCTCCGGATCTTCGGCTTGCACCCCATTTTCGTCACCCCAAACAAGGAGATCGGCCTGCTCAAGAAGCACACCCGCAAGGTCATCTGCGTGCAGCGGCCCGGCAAGACGGCGAGCCTCGCCTCCATCTCCTGGGAAACGCTCGAGGACATGGCCCGTCCCCGATGAAGACTCCGGATGAGCTGGCCCGCAAGCTGGCGCGCCAGTGGGAACGGGCGGATCTCCGGGAAGAACGCCTCCTGGGTGGCCCGGACGCTTGGCCGGTCTCCCTCGCCATCGGCCGTCCCACGCCCACCGCCGTCACGTCCCGGATCGATGAGGTGAAACGGCAGGTGGAAAGCTGGCGCGCCGTCTCCGTGGGAGCGGTGGTTTGGGACGAGGTATCCTACCGGGCCACGGCGGAGCCCGTTCGCCTCCCCGTTCGTTGGGAAATCCACAAGCCCGGGGAATGG
>CAZCRA010000046.1:13138-25491 GCA_964500945.1 uncultured Verrucomicrobiales bacterium | reverse complement strand
CGAAGTTCTCACGAACTCCGCTACGCCGGAAAACGGTAGCAGAAGGATGGATCGTAGCGGACACACGCTGCCGAAGGCAAAGCAACGCGTCCAATTTCGCCCCCCCGGCATCTCTCCCCCGTGGTTTCGCCACCAACTCCCGCCCACCCCCCAGTTCTTCTTTTCCCTTGGCAATCAACCAGCGTAAACTAAACTCAGGCTCTCGCACCCTGACGCACCGCCCATGCCTGCTCCTGACCAAGGTTCTCCGATGAACGCCATGTATGGCGAATGGTTCCTCGACTACGCCTCTTACGTCATCCTGGAACGCGCCGTGCCGCACCTCCACGACGGACTCAAACCCGTCCAGCGCCGCATCCTCCACGCTCTGAAGGAGAAGGACGACGGACGGTTCCATAAGGTGGCTAACATCGTCGGGCACACCATGCAATATCACCCGCATGGCGACGCCTCCATCGGCGATGCCATGACCCAGCTCGGCCAAAAGAATCTCCTCATCGAGACTCAGGGGAATTGGGGAAACATCTTCACCGGCGACAACGCCGCTGCCCCTCGTTACATCGAAGCAAAGATCTCCCAGTTCGCCCTCGACGTCGCCTTCAACCCGAAGATCACCACCTGGGCCGCTTCCTACGATGGCCGGAACAAAGAACCGGTCACCCTCCCCATGAAGTTTCCCCTCGTGCTCGCCCAGGGCGTCGAGGGCATCGCGGTTGGACTCGCCTGCAAGATCCTGCCGCATAATTTCAACGAACTCATCGAAGCTTCCATCGCCGTCCTCAAAAAAGAAGACTTCGAGCTCTACCCGGATTTCCCCCAGGGCGCCCTAGCCGACGTCTCCGAATACAACGAAGGCCTTCGCGGCGGACGCGTCCGTATCCGGGCCTGCATCGAGACCTCGAAGAAAAAGAACGTCCTCACGATCAGGGAAATCCCTTACTCCACCACCACCGAGAGCCTTCAGGCTTCCATCTCCGACGCCCATCAGAAGGGGAAAATCAAAATCCAGCGCCTCGAGGACCTTACCGCCGACGAGGTCGATATCCGCATCCACCTTCCCTCCGGGACCGACCCACAGCAGACCATCAAGGCCCTCTACGCCTTCACCGATTGCGAGGTCTCCATCTCCCCGAATTCGTGCGTCATCGAGGACGACAAACCCCAGTTCCTCAGCGTCAAAGAAATCCTCCGCCGGTCCACCCTCGAGACCAAGGACCTCCTCAAACAGGAACTCGAGATCCGGCTCGGTGAACTCGAGGACAAATGGCACTTCTCTTCCCTCGAAAAGATCTTCATCGAAAACCGCATCTACCGCCGGATCGAGGAATGCACCACCTGGGAAGCCGTGATGAAGGAGATCTGGACCGGGCTCAAACCCTTCCTCAATCTGCTCCAGCGCGAAGTCACCGACGAAGACGTCGAGAAACTCACCGAGATCAAAATCAAGCGGATCTCCAAATTCGATAGCTTCAAGGCCGACGAATACATCCGCAGCCTCGAAGACCAGATCAAGGAGGTGAAACGCAACCTCCGCAGCCTCACCGCCTACGCCATCAAATGGTTCGAGGGTCTCCAGGCCAAATACGGCCCAGGTCGCGAGCGCCGCACCGAACTCACCAGCTTCGGCCGTGTCGAGGCCCGGAAGGTCGCCGTTGCCAACGAAACGCTTTACGTGAATCGCAAAGAGGGCTTCATCGGCTGGACACTCAAAAAAGAAGAGGAAGTCGGCCCCTGCTCCCGCATCGACGACATCATCGCCTTCGCTCGCGACGGATCGATGCGCATCGTCCGAAACGCCGAAAAGGTTTTCGTCGGTGCTCACACGCTCCACGTGGCCGTCTTCCACAACGACGAACCCACCGTCTACAACATGATTTACCGGGACGGCAAAGACGGGAATGTCTACGCGAAACGCTTCCAGGTTTCCGGCATCACCCGAAACAAACCCTACGACCTCACGCGCGGCACCTCCGGCAGCCGCGTCCTGCATCTCTCGGTTCATCCCGACGAAAGCGCCTCCTCGGCGCAACGCCTCCGTGTCCACCTGAAACCCGCACCGCGCTTGCGAAACCTCGAGTTCGAGTTCGATTTCGGTGAAATTGCCATCAAAGGCCGCACCAGCATCGGGAACATCCTCACGAAACACGCCGTCGATCGTGTCGTCAGGGCCACCCGGTAAGCCTCCCACCGCCATGCCCACCAGCGCCCAGCGTGAGTTCGCCCACTTCGCGGCCCGGTGTGCGAATTGGAAGCCTAAAACCGGCCTTGTCCTGGGTTCCGGACTCGGTAACCTCGCTGAAAACCTGCCCGTGCTCGACGAGATCCCCTACGCCAACGTCGGCGACATGACCGCCAGCACCGTCCCGGGGCACAAAGGCCGCTTCGTCCGAACCGAACTCGGCGGCGTGGAAATCATCATCGCTCAGGGTCGCCTCCACCTCTACGAAGGGCATCCCCCGAGCCGCGCCACCGCCCACGTCCGCGCCATGGCCGCGCTCGGCGTCGAAACCCTCATCGTCACCAACGCCGCCGGCGCCATCAATCGCGATTTCAAACTCGGTTGGATGGCCATCTCCGATCACATCAACCTCACCGGCACCTCACCCCTGGTTGGCTCGTCCCGGTTCTGCGACATGGGCGAAGCCTACGACCCCGGGCTTCGCGCCCGTCTCCACGAAGTCGCGGGCATCGCCGGCATCCATCTCGAGGAAGGCATCTACGCCGGCGTCCTCGGCCCGCAGTACGAAACTCCCGCCGAAGTTCGAATGCTCGATCGCATCGGCGCCGACGCCGTCGGGATGTCCACCGTCCTCGAAGTCATCCAGGCCCGCGCACTCTGGATGCGCGTCGCCGGACTTTCCTGCCTCACGAATTGGGCAGCCGGCCTCTCCACCGACATTCTAGATCACGAAGACGTGATGGCCCGCGGCCAAGACGCCATCCATCAGCTGAAAAATCTCCTGGAAGGTCTGGTCCAGACCTAGCAGGGACTATCCATCCCTGCCACCCCGTTCAAACTCACGCCAGCTCCCCGAGCTTCGCCTTGATCGCCGCAAAATCCGGGAGCTGTCCCGGATCGTCGCTGCTTTCCGCATGCTGAACCGTGCCGGATTGATCGACCACAAATGCCGAGCGCTTCGGAACTCCGCCCATCAGCAAATTCTTGGCCGGCAAAAACTCGTCGTAAGCCACGCCGTAAGCCTTCGCGACCTCGTGTTCGTAGTCGCTGAGCAATGTCATCTTGATGCCCTCTTTTTCAGCCCATTGAGCCTGCGCGAACGGGTTGTCGCCCGAAATCCCCACCACCGTGGCATTCAGCGACGTGTAATCGTTCATCGTTGCCGTGATTTCGCAGAACTCCTTCGTGCAGACACCCGTGAAAGCCATCGGCACGAAGAGCAGCAGAAGATTCGAATCCCCGGTGTGCTCGCTCAATTTCCACAGCTCTGGGCCGTTCTCGCCAAGCGTGGTCAGGGTGAAGTCCGGTGCTTTTTCTCCTACGTTAAGTGCCATGATGAAAATTGGTTTTGAGATTGGGAATGGGAATGAACCCAAGGGATCCGTGCGAACTATAGGAGCGCTCCTCCTTAATGCAAGGCCCAAACACTAACGAGCATCCGCTAACGAATAACCATTCCTTGACACCGCCACCCCCTCGCCAAAAATACCACCGCCCATGCCCGACCCTCTCCTCCCCACCGACTCCCTCCACCTCCGCCTCGCCGCGGCCAATGGTCTCATTCGCCGCCGCCGCAGCATCAAACCCGCCGACCTCTCCGACTCTCCCATCGATCCCATGATCCTCGGGAACATGCTCGAAAATGCCAACTGGGCTCCCACCCATGGCCTCACCGAGCCCTGGCGCTTCAAAATCTTCGAGGGCCCCGCCCGCCAGCGCCTCGCCGATGCCCTCCAGCGCATTTACCGCGAATCCACCCCGGAAGCCCAGTTCCGCCAGGAAAAGCACGACGGCTTCGCCGAGAAAATCCTCGCCTGTGGCGCCGTCCTCATCATCGCCATGGAGCGCCAACCCTCAGGCAAAATCCCCGAATGGGAAGAAATCGCGGCCCTGGCCTGCGCCGTCCAAAACCTTCATCTCACCGCCAGCGCGGTCGGCCTCGGCGGCTACTGGTCCACCCCGCCCGTCACCGAAACCGACGACTTTGCCCAATTCCTCCGTCTCACCGGAAACCAACGCTGCCTCGGACTCTTTTATCTTGGGTGGCCAAAGAACCCTGATCTTTGGCCCGCCGGCCGCCGCCGGCCCGTCCAGGAAAAGGTCGAATGGATGGACGAATGACCGCCTGCCTCACCATCGCCGCGTTTTCCTGGGAGGGGTTCGGCTCCGCTTCGTCGGAGGCCGTCGGCCAAATCATTGCCTGGGTCCTCATCGCTGTCGGCTTCTTCGGCACATTCCTCCCCCTTCTTCCCGGCCCGATTCTCATCTTTGCCGGTGCCGTCGTTCACCGCATCTGGTTGGGGCCCGAGAACAGCATTGGCTGGACCGGATTCGGGGTCCTGACCGCCCTGCTTCTTCTCACCATACTGGTGGAATACGTCGCCAGTGCCCTGGGCGCCAAGTATTTCGGGGCCACCAAATGGGGCATGACCGGCGCCATCGTCGGCGGAATCATCGGTCTCTTCTGGGGGCTTCCGG
Organism: uncultured Verrucomicrobiales bacterium; assembly: GCA_964500945.1. GTDB lineage: Bacteria > Verrucomicrobiota > Verrucomicrobiia > Verrucomicrobiales > DEV007 > CAZCRA01. The sequence continues at coordinate 20,834 of CAZCRA010000046.1, read as the reverse complement.
GGATCTTCCTCGGCCCTCTCATCGGGGCGTTCTCCTTTGAAATCGCGTTCGCCCGGAAGGATTTCAAGCAGGGCACCCGCTCCACCTGGGGGACCCTGCTCGGCACGGCCTTCGGCGTCGTTTTCAAAACCTTCATCGCCGGTGCCATGGTGCTCTGGATCGTCGGCGACATCTTCTGGTGGTAAAAACGGCCCGCTTTCCCCCAAGACAGAGCCCTGGCGTGGTGCTAGGGCTAGTGTGGTGGGAGAGAAGTTGGTTGAGGAAATGCGCGAGTCATCTTTTTTAACTTCAAGGCGCGAGGAAGGAGCTGAGCGAACTCAGTGACCGACGAGCAACGCCGAAGTTGGGAAAGAGGGCGGCGCTTTTTCCAACAAGACCGACCAAGGGGAGGCAATCTTTAGAATCTCGCATCCAACATTTTCCAACGAACTTGTCGGACACCACACTAAAACATGGAACGGTTATCGCTCCGTGAGCTGAAACGGCGGGTCACCACCGATCCCGACGCGTTCGAGGTTCACGTTCAGCTCGAACAAATCCTCACGAAAACGTCCCGAAGCGGCAAACCTTACCTCGAGGTCAACCTCGTTGACGCCGAGGACCACCTCATCGTCCGCGCCTGGGAAGACACCGGCCTGTTCACCCAGCTCGGCATGCTCGAATCCGGCGACTTCATCCGGCTCACCGCAGACTGGATTCGGCACGAGCCCTTTGGCATCGAACCCAAGAACGCCGCCGCCACCGTTCTCGATGCCGAGGCCATTCAGCATCTGCTCCAGGGACCGCCCGAACTCCGGGAACGCCAGGCGCACGACTTCGCCGCCATCGAAGATTTCGTCGCGAACATGGCCGACCCACGGCTCAAGGGCCTCTGCCAGCTCTTCCTCGATCAGTTCGGCGATCGCCTGCGTCGAACCGCCGCTGCTCGGCATTACCACCACGCCCGGCGGGGCGGACTCGTCGAGCACTACGCCCAGATGATGCGGTCCGCCCACGCCATCTGCGGCGTCTACCCGAACCTGAACCGGGATCTCCTCCTGGCCGGTGTCCTCTTCCACGACTGCGGAAAGCTCTGGGAAAACGCCTATGGAGAGCGCGACTTCGTCATGCCCTTCACCGAGGCAGGTGAACTCCTCGGCCATATTCCCATCGGCATGGAGATCGTGAACAAACTCTGGCGCGAACTCCAGGAGAGACCCGAAAGCCTTCACTGGTCGAAGGCCGTCCCGTCGAACGATCACGTCCGCCTCCACCTCCTGCACCTCGTCGGATCTCATCACGGAGAAATGGCCTTCGGATCCCCCGTCGTGCCCAAAACGCCCGAAGCCGCCGCCCTCCACTACATCGACAACCTCGACGCCAAAATCGAGATGTTCGACGGCGCTTACGCCACCCAGCCCCTCCTGGCCAAGAACATCTTCGAACGTAAATTCCCCCTCCAAGGCAACGAAGTCCGCCCGTTGGATCCCTTCCAAGACGGCTCCACCGGGTAAGCACCGCTGAAAGGTCCCTCACCTCACGAGGCGCATCGATCCCAGCATTCCGGCCACGAACACCGTCTCAGTGCCCCAACACGTCCCGGTCCGTGAACACCGAACCGTCGGGCATGATGATCAACCGGCCCGAGTCGTGATTGTCCTTGCGCTCGATGAGCCAGGGCTGTCCCGCCCACTGCCACGGCCGGTTCGGATTGGAATCAAACATCGTCGGCACGTAGGAACCCACAAACTCCCGGTCGGCCTCGCTGATCGCCCCAGCCTTCACTTCCGTCGGGCACATCCACGCGATTCGAGGCCCTCCGTAGGGCGTCAGTTCTCCCACGAGCCAGCCGTAAAACTGATGGCCCTCCGATCCCAGATTCAAGGGCTCCTGCGGCCAACTGCCCACATCCAGCGTGTAGGCGCTGAACGCCTGGTGCAGCACCCGCAAGTTACCCGTGCACGCCACCCGTTCCGCCCGGTAAATCAGGCTATGCCACGCAATCGTGATGATCGTCGCCATCACCACCATGATCACCATGCTCGATAACAATTCGACCAGGCTCAACCCGCGGCACCGGCGTTTCTGGGAAGATGGAGGGGCTTTCAAACGAAAAAGATAGGACGCCCCCCAGAAGACACGATTCCTAGCCCCAAGTCAATCCACCAGCTCCCTCAGCGGCGTCACGTTCAACGCCGCCATCACCGGCCACTCCCGCGCCAGCCCCAAGGGCCTCGTCGACCACAATTCCGAGCACCCCCTCGGTTTTCCCAGCCCCCCCCCGAAAGGCCCCCCCCCGTTTACTCCTCCACCTTCAATTCCAGCTCGAGCCGAACGAATTCCGCGGTGGGACTGTTCTCGTAAGGCGTCGTCCGGGTGAAGGTCCTCGAATCGAACGAGTCGCCCTGCCCCGTGAAGCGTGACAAACATCGCGCTGCCGTCCGGGGCGGGCGCAATCCCATACGGCGCGTCGCCGAAGTCGAAACGATACTCCAGCGCGTCGTCCTCCGGATCGGTCGCGCTCACCGTGAACTGAATCGCCTCGCCGGTCGAGAAAAGGAACCCGTATTCCTGCATCCCGTTTCCGGCCGCATCCCTGATTCCGCCCGCCGGAAAGAAGACTTCGTAGGTCGTGTTATCCTGCAGCGGCGCTTTCGGCGTGATCGTCAGGACGCCGTTCATGGGAAAGGTCAGGAAACAGGGAATCGAATCGCCACTTACGCAAAGAGGCATGCTCAAAGCGATGAGGACAGCCCCCCCTCCGGCACCAACCCGAATCACACCCGAAATGCCCGACCGGCGCGAGCAAAAAAAGAGGGCGCTGCGTTGAACGGTTTTGGGGTCCCCTCAAGGGCACCTCATCGTGCGATAATTTCGTGAATGAACGCAGCGAATGAGATCGAGCCAGCCATCTCGAGTCCTTGTGACGCGGTGCAGGGTTTCTCAACAGCCTGTTGGCTCAAAATCGTTTGATTAGCGATCCCCCCCCACCCATTTCTCAAAAGACCGGCCGCACCCCCACCAGACGGCGTAACCCGGTTGGCACCCACCGAACACCAAACTGTCCTCCCCGCTCCAAATTTCCTTCCGCCGCGGCGTTCACCTCCCCGACGCAGGCATCTGGCTCGATCCTTGGGACCCCAAGCCCTTTGCGTTCGTCTCCCATGCTCACGCCGATCACTTCGCCCCGCACGACCACACCATCTGTTCCGCGATCACCAAAACCCTCGTCGAAAAGCGGTTCGGCAAACGCGGTCGCATCGAGGGTTTCGGGTTCGACGCCCCCTTCGAACGCCACGGCTTCCGCTTCGAAATGCTCTCCGCCGGCCACATCCTCGGTTCGGCCCAACTCCTGCTCACCCGCCTCAGCGACGGCGCCAGCCTCCTCTACACCGGCGATTTCAAGCTGCAGCCCGGCGATGCCTCCCAGCCCGCCACCACCCGCCACGCGCAGACACTCATCCTCGAAACCACCTATGGCCTACCGCAATACCGCATGCCGCCGCGGGAGGAGGTCCTGGCCGCCATGGTCAAGTTCGCCAGGGAAGCCATCGAGGAGGGGCAGGTCCCCATGTTCGGTGCCTACTCCCTCGGCAAGACCCAGGAAATCCTGATCGCTCTCGGCCGCCGCGCTCCAGAACTCCGCTTCGTCCTCCACCCTTCCGCCTCGAAAATGACGAAAGTCTACGGTGACCTCGGCTACCCGCTCCCCGCCTGGGAACCGCTCAAAAAGGAAACCGCCCTCACTGGCACCGGAGCCGTCGTCATTGCCCCGCCCAGTGCCATCCGCTCCCAGCAACTCCGCAAAATCAAAAACCGCCTCACCGCCATGGTCTCCGGGTGGGGGCTGGATCCCGCCTCGCGCTTCCGCTACCAGGTCGACGCCACGTTTCCCCTCTCGGATCACGCCGACTACGACGACCTGGTCCGCTTCGTCGAAGAGGTGAACCCGGAACGCGTCCTCACGCTGCACGGATTCGCCACCGAGTTCGCCGCCGACCTCCGCGCCAGGGGCTTCGATGCCTGGGCGCTCACCGGCGCCAACCAGATGGAACTCTTCGATGCCGCGCCGCCCACCCCTTCCCCGCGCACCGCAACCGCGTCCCCCGAACCGGCGGGCGAAGGATCCTGGGCCGCTTTCTGCAGCGTGGCTGACCGCGTGGCCGAGGTCACCGGAAAGCTCCGCAAAGTCGAGATCCTCGCCGAATACCTCGCCTCCCTGCCCGACGAGGAACTCCCTCTCGCCGCCACCTTCTTCACCGGACGCGCCCTGGGCCGCACCGAGGACACCCGCAGCCTCAACCTCGGCTGGGCCATCGCCAAGCGCGCCCTGCTCGAAGCCACCACCAAAACCGAGACCGAATACCGCGCCGCCGCCCGCGGCCAAAACGACGGCGCCCGGACCGCTTATCTCCTCCTCCAGAACGCCACCCGCCCAGAACCCGCGTCCCTGGGCCACATCCGCCAGCTGTTCGAAGCGCTGGCAGCCGCCCGCGGCCCGAAGCCCAAGACCGCACTGCTCCGGGATCGCCTCGCCACCCTCACGCCTTCCGAGGGACGCTACGTGATCGCCGTCCTTTCCCGCGACCTCCGGATCGGGCTCAAAGAAGGATTGCTCGAGGAAGCCTTGGCCACGGCCTTCGACGTGGAGGTGGCGGCCGTCCGCCGTGCCCACATGCTCACCGGGGATCTCGGGCAAACCGCCATCCTCGCCCGGCAAAAGCGGCTCGACGAAGCCACCGTCACCCCATTCGTCCCGCTCTCGTGCATGCTGGCCAGCCCGCAGGAAACCGCCACGGCCATTTGGGATCGCCTCGGCCAGAGCGGAGAGGTTTGGCTCGAGGACAAATACGACGGCATCCGCGCCCAACTTCACCGGAAGGGCGACCGCATCGAATTGTTCTCGCGCGACCTCCGCCCCCTTGCAGCCGAGTTTGCCGAGCTGCTCGAACCCGCCCGGGATTTGGGTGCCGACGTCATCCTCGACGGCGAAATCATCGCCTTTGCCGAGGGCAGACGCCTGACCTTTTTCGATCTTCAAAAGCGACTCGGCCGCCGCCATGAGGGTGACCTGTTTCTGGGACAGTCCGTGCCGGTTCGTTTCGTCGCGTTCGACCTGATCTGGCTCGACGGCCACTCTCTTCTCGATCAACCGCTCCGCGAGCGCCGCGCCGCTTTGGAGTCGCTGAACTGGGCGCCGCCCTTTGAATGCCTGCCAGTCCATTGGGCCCGGGACGCCGGGGAGATCGACGCCGAGTTCAAGGCCGCTCGTCTTCGTCACAATGAGGGCCTGATCGCCAAAGATCCGGCCTCCGCCTACTCGCCAGGCCGCCGGGGGCTGGCGTGGCTGAAACTGAAGAAGCCCATGCCCACCCTCGACTGCGTCGTCATCAAGGCCGAGGAAGGCCATGGAAAACGGAGCCACGTGCTGTCGGATTACACCTTCGCCGTCCAGCACGAAGAAACCGGGGAGTTGCTCACCATCGGCAAGGCTTACTCCGGCCTCACCGACGCCGAAATCGAGGAGCTGACCGGGCATTTCCAGGAGCACACCCTGAGAAAACGCGGCCGTGTCCATACCGTCGTGCCGAACATCGTGCTCGAAATCGCCTTCGATTCCATTCAGCCCAGCAAGCGCCACAACTCCGGCCTCGCCCTCCGCTTCCCCCGCATCGCCGCCATCCGCCGGGACAAAACCCCTCGCGACATCGACACCCTCCAAACCGCCCAAAGCCTCAGCCGGACCTTGTTGCCGCCCCAAACCTCCTAGCCGCGGCCGCAAGAGACGGTTGCAAATGTCAACCCCGCCACACCCAACCCGCGCGGCTTGACTTCCCGGGTCGCCAGGGAAAACTCCCTGCCATGCGTTTCCTCAGTGGCATCCAGCCCTCCGGCCGCCTTCATCTCGGAAATTACTTCGGCATGATGGAGCCCGCCATCCGCCTTCAGGACGAGGGCGAGACCTACTATTTCATCGCGGATTACCACTCGCTGACCACCGTCCGGGACCCGGAGGTTCTTCGCGCCAACGTGCGGGAAGCCGCCCTCGACTTCCTCGCTTGTGGGCTTGATCCCAAGAAATCGATCTTCTTCCGCCAGTCCCACGTGCCCGAAGTCACGGAACTGAGCTGGGTCCTGAGCTGCGTCTGCCCCATGGGCCTGCTCGAGCGATGCCATTCCTACAAGGACAAAACCGCCCAGGGCCTCGAAGCCACTCATGGCCTCTTTGCTTACCCCGTCCTCATGGCCGCGGACATCCTCATCTACGACAGCGACGTCGTGCCCGTCGGGCGCGACCAAAAACAGCACGTCGAGGTCACGCGCGACCTGGCGGACAAACTCATTCGTTTTTACGGCGAAGGCATCGTCCGCGTTCCGCAGCCTCGCATCCGCGAGACCACCGCCACCGTCCCGGGCCTCGATGGCCGGAAAATGAGCAAGAGCTACGACAACACCATCCCTCTCTTCGGCACCGAAAAGGAACTTCGCAAACGAGTGAACCGCATCGTCACCGACTCCGCCGGCGTCGAAGACCCGAAAAACCCGCAGGACTCCACGATCGTGAACCTTTACAAACTCTTCGCATCCGGCGAGGCCGTCGCCGGCATGGAAGCCAGCTTCCGAAAGGGCGGCACGGGTTATGGCGAATACAAAAAACAGCTTTTCCAGGCATTTTGGAAACATTTTGAACCCTTCCACGAGGCGCGCGCCAAGCTCGAGAGCGATACCGCGACCGTTGACGACATCCTCGCCGCCGGTGCCGCCAAAGCGCGCGAGACCGCCCGAAACGTCGTCGATCGCGTCCGTAGCGCCGTCGGTTTGTGAGGCTCTCCACCTTCCAAGGCAAAAATGTGATTGCCATTGCACTTGAAAGCCCGGCAGGAGCAGGGAGATTGGAACCATCACCGGGCGGCGGCTCGCACCGCCTCCCCTCGAAGCGCAGCCCGGACCAGGGGGCCTCTTCAGCGTCAACGCGTGCGGAAGCGGCCCGGAGGAGAGAAATCGATCAAGCTTAAGCTCAAAAGGCGAAGACAGGGACTGGAGACATGTTCGGCTACAACGAAGGCGACAGGCGCAACGACGACCGCGACCGCGACGATGGACCATTGCACACCGAGAAGATCGTGACCGATCGCAAGATCTTCTTCATGGATTTGAAGGAGAACGACCGGGGCCGCTTCGTGAAAATCACCGAAGACGTCCGGGGACGCCGCGACACCATCATGGTCCCCGTCGAACACCTCGACGAATTCCTCGATGCCCTCACCGCCATCCGGGAAGCCGACCTCGCCGCGGACCACTGACGACGCCCACACGCGCGTCCCAGTGCATCGTCCGGGAAGTAACCGGCATACGGCGCGAGGATTTTTCCTCGAGAGGGGGAATCGTTTCCGAGCCTCGAAAGGGGGCTCACACAGAGGTATAGAGACACAGAGATATTCTTTCCTATTTCTGAACCCTCTGTGCCTCCGTGCCTCTGTGTGAGACTTCCCAAACATCCGACTCGAGGAATTCTTCCCACTCCCTGTGAGCGCTCTCCTCCGCTTCGTCAAGGATTTCGGCATCGCCACCAATGAGGTCTGGCTGGTCGGACCGGCGCAGCGCTCCGTCACCACCTACACCGCCCCCGACAAGCCTGAGATGTTCACCGCCACCAAAGGAGACGCCGTTTGGTCTGGGGCCACTTCCCGGGTTCGAGCTGCCCCCCCGGCAATGG
>CAZCRA010000046.1:0-13038 GCA_964500945.1 uncultured Verrucomicrobiales bacterium | reverse complement strand
CAGCGCTCCGTCACCACCTACACCGCCCCCGACAAGCCTGAGATGTTCACCGCCATCCGGGAAGCCGACCTCGCCACGGACCACTGACGACGCTCACACGCGCGTCAATTCCCCTACTCGATCGTCATGATCAGCGCCCAGCTCCTGGGCTGGCCTTCGTTGCGGCTCAGGGAGAACCGGAATCCCTCCCAAAATTCGCTGTCGGCACGGATGTAGCTGCCCAGCGACTGATCCCGCCGGTCCCGCTCGAACGTCAACCGCCTCGGTCCCCAGGACGGGCCGAACACTTCGGCTTTCTCCAGCCCGCGCGGCATGCTTCGAATCAGCTGGTTCATCGGCAGCTCGTTCTTCCCTCGCTTCAACCCCAGTTTCTCCCACTCCACCCCCCAGGCATCCTCCTGAGAACGCGGCAGTCCGAGCACCACCGTGTTCTTGGCCACGACCTGCCGCATTTCGTCGAGCGAAAGTCCGCCGGGGAAATCGAACGAGTGATAGGTCGCGCTATCTCGCTCCGTATGCGCCAGCTGCGGCACGCTGAACCAAATCCCGTGCCCAGCCCCGCGTAGACCGTTGTCCTTCCAGTTGCACGTCGCCTCCAGGCCCGAATCGGTCACGGTCAGGGATACGTCGAATTCGACTCCCTCTTCCATATTCATGAGCCACGTCACGTTGTCGTCCCCGAGCAGCGGCACCTCCCGGTTCGACACGTGACGCAGCGGGATGTAATCACCGCTGACGTTCTTCCCCGATTGATACACAAACCGGATGGGCGTGCGGATGTAGCGGCCCTCTTCGTTCTTCAGGTAGATCAACGCCACGGCGTCCGGTCCGTAGAAAACCACGTCGAACTCCCGCCGGCTCACGCGCCCGATTTCTTCCCGGTCCCCGTGGGGCGGGCGATCCATCCAAAACGGGCGGGGTGACGGCGGCAGCATCGTGTCCCGCGCCGCCGCGTATTCCACCACAGCCATGTCCACCACCGGATCCGGCCCGACCGTGCCCCGCAGGTCCTCCAGAGGCGGAAGCATCCGCCCTCGCGTGCTCTTGCACATCTCCTGGCTGACCACTTTCCCATACTCCGTCACCGTCGACGGCGACTGCGCATACACCTTCACCCCGGCTCGGCGAAGCCGTTTCGCCAGCTCCGAGCCCGGATCTTCCAGAACCGGATCCACGAAGTCCGAAAACAAATAGAGCGAATCAATCTTCTGCGAAATCAAAAAGTCCACCGCCGCCGCCACGGGATCCCGGCGTCCCACAGCCAAAAAACCGTTCTCCCGCGTCTTGATCATGGAACGCAGTCGCTCCACCGCATCCGGCGTCGCTTTCCGGGGCAAATCCCACCAGAAAAAGCCATACTCGGTCGATTTGCCATTGCGTGTGGGCACGAATTCCTCCGGCAGAATCCGTTGAACGACGGCGTCACTGACCGGCTGCTCGATCGTCGCCGAGCGCACGTAGACGATCGGTGATTTCGAAAAGTTCCGGTCGATCTCGCGGATAACCTGCGGCAGGAATTCGGCCATCGAGCCCGAGACGTCGAGGATGACGCCGAGGACTTTGCCTTCCATCGGCTGACCGAAAAGCATCCCCTGGCCGACGCCTGCGCCCATGCCGAAGCTCATGCTGGCGCCGAAATCGACCCCTGCCGACGCGCCGATCCCGAAGGTCGAGGGCTGACTGCTCGAGGCCATGGCCACCGAAGACGAATCGAACGCCGTGACGATATCCATCGACGGGGCTGGCTGCGTGACCTGCTGAGGTTTCACCTGAGGCTTGTCCAGCTTCTTGGTCCGCATGTCGTTCGAAGGTGCGGACGACTGCGCCACCGCCACGATCTCCGGCGCAGGCGGTTGGGGAAGCGACATCACAACCAACGACATCAACAACAGCAAACCCGCCGTCAGAGCGATCGAGGTCGTCACCGCCTTGATTTTGTCGTTGCGCTTTCCGATCGCGACTTGCCGCTCCAGCTCGAGCCGCCGCTCTTCAAGAGCCGCCACCAGTTCATCGCCGCGTTCTCCGCCGGCGGCGGGAACAGCGAAATCTTCCGGACCATGCTCCGGCTCGAACATGGCGTCGTCCGGATGCTGGTAGTCGTACGTGACGAGCGGTTGAGACGTCTTTGGCTGAACCTGGACGTTGTGAAGATGGGCCAGCGCTTCCTGGCGGGTCGTGTGGACTGGTTCGCGCTGCGTGGGCTGGCGTTCGTAGGCCAAATCGTGCCGCTCCGGAGCATCCGCCGGATTCACGAGGGGCCTGATGGGCGGAGCTTCATCCACTGGCGCTACTGGTCCCGCCGCGGGCTGCGCCGGAGCGAGTTCCCCTCCGCTGCTGCCGCTGCCGTTCCCACTCACAGCCGCTTCCAGAGAGGCATTGGCCAGGCTGGGGTCCAGCGTGGTGGCGGTGAAGTAATGCCGCCTGGCCACCTCCAGGTCGCCAGCCCGGTGAGCGAGGAACGCCTTTTCAATGTGCGCGTTGGGCTGACTGCCATCTTCGGCCAGTATCCCATCCAGGATTTCGATGCCGTTGGCCGGCTCGAAAAGCCCATACGCCCGGGCCGCTTTCGCGCGCGCCGCGAGATCCGCAGGCAATTCACCCACTTCGTTCAGCACTGCCGCGGCTTCATCCAGACGTTCCTCCTGCACCAACGCCTCCACCAGCCCGGCTCGGGTTTGCCAGTTGGCGGGATCAGCCTTGAGGGCCGCACGAAGAGAATCAACAATGACGGACATCAGGGTAGAGCACGGGGGAATGGGTCCATTTCGTGCAGCCTACACGTGGCGAGGCCATCTCGTAAACTCGAAAGGCGCCCTCAAAACCGCTTGATCCCCTCCAGCCTCTCGACCTCGCCCCGCTCCCCCACGACGATCCACCGTCCGTCCACCGCTGCCTCAAACGTCACCTGTTTCCGCCCATCCCCTGAGACCTCGAGACTTTCGACCGCCCGGCCCTTCGATCGAATCTCCCACGACTCCCACTCCGCCGGAATCCCCACGACCACCTCCGCCCTCAGATCTTTCGGACCCCCTCGCGGAAGCAGCAGCTGAAACGCGTAACCCTCCCGCCGGACATGCGCGAGATTCAGGACGGGTTGCGCGTCGCCCTCCACCTTGACGCTCACCAGCGATTCCCCACCGGCCCGCGCCGCCCAGGGCAAACGCCCCATGTTCCACCGGAAAGGCGAAGCCGGTAGGCCAGCACCGTTAAACAGCGTTTCGTGCGGATTCTGATTCACGGCGTAGCCTGCTTCCACGACCCGCGGCACCGCAGGATGGCTCAGCGCCAGGGTCCGCTCATCCATCATCTCCACCTCCGCCCACTGATAGGGCCCATCCTCGCCCCTCACGTAAAAGCCGCTGATCCCCTCGATCGAAGGCCGAAAACGCCATCCATCCCCGGCGAAATCGAACCTCGCAACCAACCGGCTGCCCTCGACTTCCGCCTCCGCCAGTCGCGGCCCGGTGTAGACGTGATCCTGATCGTAAGCCACCGAAAGCGCCGCCAAACCCATCCGCCGCCCCGCCTCCGCCTTTTGAGAAAAGTGCGTGTCGTGATCCCCTAAGTCATAGAACTCGACCATCGCCGCTTTCCCCTCGTCGCCAAACAACCCGGCCGCTTTCCGCATCTCCTCGTTCGTGGACGATCGGTAGAACCATGCTGGCCGTGGCTCCAGCGGCGGGTTGCCCGTCGTGTTCCGGCTCAGCGTGCCCCAAACGAAAAAGAAATCCTGCCCAAACCGTTCCCGCCACGCCTCGACCTGCGCCACCAATCGCTCCCCATACGGCCCCGGCGGCCCGCCTTCTCCCTGATGCCAAATCACTCCCCGAATCGCCAGCGGAGCCACCGGATGCACCCGCGTGTTGTAAAGCCCCGACGGAAAATCGAAGAGGGCCCGGTTCCCCGGCCACTTTCCCTCGCCGCCCAGACGCCAGGCGCTCTCCGCCTCCTTGAATGCCGCGAAGGATTCGTAGCCATTCTTCGCCAACTTCTCCCCGGCCTGATTGAGAAACTGTCGATAAAAGTTTGGAAACTCGCCCTTGCCCGGAAACGACTCGAGCGCTTCACGCGGCATCCAAGCGGCCTGATTCGTGCCGGAAACCGCCACGTGAACGATGCCGACGGGAACCCCCAGATGATCCCGCAGCATCCGCGCAAAATAGCGGGACAAATTCATCGACTCGAGCGGCGGATCCTCTTGGAGGATTTCCCAGGGAGCGTCGCCTCGCACGACCGGATCGACGTCCTCTAGCGGCTCGAGTGAGGCGCCGAAGCCATACTTCATGATGCGGATTTCGGGCAGGCCCCCGCCTGTTCCGGGAGAAACGTGATGCGGATACAGGCCCGTGGAAACATCCGGCCCGCCATGATTCATGTTCGACTGCCCCGCCGCCAGCCAAACCTCACCCACGAGAACATTCTCCCGCGTCACGAGCACGCCACCGATTTGCGCCTTCAACACGCCTCCCTCAGCACGCGCTTCGAGCGGATCGAGAACAGCCTTCCACCTCCCATCTTGCCCCGCTTCAGTCGAATGACGCTGCCCGTCGAACGCAATCTCGACCTGCGTCCCGGGAGCGGCCCACCCCCAAACCGGCGCCGGCACGCCCTGCTGCAGCACCATGTTGTCCTGGAAAACGTGCGCCAGCCGGGCCTCGTCCCCACCGTCCGCGCCGGCGCTCGCGCTGGCTAAACCGAAAAGGAGCGTCGCGCTGGCAACAGCCACCCTGACCCTCGTCAACGCCATCACGATCGGAGCCAGACCTTAACCGCGACGGCGGCGCAAAAAGATAAAACTCAGCAGCCCCAGACCCAGGTAAGCCGCTACCGTCGGCTCGGGAATCGCCGTCACCAAGGTGGCACCAAACACGTGCAGCGTGTTGTTGCGGTTAGACCCGCCTCGTGTCAGCTGGATTTCGATACTCTGCAGCGTCTTCGTGGGGTCCAGCGGAAGATCATTGGAGAACTCCCAGATGGACGTCGTTCCGGCTCGGATCAGACTTTGGGCGTTGTTGCTCCCCGCGGACCCGGAGGTTCCCAAGAACTCCGTGGTGGCAATGAGGTTCGAAAGCGACACCGTCTCACCCGTTCCCGGCGCCTCGTTGGTGAACGTGTAAGAGTCCGTTCCCGTGTTGAAGTTGTTGCTGCCAAAGGTGCCGCGCGGCGTGTCATCCGACTCCCCGTTCGTTAAAAGGATCACCGACGACGTGGCGTCGGAGTAGGTGACCGAAATTTGTGAAGAATATCCCGATGCCGAAGCGGCGCGCTGCACCGAGAAGGCCAGGTTCACGCCGCTGTATTGCCCCTGCTCGCCCGGCGCCAGGGTAATCGTTTGCGTCAGCGTGGGCGTCGTGTTGTTCGCTTGCAGCCGGAGGATGTTGCTCGTGGGCGTCGAAAAATCCGTGCCGTTGTCGAAGGCGGTCGAAATTTGATACTTCCCGCTCCCCAAAAGGCCATCGTCCGGCAACCCGATGTCACCCGTCCCGACTGAACCCTGATTCGTGTAGGCCGTCGAATTCAGGATGCTGTGCTCTCCCTGAATGTCGCTCAGTCGCCTGTTTCCCGTGAAGGTGTTGGCGTAGGTGACTTCATCCTGCGTCCCGACGGCGTCATAGTTGAGGTGGGAACTCAAATCGATCTGAGTGTAAATCGATCCCAACGTTTTTGGAACAAGCCCTGTTGCCAAGAGGCCTGCTAGAACGAGCTGGAGCATGTAAATCCCAGATTCGTGGCGTGCGGTTTTCATTTCGGCATCCAATCTGCCACCCCATTACATGTCAACGCAGAACGATGGAAGGTTTGAGAAAAACCAGCCCCAGCTCACATCCCTCTACCCGCTCAGCACCAATCTTCGACAAAACCATTGACTCCTTTCGCCCCGACTCCTAGGAAATCTGGAGATCCTGCACCCCAATCGACCATGCCCACCCATCACCTCTTTTCGACCTCCCACGATGCAGGACCACTCTGTTGCCTCATCGGTGCCGGTCTCGCTCTCTTTTCCCTCCGCCGCCGCCGTCTCTGAGGCCTCCCGGCGGAAGAAGTGGCACCTTTCGCCGGTGATTCACTGAAATTATTCAATTTGGGGCTTGTTTCCGAGTCCCACCGACCAGTAAGGTCTGTATTGGCTCTGTGCCTACATCTTCAAAGGTGGGTTCCGGGTCAAACCATTGCTTGGCCATGTCTGATCGAGCCCCTCCATCCCGTCCTTCCTCCTCAGAGAAGCGCTCTCACCCAAAAAACCGCGCCTTTTCTCTCCTCGAGGTCACCATCGCCGTCGGCATCACCTTCCTTGCCATCGTGACCATTCTCGGACTGACACCGGTTGGTCTGGAAACCCTTACCGAGGCCGCGCGCCAGAGCGCCAGGGCCGAAATCTTCAAGCTCGTCGCCGCCGAGTTGGAGTCGACGCCCTTCGACGAACTGGACGCCTTCATTACGGAGCGATTCCCCGTCTATTTTGACTTCGAGGGCGTCGAATTGGAGCCCGAGAACGTCGATGAGGCAGTCTACACCGCCACCTGCAATCTCAGCGGGCTCGAATTGAACGGTCAGATCCGGCGCGCTCGAATCCAGGTTGGTTTTCACTCCAACCCGTCGAGCGGCGGCACCTCGTCCACCAGCCGCGTTCACTCGCGACCCGTCATCCTCGTCGACAAAGGCATCTAGCCAAATCTCATGCGTGTCGCCCCCTACTCACCCTCATCCGATCCGAAGAGACCCCGCCACCGTGGGGGGTTCAGCCTCATCGAGATGGTCATCTCCGCCACCATCCTGGCGGTTCTCCTGGTGGTCGTCCTCGAGATGACGACTCAAATCAGCTCCGTCTGGCACCGCTCCACCGGGCGAATCACGGCCTATCAGAATGCCCGCGCCGCCTTCGATACCCTGACGCGCACCCTTTCCCAAGCCACCCTCCACACCTACCTCGATTACACCGACTCCGCAGGTCAAGCCCGCGATCCGTCGAACCCGGCCGATTTCGTGCCAAACCGCTTCACCCGCGTTTCCGAGCTCCACTTCGTCAGCGGCCCCACGAACGACCTCGTCGCCGGCGCCAGTCCGGTTCTCAATCCGGGCCATTCGGTCTTCTTCACCGCGCCCCTCGGCCGTTCCGACGACAACGATCTCCAGGCGCTGGATCGAACCTTGAACGCCCTCGGCTTCTACGTCCGCTACGGAAACGTCGGCGGCTCGGGGCTGCTGCCCGACTGGATGGAATCCCGTTTCGGAAACGGCGAGAACCGCTTCCAACTCCTTCAATTCGTTCATCCGGCCGAAGACCACGGCGTCTACCTCTCCACCTCCGCGTCCGGCTATGACCGGAACTGGTTCTCCAACGTCTTTTCCGCCTCCGCACCCGAAATCCGCGGCGCCGTTCTTGCCGAAAATGTCCTCGCCCTCGTCCTCCGTCCCCGCCTGGCACCTCGCGACGAACGCGCGGTCGCCACCCCGCTGGGCACGACCTACAGCGACGACACGAGCGGTTCGCTTCTCTGTCCGAACTACGCCTACGACTCCCGTTCTTGGGAAGACGGCTACCCAGCGGGTGCCTCCTCCGTCAGCGGGACGAACCGGATCGAGCTCATGCGGAACCAGCTCCCGCCCATCGTCGATGTCGTGCTCGTCTGCGCCGACCCGCAGTCGCTCCAGCGCTTCGATTTTACCGGATCGACGCCGCCGTCGGAATTGACCGTTCCTGCCGGGCTCTTCACAAACGCCGCGAATCTGGAGGCCGATCTCGAGACCTTAACCAACCAACTCATCGACGCTGGCGTCCGCTTCCAGGTGTTCCAGTCAGCCGTTCAAATCAAGGCCGCCAAGTGGTCAAACACCATCTTCTGAAGCCTTCTCGCTCATGAACCGCCCAACTCATCTCCTTCGATCCCAGGACCGGCGCGCCTTCGCCCTCGTCCTGGTCCTCATCACCGTCTCGCTGGTGGCCGTCATCACCGCCTTCTTCCTGGCCAGCACCAGCCGCGAGCGAACAGCCGCCTCCGTCCATGCTGAAAGCGTGAAGCTCAACCAGCTGGCCGACATGCCGGTCAACCTGGTCATGGGCCTCGTCAATGCCGCCACTCGCGAGACCATCACCGAAGGTGAAATCCGCTCCTGGACCTCTCAGCCCGGAATGCTCCGCACCTTCGGACCCACCGGCGATCTCGCAAACGTCTACCGGCTCTACTCCTGGAACGACCTCGCCGTCGCTGGGACCAACTACGATCCTTTCGCCGCCGAAAATCTCCCGCCGAACGCTTGGGGAACCCAAACCGCTCACTACATCGACCTCAACGAACCCCTCAACGACGTCTACCCCATCCTCGACCCCCGCTCCGAGGGCGCCGTCGAGGGATTCTCCGTCGATGAATCCGACGGCGTCGTCAGCGGCTCCGGCTCCGCCGCTCCGATGCCCGTGAAGTGGCTCTACATTCTCGCCGACGGACAATGGGTGGCACCCACCGGCGGAAGCGGTGACACCGCCACTTTCGACTCGTCCATCGTCACGGCGGACAACCCGGTCATCGGGCGCATCGCTTTCTGGACCGACGACGAGACGGCAAAGGTCAATATCAATACCGCCAGCGAAGGAACTTTCTGGGATCTGCCCAAATCCGGATCCGATGACGACATGCAGTTCATCGCCAACCCTCCCGTGAAAGGAGAATACCAACGCGTCGCCGGGCACCCGTCCATCACCTCGCTGAGCCCAGTCTTCCCCGAACTGCGCAGCGTGGACTTCTACAAATGGTCGACCTCAGGCCTGAACACCCATCGAACCGAACTGGAATCGATCTACGGCATGGTCCCCCGCATCGCCTGGGGCGGCTCGAGAGGCGGCACGTTTCCTGCCGAAAACCAAGGTTATGACATGACCTTCCCGCCCCCCCGCGGCTGGGTCAATAGTAATCCGCCAGCCCCCACCATCTACCCCGACAGCGACCGGCTCTATGCCACCTCGGAAGAGCTTTGGTTCAAACCAAACCGCGACCGCCAGTCGGCCCTCACCTCCCACCTCGGCGTCGACACCTTCAGGCAGCGTCAATTTTTCCTGACCGCCAACAGCCGGGCCCCCGAAACCACCCTCAACGGCACACCTCGTGTCAGCCTCTGGCCCATCACCTGGCCCTACAGCAACGCCGCCCATCGCACGCGTGACGACCGGTGGCGTGCCCCGGTGCCTAGCTCGATCCCCAACCCGGACACCACCCCGCTGGCCGACAACGAATGGATGACCGCCGAAGAAAAACTCCTCGCCTTCTGCGGTAGCCTCAACTGGGACGCCAGCCAGGAAGATCGCTACTTCTTTCAGCGTCAGAATCCCGAAAGCCCACGGCACGACTGGGACATTCAGCGGAACCGCGACCTCGTTGGATACATCCGCACCCTCATGGACCTCCCCACACCAGGCTATGGAGGCTCTCTTTCCTCGCGAATCGGAACCTCCAGCAGCGATTGGCTGGCCCTCAACAGCTTCGATTACAGCCGCTCCCTGATCAATCAGGGAACCGCCCCCGACCTCAACCGCGGTGTCGTCTATTCCTACACGGGCTTGGCCTGGCGCTGGGGCCGGTTCACGAATGGCCCCAGTGGCAATTACACCTCGGGACGTGTCTACGGCGGCGGGCCGGAGCCGAACGCTTTCGCCACCGTCCCACTGCGCGCGAGCTTGAACGGAAACACCTACGAGACGCTCGGCGCTTTCCCTCGTCTGGAGGAGGTCGTCGTGATGTTCTACGCCACCGAACGGCGGGAACCGGAACCACCCACCGAACCCGAGCACACCCGCAACCCCTACCAGTGGAAGCACCTCATCAATCCCGGCCCCGCCTTTGGCGGCATTGACCAGGCCGAGTACCCCGTCGGGTCACAGACCACCGAAATGCGTGCCGTCGTTCTGCTCGACCTCGCCAATATGATGCCCGGGATCGATCACTTCGGCCCCACCTTCTGGATGAAGGTTTCCGGCGGCAGCTTCCTCGTCAACGGAAGTCCCATCGGCTTGCCAGCCGGTTCCGGCCGCTCCGTCCAGATGGACATGTCCCGCCGCGTGATCGCCCCCTACGTCGTCTGGCCTCTCTTCAAAGGAAAACGCCCGAAATCCTTCAACAACTCTCCTCCGTCCGGTGAAGAAGCCAACTTCTGGTCGCTCCTCAGCAATGCCATCACCATGGATCCGTCGGCAACCACTTTCGACTTCAGCGGAAGTCCGCTCACGGTCTCTTTCTACGCACCCTATTCCGACGACATCAATCGCGACCCAACGACCGATGACGATCAGTTCATCCAGTCCAAAGTCATCGATTTCAGCCAATGGAACGGTCAGCTACCCGTCCCCGTCGCCCCTCGCTGGAGCAAGTTCAGCCTGAAGTATGCTTCGAATTTCCCGCCGCTTGCTTCGGGTGGCGGATACGATCGTCCCGACCCGTCCAATCCAAATCCGAATGGCGGCGATCTGCCGAGCGGTATCCCCTCGGACTACACCCAGGAGACGCGCGACGCCCGATGGGCCTGGTCCGAATACGCCCCGCGTCTCACCACGAATTCCGGCCAGCGCGACCGCCTCTACAGCGGCAACCTCCGCTCGAACGGAAAGTATGACATGCAGGGCCGGCCAAGCTACCTCTACCGTCTGGGCGTCATCCGGGAGTATGAGACTTCCGGCAACACCGGTGATGTTCACGACCAAACCCAGCCAAACCTCCTCTTCTCAACCAATCTCCGGAAGCGGGTGGATGCCTGCAATCAGCGGAACACGGCCAAGACCCGCGGCGTCTTTTTCCACGAGGGCACCGATCCCAGCGCACTCATTCCCCCACCGTCTGGCCAGGAATGGCGCGGCTGGCAAGGAGGTCCGGATGCCTTTTTGACGAGCAACGATGCGTCTCAAATGACGGCCTACCCCTTGGTCACCCCCTACGACACCATCATCAGCATGGTGGTCGATGACAGCGCCGCCGGCGGTGGCCAGGGTGACCCGCGCCTGACCAGCCAATCCACCTTCACGAAAATCAGCAACGTCATCTCGGGCCGGACCCCAGACGAAATCCTCCCCGCCACCGATCCAGGCGGCACCAACCGCTATTATCCGCGGCCCTCGGCAGCCAAACAGTTCCATCACCTGGGCACCCCGGGCATGTCGGCCCTCGCCACCGGCTATAAGATCGAACCCGCCCTCTCGAACGGTGACCCCTTCGGTTATGTCGTCGGACTCAAGGATAACACCAGCGGATGGACGGGACTGCCCGCCTACGGCCACTACCAGGGAACCCACGCCGGTGGAGATCTTCGCGCCGACATGACCCTCCCCACCAATGCCGACTGGACCACCCACCCCGGCGTCCACCGCGAGGGAGGTCTCATCGAACGACCAGATCAGGACTATCAACAGTTCTCCACAGACACCTCCGGCGCTGATCGCGTTCCCTTCTATAACAACTACGCGCTCTACTACCAAGACACGACCAACACGACCGGTAGCACCAACGAGATCAGCCTGTTCAGTCCCAACCGGCAGGTCACCTCCCCTATCAAACTCGGCACGCTCCCCAGGTCCGATTCCGTGGGTTGGCAGACGATGACGTTTTCCCCACACCCCGCCGATTCGAACCACCCCGGCCTTCCAGGATCCAGCAACACCGCCCCGGATCACCTCTACCTCGATTACTTCTGGATGCCCGTCGCCGAACCCTATCCGATCAGCGACCGGCTCTCCACCGCCGGGAAGATCAATCTCAATTACCAAATCCTCCCCTTCACGTACATCAAACGCCAGACCGGAATCCATGCCCTCATGAAGGCCACTTGGGTTTTTGCTCTCCCCGATCAAACGATCGGCTTCTTCGAGTCCGGCGGCATGCGCGCCTCGGTCCCAAGCATCCCCGGCAGCGCCAAATGGACCACCAGACACAAAATCGACATCGATGAAACCCTCGCCGCCTTCGAACAAAAATTCCAGGCCAGGGACGTCTTCCGCTCCGCCTCCCAACTCTGCGAAGTCGAACTGATCCCAGAAGGCCAATCGCTCTCGTCCATCGACGCTTTCTGGAACAATCACAAATACACCGCCGACAACGCTCGTGAGCAGCCTTACGATCACCTCTATTCTCGTGTCACCACGAAGTCGAATACCTTCACCGTCCACTGGCGCGTTCAATCCCTGAAGAAAGCAAGGGAAACCGATGCCGCGACATGGAACGAACGCCTGGATAGCGCCGTAGCGGAACTGCGCGGCTCGTCCCTCATCGAACGCTATATCGACCCCAATGCCACGGATATCCCCGACTACGCCACCGACACCTCCAGCATCTCCAGCAACCCGTTGGCCAGCTACTATAAGTGGCGGACCGTGACCAATACCCAGTTCAAACCGTGAAGGATCCCCGCTTCAACCATCGCACGTCCAGCGACGCCCAGCCCACGGGCTTCACCCTGCTGGAGATGATCATCGTGATGTCCGTCGTCATCCTCCTCGCCTCCCTGACCGCGCCCGCCTTCGTCGGCGTCCTCGCGTCCATCCATCTCAACGGCGCCGCAAATCGCGTCGTCGATGTCCTCGAGAGCGCACGCCAGACCGCCATCACCAACAATGAAATCACCGAGGTCCGCGTCTATCGAGGCGGCGCCACTTCCGCCGAGTTCCGCCGATTGGCGGTTCTCATGCCCGGCAACCCCGGAAGTGCCTCGGACGACGATTGGCAAACCACCGCCGAAGAGTTGGAGGGCGATGTCATTTTCGACGATTCGACGAGCTACTCCACTCTACTTGCGCAGGGCGCAGGAACTGAAACCTCGACCACCGCGCCCGATGGCTTGGACGGCCTTGATTACCGCTCGTTCCGCTTTCGCCCGGACGGCTCCATCGATCTGCCGGCCGACGAAGCCTGGAGCCTCGTCCTCCGCAGTTCCGAAGGCAGGCCAGGCCCCTCCGGCACTCCCGCCGCCAACTACGTCGCCATCGTCCTCGACCCAATCACCGGCCGCGCCCTCACCTTCCGGCCCTAACAGGAACGGCACTCGGTCAAACCGCCCGGTCGCGAA
>CAZCRA010000045.1:0-26128 GCA_964500945.1 uncultured Verrucomicrobiales bacterium | reverse complement strand
AGCCAGGATCGGCGGGCTTCCGCGGCGCTTCAGGGGGCAAACGCCGCCGTGGCCGGATTGCTCCTGGCCGCGTTGTATCAGCCGGTCTGGCTGAGCGGAATCCTGGGCGCACCTCACGCCGTTCTGGGGTTGGGGCTCTTTGCTCTCACGATGTTTTGGCGGTTACCGCCCTGGGGTTGCGTGCTTCTCGCGGCGCTGGCCGGGCAGGCGATTTTGGGATGAGCGTGCCGCCGTTGAAACCCGGCGGGATTCCATGCATCGTGAAGGTTCGTAGATTCCCAAGACGATGCCTGGAGCGGAAAAGCCGGATTTGAAAGCGATGCTGCGCGACGTGCCGCACCAACCGGGCGTCTACCTCATGAAGGACCGGCTCGGGACGGTCATCTATGTGGGGAAAGCCAAAGATCTGCGCAAGCGGTTGAGCAGCTATTTCACGCCATCCAAAAGCCGGATGGCGGATCTCAAGACGCGCGCCCTGATCAAGAGCATTTGGGATTTCGAGTATCACCAGGTCCGGAACGAACCTGAGTCGCTCCTCTTGGAAGGGAAGCTGATCAAGGAATACCGGCCCAAATACAACGTCAGCTTCCGCGACGACAAGCGCTTCCTGCTCCTCAAGGTGCACCTCGACGATCCGTATCCGCGATTTCATTTCACGCGTGTGCGCAAGGAGGATGGATCGCGCTACTTCGGTCCCTTCGCGCATTCCGGAGCTCTGCGGACGACCATCAACTGGATGAATCGCGAGTTTGGGCTCCGAAGCTGCCGTCCGTTGTTCCCGACCGAGACGGATTACCGGCACTGTAACGACGACGTGATCCGGAACTGTTCGGCCCCATGCATTGGCAAGATCTCCCAGGAAGACTACCGGGAGCGGGTCGAGCGGGCGTGCGAATTCCTCGCCGGGAAGTCGAAGGAGATGATCGACGCACTCGAGACGGAAATGAAAGAGGCCGCTGCGTCGCTGGATTTCGAGCGGGCCGCGGATCTTCGGGACATGCTGGAACAACTCCGCAAAACCGTGAGGCCGGTGCGACAGTTCCGTCGTGGGCGCGGGGTGCCGCGTCTCGGGGAAAGCATCGATCCGATGGCGGACGTGCGCGAGCTGCGGGAGATTTTGCTCCTGGATCGGGATCCAGTCGTGATGGAGTGCTTCGACATCTCCAACATTTCCACGACGCATTCCGTGGCCTCGATGGTTCGGTTCCGGAATGGGCTGCCGGACAATCAAAGTTATCGGCGCTACCGCATCAAAACCGTCGAGGGACAGGACGACTTCGCGAGCATGGCGGAAGTCGTGCGGCGCCGCTACTCGCGGATTCTCCTCGAAGCCGGGGAGGCGGCGGGCGAAGACGCCGAGCAGAGTCAACTCCAGCCGGTCGAAGCGATGCGCAGGCTGGAAGAGGAGATGGAAGCCCGGGAAGCGGCGGGTGCCACGAGAGGAGAGGGAAGAAAAGCGCCGTTCGTCCGGCTCCCGGATCTAGTGATCGTCGACGGCGGCAAAGGGCAACTGAGCGCGGCCTGCAAGCAGCTTCAGCGGTTGGGTTTGCACGATCTTCCGATCATCGGCCTCGCCAAGAAGCGGGAAGAGATCTTCCGGCCGGGCGAATCCGACCCGTTGCTCGTCGATCACGACCGCGGGGCGCTCATGCTCCTTCAGCGAATCCGGGACGAAGCCCACCGTTTTGCGAACGCCTACAACGAACTGCTGATGAAACGGCGGGTTCGGGAAAGCATCTTGGACGACTGCCCCGGGGTGAGTCCGAGGCGTAAGAAGGCGCTGCTCGAGCGCTTCGGATCGGTGGCGCGTTTGCGGCGGGCAACGGTCGATGAAATGGCGGCGATCGACGGGATCAGCCGGAATTTGGCCGAAGGGATCACCCGCTTTCTCGAAACGCATCGCTGACGGGCTCGATCCATGAAATTCGCACTCAACGGGGTGACCATCCAACCGGCGCCACTTTTGGAGAAGATCCGTGTGGCGGGTGAGGCGGGTTACGATGGGATCGAACTCCACGTGCATGAACTGCTGGACTGGCTGGTGGATGGCGGCCGTTTGGAAGACGTCAACGAAGCGTTGGAGCGCGAGGGCCTGGTTGTGCCTTGCATGTTGGGCTTCCGGAACTGGGGTGATCTCCAGGGGCAGGACTACCGGATCCACCTATTCGAAGCCCGAAGACGCATGCGTCTATGTGGGCGGGTGGGATGTCCGCGCCTGGTTTGCAGCACGCCCATGTATCAGGCGGACTGGTCGGGACTCCATGAGAGATTCCGCGATTTGCTGGAAATGGGGATGGAAGAGGGCGTTCAACCGGTCTTTGAGTTCATCGGGCATTACGCCTCGGTTCGCACCTTTCACGATGCGTTGACGGTTCTCGAACGGACTGGAAGGGCCGATGCTGCGATGTGCCTGGACGCCTTTCATTTTTGGAACGGTGGCTCGGCCTGGAAGGATTTGACCCAGGCGAATGTGAGCCGGGTGGCGCACGTGCACCTGGACGACGCGACGAGGGAGAAAGCGGCGGGGGAACAAGAGGACCAGGACCGGGTGATGGTGGGCGATGGCCAGATCGACTTGCGCCGGTTCGTCGACTTGCTGTGCGAGGGAGGGTATGGCGGGTGGTATAGCCTGGAACTTTTCGACCGGCGTCTGTGGAAGGCCAGTCCGGAGGAGGTGGCCGAGACCGGTTTGAAGCGAATGAAAGCTTTGTTCCCAACCGCCGGTGAGGCTTAAGGACGAAGCCGTTTTTTCTGGCACTTCCTGCCGGGATCCGCTTGAGTCCGATCCGTTCCTATCATGAAGACCTTCTCCGTTTGGATTTTGACCGGCGCGCTGGCGCTGATTCACTCACCCGCGATGGCCCGGAAATGGACTCAGGCCGCCAACCCCGACAAACCCATCGAGGCGGAGTTCGTTCGCGTCGAGGGCAACTACGTCATCCTCAGATACGAGAGGGACGGGAAGATGACGAACGGGAGAGTGCCGATCGGGACGCTGATCGTCGACGACCAGAATTACATCAAGGAACAACTCGAGAAAGGGGCGAATGCGGACGCGCCCTGGCCTCAATGGCGCGGTCCGAACCAAGACGGGATCTCGCCCGACACCGGGCTCATGAAGGAGTGGCCCGACGGGGGGCCCGAAAAGTTGTGGACCTTCGATGACGCCGGTCTCGGATATTCAGGGTTCACCATTGCCGAGGGCAAGCTCTTCACCATGGGGACGCGCGGAGGCGATTTCTACGTGATCGCGATCGACGCCGAGAAGGGATTCGAGGTCTGGTCGGAAAAAGTCGGCCGGGACGATCAGCAGGGCTACAACACGGGATGGGGGCACGGTCCGCGCGGCAACCCCACCTACAGCGATGGGCTCATCTATGCGCTGGATCCCAAGGGGGGACTCTACTGCCTCCGTGCCGCGGACGGGAAGTCCGTTTGGGAGCGCCAGCTTCAGGAGGAGTTCTCCGGCCAGGCCGGAGGTTGGGGCTACTCCGAGTCGCCGCTCGTTGACGGGGACAAGCTCATCGTGGCCCCAGGGGGCGATGAGGCCTCAATCGTTGCACTCGACAAAAAGACGGGTACCGACATCTGGAGTTCCGACATCCGAGGCGCCGGGAAGGCCGAGTATGCCACGATTCTGGTGACCGAAATGGAAGGCGTGAGACAATACATCAAGTTCTTCCAGACCCTGCTGGTCGGCGTCCGGGCCGATAATGGCGAGGAAATCTGGCGTTCGGAATGGCCCCCAGGACGGGTTGCGGTCATCCCGACTCCGATCGTCGATGGCAACCAGGTCTACATCACCTCCGGATACGGGGCTGGAAGCAAACTCGTGGAAGTGAACGGGTCTAGCGCGCGCGACGTCTGGGTGAATAACGACATGAAGAACCATCACGGCGGGGTCGTGAAGATCGGGGACCACGTTTACGGCTTCTCAGACGGTCCCGGACTCTCATGCCAGTCGTGGGAGACGGGTGAACTCCTCTGGAATCAGCGAGGTCAATTCACTTCGAAAGGGGCGATTCACGCAGCCGATGGCATGCTTTACTGCCTCAACGAACGGGACGGAACCCTGCTGCTCGTCACGGCGACGCCGGACGGATTCGAACAAAAAGGGCAGTTCAAACTCGAACCCCAAAGTTCGAACCGGCATCCGCAGGGGAAGATCTGGACGCATCCGCTGGTTGTGAATGGCAAGCTCTACCTCAGGGATCAGGAATTCATTTCCTGCTACGACGTGAAAGAATAGCCCTGGATAGGACAGAACGGTTTTCACCTCGAATCCTCTTCGGGTTCGGATTCCCGTGGGATTGCCGCGGAGGCGAGGCTTGCGGTTGGCCGGTGTCAGCCGTGCAAGGCGTGCACGGATTGGCGTCTAACTGAACGCCAACCTGCTTTTGATGGGAGGACGCCGATCGAGAACGGGACTAGCATTCATTTTGCAGGATTCACCATAAAGACCATTGAAATTTAAGTTTTCAGAAATATTTTGAAGCACTCACCGCGGTTTGTTTGCCCCTCCTCTCCGCGACCCGTTTTCTCACTCCAGTTTTCGCTTTCAAATCCATGTCTTCCTCCGCTTTGCCCGCGCTCACTCACCGTGTCGTTCAACAACTCAATCAGCTCTCTCTGCAAATTCTGGCCGAATCGGACGGCCTGACTGGTTACGAGCCCATTTTCGGGCAAGAAAACGTCGACTATCTCCGTTCGGGTAGTCACGCCATGGCGGGCACGCTTTCCGAGTTGAGTCATGCGACGGGTCCAGAGGTGTTCCAACAGCTGAAGTGCCGGGAGTTCCGTCACACGCTTCGCAACCGTTTGGCGGTCGTGAAGGGTTTTGCCGA
The DNA here is from genome assembly GCA_964500945.1 of uncultured Verrucomicrobiales bacterium. Lineage (GTDB taxonomy): Bacteria > Verrucomicrobiota > Verrucomicrobiia > Verrucomicrobiales > DEV007 > CAZCRA01. The sequence continues at coordinate 21,284 of CAZCRA010000045.1, read as the reverse complement.
CCTGATGAAAATGGACCTGCCCGCCAATCACAGCGGGTATGCGGTTCTGAGCCGGATCAGCAATCATTGTCGCGAGATTCAGGACCTCCTCGACAACGCGAAGTTGCATGCCCAGGAGGGCGCATTCGAGGCAAAAGCCGCGTAATCAAGCGGATCTCGAGAAACCCCGCGGGCGCGAAGTCCCATCAGGTGGCTGGGCTCGAATGACCCTGGCCCTGCATGGCCCAGCGGGCAACGCCGTAGGCCGCACTGGCGTCGCCACCGATGGCCCACTCGAAGTGCGTCGTTACCTCGTACGGAGGAATCGGGCTTCGTTGGTAGAACGGGGCAGCCCGCTGTGCGAATCCGGCCCGGACCGCATCGAGATACCAGTCCCGGAAACCGGTTTCGGCCAACCCACCGCCAATCACAATTAAACCGGGATCGTGGATGCTGACCTGGTCGGCGAGTCCGTAGCCGAGGATGGAGGCCTGGCGTTCGAAAATTTCCAGGGCCAGGGTATCGCCCTTTCCGGCGTAATCCCGAAGTTGGAAGGCCTTCTCCTCGATGGGGACGTCCTCTTGGTTGAGCGGATGCGCCGCGTGGGCGGCTTGGGAGAGCTTGATGCGCAACATCCGCCGGATCCCGACGAGCGAAACCCAAGCTTCGAGGCAACGCTCGCGTCCTCCGGCATCGGTGGGGATGGTGCCGTCCTCTTCTTCGAAAGGCACGGTGACATCGCTGATTTCCAGCGCCAGTCCGTTCGCGCCCTCGTAAATCGAGCCGCCCGGCAAAATCAACCCTCCACCCAGGCCGGTCCCGGGGGCGACAAACAGCAGGCCGGCGTGCCGTTCCGGCCGGTAGAGCCACTCGCCAAAAGCAGCGGCGTTTCCATCATTGGTCATGGAAACCGGCTTCCCTGTCAGCTGGCTGAACTCCTGTTCGATGTTCGTGCCAACCCAGTCCTCGGCAAGGTTCGCCCGGCCCCAAATGACGCCGTGCGAATTGGGAGCAGGGACGTCGAGGCCAATGGCGGCGATTTCGCTGGCCGAGACACCCGACTGCTCCTGGAGACGACGGAGGGACTCTTGGAGCTGCTCGAACGTCTTCCGGTAGCCTTCGCCGACGAGGCTCCGGAGTTCGACGAGTTCTCCGGTCTGCTGGCCGGACGAATCGACCAGAACGGACTTCACGGTGCTCCCGCCGATGTCCAGACCGGCGAAGTAGGGAGGGGTGACGCTCACGGAAGAAGGCGTGCGACGCGTGAAACGCGATTTCGGGCCGGTGATGCCGGACGTGGTCAGGCCTGGCCGAAGATCGATTTGCCGGAGGAAAGGAGGTCGTCGCAGGCTTGGCCGACGCGAGCCGCCATGCTTTCCTCAGCCTTTTTCAGATAACTCCGGGGGTCGTAGAGCTTTTTGTTTCCGACCTCGCCATCGATCTTCAGGACGCCATCGTAGTTTTCGAACATGTGAGCCGCGATCGGGCGGGTGAAGGCATACTGCGTGTCGGTGTCGACGTTCATCTTCACGACCCCGTAGGCCAGGGTCTCACGGATTTCCTCCAAGGAGCTTCCCGAGCCGCCGTGGAAAACGAGGTCGAACTTCGCGGACTCCCCGTATTTGGCGATCACGGCTTCCTGTCCTTGTTGGAGAATTTCGGGGCGAAGCTTCACCGCGCCAGGCTTGTAAGCTCCGTGCACGTTTCCAAACGTGGCGGCGAAGGTGTAGCGTCCGACGCCATTGAGGGCCTCGTAGACGGCCAGCATGTCTTCGGGTGATGTGTAGAGCTTCTCGGCGGGCGTGTCGTGGGAACCGGCGGCGCCGTCTTCTTCGCCACCGACCACGCCGGCTTCGACTTCGAGAACGATGTCGTTTTCAGCGCAGAGCGCGAGGTATTCCTTCGAAATCGCCATGTTCTCGTCGAGGGGCAGGGCCGAGGCATCGAGCATGTGATTCTGGAAGAGGTTGTTCTTCCCGGCTTTACGACGTTCGGCGGTGGCTGCGATGAGCGGTTTGAGGAACTCCGCCGCTTTCTCGGGCTGACAGTGGTCCGTGTTGAGGGCGACGAGGACGTCATACTGCTCCGCGAGGGCGTGAGCGGCCTCGGCAAGGATGATGACGCCCAAGGCCGTGTTTTTGTGGTTCAAACCGGAGGCGAACTGGCCTGCGCCGGTTGAGAACTGAATGATGCCGTCCGATTTGTTGTCGGCGAAGCCCTTCAACGCCGCATTCAGCGTGTTGATGGTGGTGCAATTGATCGCGGGGTAGGCGTAGTCTCCGGCCTGAGCCGCGTCGAGCATGGAGGCGAACTGTTTGGGTGTGGCGATAGGCATAGCGGGGCCAAGCCTAGTGCAAATGCGTTCGTGGTCAAGAAGCGTGGAATCGGCCTCGGTTCGAACTCAAACGGGAGCCGTCTTGTTTCTTGCAAGGGCGAGCGAGTGGCGCTAGGGGCTTGGCATGGCCAAGAGGATCGCTTTTCTCACCGCAGGCGGCATCGCTCCCTGTCTCTCAGCGTCGATTGGTGCGCTGATTGAGAAGTACCGTGAGCTGGCGCCGGACGCCGAATTGATCGGGTATCTCAACGGCTACCAAGGACTTCTCACGGGCCGGTCGATTCGATTCCCGGATAGCGTCTGGGAAAAATACCCGGTGCTTTATCAGTTCGGGGGCAGTGCCCTCGGCAACAGCCGGGTGAAGCTGACGAACGTCGAGGACTGCGTGAAGCGGGGGCTCGTGGAAGAAGGCGAGATCCCGCTGGAGGTGGCCGGTGAGCAGCTCTACCGGGATGGAATCGACATTCTGCACACGATCGGGGGCGACGACACGAACACGACCGCGGCGGACCTGGCCGCCTATCTGGAGCGGGCCCATGGGCACCTCACCGTGGTCGGACTGCCGAAGACCGTGGACAACGACGTCTATCCGATCCGGCAAACCTTGGGTGCCTGGACCGCTGCCGAACATGGCGCGCGATTCTTCGCGAACGTGGCCAATGAGAACACGACCAGCCGTCGCCAGCTCATCATTCACGAGGTGATGGGACGGCATTGCGGATGGTTGGCGGCGCGGACGGCCTACGATTACCACCGTCTCCTCGACGGCTATCAGTGGCTGCCGGAGATTCAGATCGATCGCGCCCGCTGGGACATCGATCTCGTGATGGTTCCCGAAATGGAGATGGATTTCGCCGCGGAATGCGCCCGGTTGCGCGAGGTCATTGAACGCACCGACAAAGTGCATGTCTTCCTCAGTGAGGGCGCCGGAATCGACACGATCATCCGCGAAAAAGAAGCGGCAGGGGAAGAGATCCCGCGCGACGCCTTCGGGCATCCGCGCATCGACGAGTTGAATCCCGGCAAATGGTTCGCGGAGAAATTTCAGGAACGCCTCGAGGGCAACAAGGTTTTGGTTCAGAAAAGCGGCTATTTCGCTCGTTCAGCCGCGCCCAACGCCCGGGACTTGGAGCTCATCAAACACAGCGCCCTCTCGGCGGCGCAATATGCGATCGATGGCCAAAGCGGTGTGGCCGGGCTGGATGCCGAAAACGGAGACACCATGAGCTGCATCGCTTTTCCACGCATCAAGGGCGGGAAGCCCTTCGACATCGATGAACCGTGGTTCAACGAACTTCTCAGCGGGATCGGACAGCCGAAGGGAGCACGAGCGGTGGCTCATTGAACGCTTTCGCAACCCATCCTTCCCACCCCGCTTTCGAATGTCACGCATCGCCATCGAAGACGAATTCAACGACATCGTCGGAAAGGCGATGAACGGACTCCGGCTAAGTGCCGCCGAACTGGCCCGGAAGAGTGGCGTGCCGGTGGATTCCATCGAGGCCATCGCCCGTGGGCAACTCCCGGATGAGGTGTCGCTCGCAAAAATTGCTCCGGCACTTGGGCTGGAACCCAACGCCCTGGTTCGTTCGGCGATGAAAATTTTCTACCCGCGCCCGGTTCAGATGGATGGGCTGGCGCTGTTCAACAGCGATTACCGGGGAGCCATGACGGTCAACGCCTACATCATTTGGGATCCCCAGAGCCTGGAGGCGGCGATTTTCGATACCGGGACGGATGCGCTGCGCCTTGTGGAGTTTCTGCAGCAGAAGAATCTGAGCGCCGCGAACCTCTTTCTGACGCACACCCACCCGGACCACATCGCGGAGACCGAAGCGCTTCGGCAGCGATTGGGCGTGACCGTGCGCTCCAACGCGAAGGAGCCTTACGAGGGGAGCGAAACATTCGAAGAAGGCGCCCGGTTTACGATCGGGCAGCTTTCCGTCGAAACGGCGATGACCTGGGGACATTCCCAGGGTGGCACGACCTACATCGTCCGCGGGCTCGAGAATCCGATCGCCGTGACGGGGGATGCGCTGTTCGCGGGATCAATGGGTGGAGGGATGGTTTCCTACCAGGATGCTCTCGAAACGACCTGGTCAAAAATCCTCACGCTGCCGGATGAAACCGTGGTTTGTCCCGGGCACGGCCCGATGAGCACGGTGGCGGAAGAGAAGCGGCACAATCCGTTTTTCGCGGGCCGGGTTTGAAGCCGGGAAGCTGGCCGGCCAGCCGGTTCCGGCGCAATAAAAAACCGCCCGGACACGTCGTCCGGACGGTTGACTCGGTGAGGAGGTTGCGGGTTAAGGCGCCCAGCAACCCAGACGGTTCTTCAGTGGACGAAGAACTTGTGGCTCACGGTGCAAAGTTTGCCTTTGCTCTTGATCGCGTAGATCGGGCCGCCGGCGATTTGGCCAGGGTGAACGGTCACGCTTTGGCCCGGGAAGGTGAAGACCTCACCGGCGTCCGTTTGAACGACGACGTCCGCGACGGTGGCGTCTACCATGGAGCTGCGATGGCTGACGAACCGATAGCGAATCTGATTCTTCCGGCGCAGTCCGAAGAGGTGACTCTCCATGTAATAGGAGGCTTGCATCTCGATGCCGCCGGCACGGCCAACGGTTTGCCAAGCGGTCCAATCGTGGGTCTTCGGACCGCCTGAACACTGCACGACGTGAACAGAATGGCCTTGGTCACCGGCGCTCAATGGGGCAGCGGAGAGGCCCGCCAGGAGAATAACTGCCGCGAATGTGGTCTTCATAGTCTGGTTTTTCTTGTGTGTGGCTTCGCTCTCATTTTTGCGCATTCATGCGCTAAGGACGAGTCTGAGCATTGGCAGCCAGCATGGCAAATGTTTTTCGGCGTCAGTTTTGTTGCGCGGATGGCTGGAGAAAGTTTGGAGCGAAGGCACGAAAGGACTGAGCGGCTCCGCTCCTGCAGTGACATTTTTTGCAAAAGCGCGTTTACATTTTAAGAAAACTGAGATATCTGGTTTTGTCGAGTGATCGCTCCCACCCGAGTTTTTCGGGAAGTGATTGCCGATTTAGGGCGCCTCGCGCGTCCAACGGTGCGCCATGTCCTCGACCCGCTACGCTTCCTCCCTGCTATTTATGAGAAGTTTCCTCATCCCGGCGATCCTCCTGGCCTTCACGAGCCCAAGCCTTCGGGCGGATTCATGGCGAGAGCGGTTGGAAGAATTCGATGAGGTGCGTGAGATCCCGGCTCCCGAGGGGCAAATGATCTACGATGAGCCGGGCCGGGGTCTGCTCAAAGAGATCGAGAAACCCGGTAAGATCCAGGTCAAAGCGAAGGTCGAGTGGGAGGGGCGAGAGTATTTCATATCGGACTGGAGCTGGAACCGGTTCCAGCAAGGGCACGAACCGAATTGGATCTGGCTCCCGGGCCGCGAGCTGCCGGATCCGGGCGAGGACGCGGAGGAAGCCCCGCCGGCCGGCGTGGAGTCAGCTCAGGAGCCCGAACCGGAGGTTGCGCGGGAAGAGAAGTCGGTCGCGGCGCCACCATTGCCGCAGCCGCAAGCGGAAGAGGGAAGCGAAAGTGAGTGGGGCGGACGACTCGAAGTCTTCGACCGGGAAAAGGTGGTCCAAAGTCAGCGAGGCTACGTCGTCTTGGCCGAGCCGCGCGCGGGTGGCAGGGTGCTGAAGCGCGTCCGCTCGAAGGGGCCCGTCAGCGCCAAGGTTTCACTCACCTTTCCGAACGGTGCCGTCTATTATGCGTCCGGTTGGAGTTGGCGGCGGGCGCAGAACGGAGAACGGCCGAATTGGATTCACCTGACCGGAGAGCCGGAGTTTGATGGTTCCTTGGCGATCGCTTCCGCGGATGAGGGGCCAGTTAAGAGAGAAAGCGGTAGTGGGAGTCCGCCGCCGGAGTTTCGTTACGAAGCGCCCGCATCAGAACGCCAGGCAGCGAAGGTCCCGACTGGGGGGACCGTCCGGATCGGCGTGCTGCTGGTTGGGAATGCCGACTATTCCAGCCAGAATGTGCTGCACAAACCCTTGGATTTGCCGGAGGTCGACCGGGACATCGAGCTGCTGGCCGAGTCGTTCCGGGCGCGCCAGGCGCACGTGCGGGTCGTCAAGAATGTGAACCGGCAGGGGCTGCTCCACGCCGTTCAGGAGGAGGTCGCTAAACTGGACGATCAGGACGTCTTCTTTTTCTACTACGCCGGGCACGGGTTCCAGTGGAAGGGAAAGAACTACCTCGCTCCGCTGGGCATGCGCTTCTTCGACAAGGGCGATCTTCTGAAGCGGGCGGTCGGCCTCGAGGAGGTCCTCGAGATCACGGAGGCGAAGGCGCTTAGGTTCTCCGGGATCGTGCTCGACGGGAGCCGGCCCAATCCGCTGCACGATGGCGATGCCCTGACGAAAGCGCTCCTCCGAGTTCCCGGGCTGGACCGCGTGTCGCGTTCGCCACGGACTAAGGGAGGCTTCCGCCAGGTGGAGGCTCCGAAAAACACGCTGATCGCTTTTGCTTCGGCGCCGGACCACCTCGTGCTTCCCGGAGCACGGGCGGGTGAAGGGTCGCTGTATGCCGCAGCCCTCTCCACGGCGCTTGCTCGTGACGTGGAGATTCGCGAAGTGTTCGAGGCGGCGGGTAATCAGGTCTCGGCCTGGACGGGTGGCCGCCAGAAGCCGTGGTTTTCCGAAGAGGATTTCGGCCGCTTCTATGCTCACGTCCCCGGCAGGCGCCGCGCCGCACCGGATGCCGAGGCGGTCATGGCGGGGCAGCTGATCGAGCGGGAATCGGAATCGGCTCTATCGATGGCAATCGCTCATTTGGCTCGATCGGTGAGGAGTCATCCGGAAGACAATGCTTCCGTGGCGGCTTTGCTCTACCTGCTGAGTTATCAGACGCTTCCGGTGCCGCTTTCCGTCTGGGGTCCCTTCGACGTGCCGGACAAGGAGTTTCGCCCGGAATTGGAAGTCTCCCTCGATGGATGGCACATTGGGCTCTACGGGGAAAAGGGCGACGATCCGGCGCTGATCGTCGATCGCGAGTCCGGGCGGCGGGCCACGGGGATCGACGGGAGTTTCGTGCCGGGATACACGACCGCTTCACTTCGGCTGGAACGGCCGCGCTGGGAGGCCGCCAAAGAGAATCCCGCGCTGGCGACGGTGTGCGCGATTGAGCGCTCCCCAGGTTTTGGTTTGGAACCCGAACCGGCGGAAACGTCGGGTGTGGCTCCAACCCATGCGGTGACCCCCCTGTTGGTTCGGGGCGAAGCGGTCGCCAGCCACTTCGATGAGGGTTTGGAGCGGCTTTATGTGGCCACTCGCAGCGGGGACAAACGCCTCTATGTCTCGGAATTTGCCACGAGTCCGCCGGTGGAGGTCGATGAGGACTTGATGCGACTGGAGCCGCGTCCGGTCGTTCGCGCGGCGGGCAAGCGGGAAGAACTGGCCCATGGCTTGCTGAGTGAAGATGGTTCGAAAAAGTGGCGGCTCGTGCTGGAGCCCGGGGCGGAGGCTGTGAGGTTGGAAACCGGCGAGGCAGACGCGGCCTACCTCAGCCACCGCGCCAGCGAAAAGGGTGGTGCGTTGCGGACCTGGAGCCTTGACCCATCAGCCCAAACCCTGGCCCTCGTGTTTGAGCGGCGGATCGATTTCATCGACACAGGCGGAACGCTCCTCAACCGCTTGGGGATCCGTCCGTTATCGGACCGTGCCAGGGTCATGGCGTTCAGCGCCAATTTCCGGCGACTGGTGGTTGTGGATCCCGAGAAGGGCGAACGGGTGGGCCGGCTCCGGTTTTTCGATCTCGGGCGGGGGGCCGAAATGGCGGTGGGGAAATCGGTGAAGGGTTATTCCGGATACGCCGCGCTTTCGGCCGACGAAGAGTGGTTTTTCTTCTACGACCCTGAGCGCCGGCTTCGAATGATCGATCTCGTTACGGCAGGAGATGTTCTGAATCTGCCTGCCACGGGAACGCCGGTCGATTTGCCTGAGACAGGTGTTCAAGCGGACGAAGACGAATTCGCGATGCCGTTCCAACTCGAGCAACCTCCTCTCTTGGGTCGAATCACGGAATATGAGCAAGCGCCGGCGTGGCTGGCCGATCTCAGTGAGTCCCTGTTGGGATTCCAGCTGAACGACGCCGGAGCGATCCAGTGGTTCGACGATGCCCCCGCGAGGTTGCGGGCGGTGGTCGAGGCGATGGAAAAGCAGGGAGACCGGGGCCAATTCGCCGAATGGCGGCAGTGGTTTCTGGTCAATCGCCTCGGCGCCCTGGAACTCTGAGACCGATGAGCGTTCCCGGTGAAGAGGAGGAGCCCGTCGCGGTTCCGATCACCGGAGAGTTGGACCTACACACCTTCCGGCCGAGCGAGATCGGTTCTTTGCTACCGGAGTATTTTTCGGAGTGTCGGAAGCGTGGGATTCTCGAGGTGCGAGTGATTCACGGCAAGGGGTCGGGAACGCTGCGGGAAGGCGTGCACCGGATCCTGGAGCGACTGCCGGAAGTGACGGGTTTCCGGCTGGGGGACGAGACGAGTGGCAGCTGGGGAGCCACGCTCGTGACTCTGCGGGCGAAGGGTCAAGAATGAGCACCGGCGACTGGGCGCATGAACCGCGCTCAGTGCCCGCCGCGAACCGCCGCAGCCCGGTAGCGGGACTGATGGATGCGCCGAATTTGATTCATCTGACGATCCAGTGATTGGCGGGCCCAGCGGGCCTCGTCTTGGGGCTCATCGGCGGACTCTGTGCCGCTTTTTCCGGGCTTCGAGCCCCACGGAGTCACGCAGGCGTTCATTGCGAGGGCGACACCGAGGGTGAAGAGGAGGAGGAAGGTTCGGGGTTTCATGATTGGTTTTGGCCTCCAAGAAAAATCGCGCACTCGGTCAAGGGCAAGTGATTTGCCTCACGGCAAGCCGGGTGAAATTTCCCCGGTGTCAGAATGCGACCGTTTCCCAGGGCAGCCGGCCGATCTGGAGGACCACGAGTGAAACCAGGTAGCCCGCTCTCCAGAAAGGCCTTTCCACCGGGCAGGCGGCCAGACCGAGAACGGCGAGGATGTAGCCGAATCCCAGAACGGGAACGAAGAAATAGGTGGCGACGATGAAGGTGAGGAGAAGGGCGTCTCGCCAGCGCGAGTGCATGAAGAAGGCCAACGCGATCGCAGCCTCGATGGCGAGAGTGAACCAGGAGAGCGCGAGGCTTAGGGCCTCCAGTCGGGGACTGGTGTAAATCGCAGCCTCGGCGCCGGTTCCCGCAAGCAGCGCGACGCCCTCCTCGATCAACGGAGCCTGGTTCAATTCCGGTTTGGCGACGCCGCCGATCACGTGAGCGAAGAACTCGAAGCGGCCATCGGTCAGCAGCGTGTAGTGCATGAACGAACCGTCGAAATACTGGCCTGCCGCCAGCTTCCAAACCGTGGCACAAAGGAAGGTCAGGCCGACGAGAACCCGGGCGTTCCAAGCCATCACGGACGCGATTCGATCGCCGGAAAGGGTCGCCAAGGTGCAGACCAGCGTCCAGTAGGTCATCAGGTATTTGTGGTTATCGATCCAAAGCCAATCGCGGGCATTGACCCACCAGCAAAGCGCGGTGACGAGCATCCAGAGAACGGGATCGCGAATGGCATTCCGGCTGAGCAGCATCAAGCCACAGAAGATTTGAAAAGGGACCTCGAGCCACGCGGTTGTTGAACCGTGCAGGAGAAGTGTCAGAAGCGTCAGCCGCAGCAGCAGGTCGTCCGGGGGCGCAGCGAGCAACTCGCGGAACAACGCGGCGATGGCTCGGACAGGATTCACGAGGACGGGACCGTGGATCGAGCCGGCTCCGCTCCGGAACCCAGGTTGAAGAGTGGTTCGGTCGTCAGGGTGTGCGCATCGTGATCGTACACGATCCGGTGCCATTCCAGCGTCACGGAACGGAGCCGAACCGCCTGATCACGGACATCCTTTGGGTCGCTGGCGCGAACCGGGCGGTAGAATCCCGGGATTTCGCTGAAGCCGGGCGGAAGCGCCTCGGGAAGGCCGGGGTTGGACTCCTTGATGCGATCGGAGACGATTTCATCCCGGAGCGTGGTGGGTACGTATTCCTGCTCCAGAAGAATGCCCGCGATGTAATCCAGTTGCCGGGGGTGGGGAAGGGCACGGAACGAATCGCTACGTGAGGGATCGATGGCATCCAGCGCACGGATCCGCAGGGGCCGGCCGTCCTCCGCAATGGCGCGACAGGCCAGGACCCGTGCCCCTAGGGCGTCCAAACTGGCAAACATCCCGAAGCCGCCGCCTTTCCACGGGGTCAGATGACGGGTCGTGGCCAATCCGGCCTGAATGACCGCAATTGCCAGTAGAAGGGCCGGCACGAGCCAGCGCTCGAGACGGGCCGGAGTCACGGGAAGTCAGTTCAGCGCCGTTTCTTGGCTTCCTCGCGATTTTCCTCTCCACCGCCTCCGCCGCCGCCACGGCGGGCCTCGCCACGCGATTCGTACCGCCAACCTTCGTTCCGGCTTTCCTTACGCCGTTCGTTCTGGTTTTCGGCACTCTGAGAACGGCTCCTCTGTTGCTTTTTGAATGCTTCCTGACGGTCTTCGGCAGAGCTGGCGTAGCGGTCGCGGGAGCGTTCGGCATACTCCCGGCGGTCTTCGTTGTAGTAATGGCCGCCCCGGGGTGAGGTGTAAATCCCGGGCGAGCGGCTCTCGTAGTAGTAGGGGCCTCTCGGGCGGGTATTGTATCCGCCGCCGTAGCCATAACCATAGTCGCGGTAGCCGTAAGGTGCGGCGGGAGCGACGCCATAGACGTCGTCGTAATAGCAGGCGCTGGGAGCCAGCACCGCCAGGGCGATCAGTGGGATTAGCAAGAGTTTCCGGTGATTCGACGCGGATTTCTTGGCGGCTGGTGATGAGGGGTGTTGGATTTCCACGAAAGGGATGATAACGGGTTCCCGAGAGATTCGCTGCAAAAAAATCAGGGTGCCGGGCTGCCCGGGTTCTCTTTGATTCGATAGAGGGCGGCCTCGGTCCGGAGAAGCAGGGCATTTCCAGTCACCGCCATCGACGCGAGCGTGCGCTCACCGATTTCGTTGGTTGAAACGACCTCCGCTTGCTCACCGGGGCGCAAGACGATGCAGGTGCCGGTTTCATCGATCGCATAGAGATGGCCCCCGGCATGGATGGGCGATGCCGAGGTGTCCGAAAGCAGTCGCTCCTGCCAAAGAACATCGCCTGTCCGGGCGTCCAGGCAGGTGGTGATGCCATTGTCCGCGACGGTATAGAGATGGTCTCCCACGAGGAGGAAGGAGGCATTCTTCGGGACGGCGCGGTCGTGGGTCCAGACGACATGCGATTCCGTGACATCACCCCGTCCGCCTGGACGGACGGCATACAGCTTGGCGCGATCATAGCCGCTGCTGGCGAACACCAATCCGTGTCCGAAGACCGGGCGCGGGACGACCGAGTAGCCATTTCCCCAGCCGACTCTCCAGAGTTCTTCTCCCGAACGTGGATCATAGGCGAAGAGGTTACCGCTCCCGGGGAGGACGGCCTCGGGGCCGGATGGCAGCTCGAGGATGCGAGGGGTGGAGAAAGAGAACTTCCGTGGCGCGGCCGTGCGGCGTGGCGTCTTCCACAAGACGCGGCCGTCGTCCAGATGAAGGGCCGCCACGAAGGGATCGGCAACGCCATCCGCACCAAAGATCACGCGGTCTTTCCACACCGTCGGCGAACCGCCATTTCCATGGATGGGGCGAAAAGCGAGATCCCGGCTTCGCCAGACCACCTGACCGTCCAAATCGAGGCAGGCGGTGCCCTGATAGCCGAAGTGCACGATCAACCGGTTTCCGTCAATAACGACCGGGGTGGGGGAGGCGTGGCTGTTTTTCTGATGAATGCGTGGCGCGTCGCTGCCGCCATGGCGGAACACCTCTCGTTCCCAGAGGACGTCACCCGACTGCGCATCGAGGGCCATGGCCCGCAGTGAGCGCGGAACGGACGGAGGCGCATCTTGATCGAGACCTTCCGCCACGGCCGTAGTCAGATAGATCCGCTCGCCTGAAACGACTGGAGACGACCAGCCTTTGCCGGGGATCGGCGTGCGCCACGCGATGTTTTTGTTGCGACTCCATTCGACCGGCGGACGCGAGGACGTGACGGCGATTCCCTGCTGCGAATCGCCGCGGAACTCCGTCCAGTTCGCCTCAACGGGCGTGGGCGAGAGGACGGCGGTCAGAGCGAGGGAAACGGCGCATGCGACGGGTTGCGCGAGAAGAGAGGGGCGTCGTCCGCTCATAAGACGGCTCCAGGTTCGATGCGGGCTTCGGAAGCGCGTTCCGCAAATTCCTCGGCGGTCGTGGCAAATGAGGGTGTGACTTCGAAGTCGAAGGGCGGCAAGCCGGTTTCATTCACAGGGAGGTCGATCCCGGAAGAGCGGGCCCAACTGGCGAACAAGCGGAGCTGGTCTTCCTTTGCGGTTTGAGCGGAATCGCGCCCCTCGGCGTTTTTGACGGGGCTGAAGTCGACCTCGCGAGGGGTCTCGATGATGACGGGGTTTCGGGCGAAAGGCAGCGCGTCGAAGACGAACATCTCGAATTTGATCCCATTCGGTTCCTCAGGTGTCACGGGTTGGCCGGTTGGGTCGATCGCCGGCACTTTCTTGCGCGCTTGATGGAAGGGCAGGCGGACCGAGGCGTCATCACCTCCGAGTCTCTCGACGAGGTCGCGCGAGAAAACGTGGATGGCGATGCTACCCGCGCGGAACTTCAGCGGTCCGCCCGGTCCCTCAGTTTCGTGCATCAGGTTCTCCGGCAAATCGCTGTATTCGACGACTCGAACCTTATCGCCCTCGTGGGCAAACACGCCGACCTTTTCCTCGGCGTAGGCTTTCAGGCAGGCTTTGCTCGATAGCTCCGATTCACCAAGGATGTGGAAACCAATGAAAGCTGGATCGATGGAGCGCACGAGCGGATTATCGACCTGGAAATAACTGATGAGGTCGACTCCGCGGCGCCCCATGTCGGCGACGCACCCGCTCCTGACTAGGGCGCGAAGAGAGCCGCCGTGGCCATCCGGGCTCTGGGCGATCTGGTCTTTGGCGGCCATAAGAATGCGTCCCTCGAAATCCACCGCCGGCATCAGCCCCTGTGAGAAAAAAGCGACGTTCGCCGGGTCGAGCCCGAAATGTCCGTGCCGTTCGAAAAAGCTTACGGTGTCGTCGTGGTTGATCGCAGACGTCATGACATACCACGGGATCGTCGTTTCGTAACGTCGCTGGGCCGCGGCGATCTTCTCGGCGAAGAGCTGGAAGAGGGTCGCTTTCCTCACCGGGGTGACGGGGAAGGTTCCCTTCGGACCATCGAATCCAAGGCGCGTTCCCTGGCCGCCCGCCACGGTGAAAGCGGCCACCCGCCCGGCGCGCAGCGCCTCAGCTCCGGCTTCCGCTGCCTCGCGCCACTGGAGGGCTTCGCCTCCATGTTCGGGCAGAGGGATGTAGGGAGCGGGCTGAAGGCCGGTGAAATCCTCGTGCTGAGTCGACCCAAGATGAGCGGTCAGACGACTGATTTCTTCCAGATCGATCCCCTCGGCCTGCTGGAGAAGATGGGCCTGGGCATCGGGAGAAAGCTCGTTGAAAAAGCGGAACACGTGGCCCTGGCCGGCATCGGCGAAGGCTTGCTGCAGGGGGTGGGGCATGACGAGGTAATCTCAAGCACCGATGGTGGTCCGAATCAACGTCTGAAGGGATGAAACGCGGGTTGGCACTCAGGGGCGCTCCCCGTCGCTTCAATGACCGGGGCCGGCCAATTCCCGGGACCGGCGGGTCGCTTCGCGGACGGCGCGAATGAGGGCAGCCCTCACGCCACCAGTTTCCAGCGCTTCCAAACCGCGAATCGTCGTTCCTCCGGGGCTGGCCACCTGATCCCGGAGGACGCCCGGATGTTGCCCGGAGTCCAGAAGCAGACGGGCCGCGCCCAAGAGGGTTTGCGCCGCCAGCTCCTGCGCGAGAGGGCGGGGAAGGCCTTCCGCGACTCCTCCGTCCGCCAAGGCTTCGATCAAAGTCCAGGCGTAGGCCGGGCCGCTTCCACTGAGACCGGTCACGGCATCCATCAGTTCCTCCGGGACCTCCCGGACGAGTCCACAAGCTCCCAGCAACTCGCCGACCAACTCGGCATCTTCGGCCGTGGCGCTTTCTCCCCGGCTGAAGCACGCCGCACCGGCGCCGGCCAGCATGGGCGTGTTCGGCATCACGCGGACGACCCGCTGTTTGCCATCGGTCCAATCGCGCAACTGATCCAGGGTCACGCCGGCCGCGATCGATACGAGAAGGCGATTGCTCTCGGCCAAGGTGAGTTCGCGCGCGCTTTCTGCGATGTGTTGGGGTTTCGCGCACAGGAAAATCACCTCGGCGGCCTTGGCGAGATCTCGATTCGATGAAACCGGTGTGACCTCGAGGGAGTCGGCGACGGATTGGGAGGCGGCGGGATTGGGGTCGAAGACCCGGATTTCGGAGGGCGAACAGAAACCAGAGCGCAGGGCGCCTTCAAGCAGAGCCTGCCCCATCTTTCCGACGCCGGAGAAGCCGATGATCATGTTGGCAATGAGTCCCGCGATGCCCTTGGAGGCAAGAACGGAAAAGAAGGGCGGCAAAAAATGTTCTTATGAACAGCTTTTCCTTGTCATTTTCACTTTTGCGGGCGATTTTCGTGAAGAATTGCGGAAATGAATCACTCAAATGAAGAGGGCGCACTAACAAGGTTCTCAAACCTGCCGAAATGCCCAGGAAACCACTCCCCACCAAAATGATAGCGTTACCCACAAGTCTGGAGCTTACGGCCCGCGATGCGGCGGCCGAGGCTCGAAAGGCTCGAGAAAAGCATGACGAGCGGACGCGGATTCTGCTCGGCTACATGAACCAGATCCGCGCGGCCCATGAGCTGGGCGAAACCAGCCTCATCACGACCTGCCTGACCCATGAGATTGGGTGGTTGAGCCGGGAGTTGGAAGCCCGGGGTTTCGAGATTGAAACCGAGGTTCGGCTCATGCATGGGCAAATGCGGATTTCCTGGGAAGCGATGGAGGGATAAATCCATCCGTTCGTTTCCGCGGTTGTCATCCAGCGAGTGAGTCCAGCGCTGCGGTGGGCCTGGCGCTGGCGAGGTGATTCGTTGGCGGAGCGGGGCTGCTTGGAGCGGGCATAGGGACGGGAACGGGAATAGGAAGGTGGCTCGCGCGGGGCAGGAGGGGGAGTGCCAACTGCTCACAGGAATGGCACTCGGTTAAGCCGCGTGGTCGAGAATCTCTGTTGGGTGTCGCTGGATTCGCAAGGAATGGAAGGGGAGCGGACATAGGCTGCCAAAGGCAGAGCAACGGGTCCAATTCGGACCTTCCTTTTCCCACATCATCCTCACCTCTGAAATGTCACCACTTCAGTTACTCCCCGAGGCGCGAGACGAACGGACCGGCGAACCAGTCCCAGTTCGCCGGCAGACAAGGATACCGAGGGGCGAACGTTTTTGGGGCAGAATACTGGACACCGGCGCGCTCGGAGAGCCCGCCCTACCGGAGGGCGGCGGGACGGGAGGAACGGACCTGTTCCGCCTCGGGCGGGATCTGCCGATTTGGCTTCACGCATGCGGGACCGCACTCGCTGTTCGCTGTCCGAGCCCTCCGGTGAGGGGTTGGCCGGTTGTCGAGTCGTGGATGCCGGAGTGCCACTCCATCCTACCGGAGACGATTCACCGACTTTCAAGTAACATTGTGTTTAGGCCTTTGTTCTCCAACCATAGCAGCGAAGCGCACCTTCTCGGGTGGGCGCTTGGCGGACCGGGAATTCCGCTGCCGGGCTCCAGACCCGGTATTGCGATCCGCGGAAGCGGCGCAATACGCGATGCCGCGCCACTCGACTCGAGCTTTTCGCCGCTGATGAATACAGAAACGCCGTATCCTCTTTGCCCGTGTAGAAAGGTCGAGGCAATCGATGTCGCGTGCCAGGCCGATACCGGAGAGGCGCGATCATGGATCGGCAAACGAAACGTCGCTTGCAGATTCCTGCCGTGAAAGGATTTTGAGCCGACTGAAAGTGACTTTGCGAGGTGGAAGCAGGCCGGCTCGTGGCGGATCGCGGATAGGGCTTCGCTAGGAAAGAAAATGGCAGCACCAGAGAATCAGCTAGCGACGTCTGAGAGCAAGGACGGAACCGGGCACCGGTTCAGAGCCCCGACGGTCGAGGAGTTGGGGAAGTGGCTGCCCCAGTTTGAGATCATCGCTTTGATCGGTCAAGGAGGCATGGGTGCCGTTTACAAGGCGCGGCAACCGAAGCTGGACCGGGTCGTCGCGTTGAAGCTGCTTCCTTCGGACGTCGAGGGAGCGGGCTCGGGTTTCACCGGAAGGTTCGAGCAAGAGGCCCGGGCGATGGCGAAGATGAGTCATCCGAACATCGTCACGGTTCACGATTTCGGCGAAACGGACGAGGGGCACCGTTACATCGTCATGGAATACGTGGACGGGATTGATCTGCATGCAGCGGTTGCTTCCGGGCAGGTGACGGTTCAGCACGCGCTCTCGTGGATCCCGCAGATCTGCCGGGCGCTTCAGTATGCGCACGATCAGGGTGTCGTGCACCGGGACATCAAACCCGCGAATATCCTGATCAGCCGTGAGGGAGAGGTCAAAGTAGGCGACTTTGGGCTGGCCAAACTGATCGACAGGCATCAGGGCAAAGTCGTCACGCAGACGCAGGTTTCGATGGGGACCCCCGACTATGCCGCACCGGAAGCGTTGGAGGCGGGAGCGGGAGTGGACCGGCGAACAGACGTGTATTCGCTCGGAGTCCTTTTTTACGAGCTCCTGACTGGCAAGGTGCCGCGCGGAGCCTGGCGTCCGCCTTCAGCCCATGCGGACATTGATCGCCGGCTGGACGCCATCGTGGTGAAGGCGCTCCAGCCCGACCCGCGGCACCGCTATCAGTCCGCGCAGGAGTTGGCGGAGGCGCTCGAAGACGTCAAGAAGGTGCCCAGGATGGTGGTGCCTCAGGTTCACGACACGGGCCGGGTGGTGTTGACCGGGCCGATCAGCCGGCCGTCGACTCGTGGGGTCACCGGGACGGCCACGCGGCGGCGCCGGAAGAGGGACATGATCCATCCGGCGGTCGTGGCGCTCCTGGCCTTCGGCTTCGTTGCCCTGGCGCTCGGCGGAGTGTATCTCTACTTGGATGGTGACCGGTTCCGCGAGCACCTGGCTCGCATGACGGCAGCCCCTGGAGAGCCGGAGGAGGATCCGCCGCCCCTCACACCACTTCCACCTGAGAAGGTCGACCCAGTCAACCCTGGCGAATCTCCGGCGAATCCTGGAAATGAAGCGGATCCGGAGGTGGTGACGACCCCCAAACCGGAATTGGGTCCACGCCGGCCACTGCCATCGAAGCCACCGGTCGATTCGGAGTCGCCGCCGTCAAACCAAGGAGGACGGCTGGTGCGAGGGCAACTTCAGCCCGAAGACGGTTGGTACGCGCTGACGACGGGATTGGACACCATGGCGGGGCAGCGCACGGGGGACTGGGAACTGCGCGGTAACGGTCTGATACTGAGTTCGGCGGAGGGGATTCAAGGGCCATTTGGCGGCAAGAGCCGCGTGGCGTTCCTCAAGGTGCCAAGTGCGAACTATCAACTCCGCATGACACTGGAGTTCCCGGGGAAACCGGGAGCCGTTCTGATGCATTTGCCCTGCGGGAGCCGAGGTCTTGGTCTGGCGATCGGTCCCGTTCCCGAATCGGGAGTGGATGGCGGGGAGGTCGATGAGGATCACTTTCTGGCTCTGATCGGCATCGATGGCCCGAGTCAGCTGGAGGACGCGGATCTCTGGCCGACCAATCTGCCGGTTCAGCTGCAATCGGGCGTGAACTATGAACTCGTGGTGCGGGTGTATTCGCGGAAAGAACAGGCAGCGGTTGAAGCTTTCTTTGACGGCCGGCCGGTTCTCAGGTGGAGTGGTGGTTATCTCGAAGGCGGCGCCTTGAGTTTGCTGCGGGGACCGGCGAAGCGCCGCATTTCCCTCAGTTCGGAGAGTCAGCTCAACGTCCTCAGTCCGGAAGTCAGGGCCTTCCCTGAGGAACAGTGGATCGGCATGCCTTTGCCGCCGGATGAAAGCCTCAGTCCGACGGAGATTTTGACCCGGCCGGAGCCGTTGCCTGAACCACCCCGTGGACCCGGAGTTGGCGACTTGGATCCGTTCTTGGTCGAACTGCGGGAGCTGGGAGAATCTTACGTAGCGGAAGAGCGTGAGTTCGCCCTTCAAGCGTTCGAAGCCGAAATCGGCAAACTGAATGAGAGTTACAATGCGGCGCTCAACCGTCTCTTGGAGTCGGAGAACGTGACGATTCCTGTGACGTCGGCGGTGAAGCGGGAGTTGGCCCGGTTATTCGAAGGCCGCCGGATCGATCCGGAGGATCCGCCGGAGATGCCCGAGGAGGTCGCGGCTTTGCGGCAACGTTACCGCGAGAAACTCTCGGCACTGGAGGCCGACCTCAACCTGGCCATCATTCCGTTGCTTCGAGAGCACTTGGCGGAGGTGGAGGCGCTTTATGCTTCGGCGGAATCGTTCGGGAGCTCGAAGCGGGTGTTGACCGAAATCAGGGATGTCAGGGAAGCGGTCGCGCTCCGGCTCGACGCCGCGCAGCAAGCGCGCGGAACCGAAAATCCCACGGCGCCGCCCAGGGAAAGAGAAATGGAGGAGACGGTGCCGGGACTGCTCAGGGATGCGACGCCCGCTTTTCTCACGCGGCCGCAGTTCCCGCCCGTTCGCGCGGAGGAACGAGGGGAGGTTCGCGTATGGAGACGGGATGGGACCACGCTGCCCGGCGAGCCAGGTAGCAGTTCGCTGTGGACTATTCCGTCTGGGTTGTCGACCACCTCGGTGGCGATCAGCACCACGCAGACCTCCGCAGCCTGTTTGAAGTTCAACGGCAAGGTCGAACTATGGGGCGATCCCGTTTTGGCGGACGAAGACAGCCTCGAAGCATTGGACGCCGGAGGGGGCGTGGTTGCGATGGATCTGGCTGAATCCGAGGGCATTTTCCACCTCGTGACGCTGAAGCCCGACGGTTCGGTCGCAAGCCATTATTTTGGGAGACGCCGTGAAATTGGGGCCTACCCGCCCGAGATCGACGACGCCGTATCGGTGGTGGCTTTGCCGCGAGGAGGGATCGCGCTGCGAAAAGATGGCTCACTGCTCTCGTGGGGCGATGTGGTGTTCGAGGGCATCGGGGAGGCCACGGAAGTGGCGAAAGTCGAAGCCGCCCGGGATCTGCTTGTGGCGCTGCGGGAGGATGGGACGGTGCTTCGGATGGGCCCCGGAGCCGGCCGGTTCCTGCCTGGAATCGAACTTCTTCGCGACGTCGCCTTGGCGGACACGGGGAGCGGAGAGGGGATCGGTCTTCTTCCGGACGGTCGCCTAGCCGGTAGCGCTCGGTTCAAGCAACTGGTTCGCGAAGTAAACGCGGATCTTCCCCCGGGCTCGGCGACGGGACTGCGAGCAGGAAACGGGAGTTTGGCCGTGCAGCTCAGTGACGGGGAATGGCGGATTTACGATCCGTCGCTGACGTCGGCGGTGGTCGACGAGAACGAGGACAAGGCGGAGGGGTGCAGCGATCTGAGGATCAGCGGCGAATACATCGTCGCGCTGGATCCGATCTGAGCCGCCGATGCGGAATTATTTGCCGATGCAGAAGGTGCTGAAGATTTCTCCTAACACCTCTTCGATATCGGTTTGGCCAACGATTTCGCCGACGGCGTGAAGTGCGGACCGCAAATCCACGGCAATGAGTTCCGGCGATAGGCCCTCGCGCAGGCCATCGATGGCCGCTTTCAAAAACTCGCCACTCCGCGCAAGGCACGCGGCATGCCGGGCGTTCACGGAGACGGTATCCCTTCCCCAAAAGGCATCTTTTGAACCGAGACGTTCCTGGACGGCGGCGGCCAAAATCTCCACTGCCTCATCGTCCAGCGCGGAAAGACGGACGCCGGCATGATCCGCCCATCCGGGGTCGATTCCGCAGTCGCTCTTGTTAAGCACTTCGATGTGAATCGTTTCGGACGGAAGGTTCGGAATTGGTTGAGCTTGATCGGGCGGTCGAGAGCCATCGAACACCTCCAGCAGCAAACCGGCGTCGAGGATGGCGGCCTCGGTGCGCCGGATTCCAGCTTCCTCCAGTGCATCGACCGCCTCACGAACCCCCGCGGTGTCAATCAAGCAGATCGGGATGCCGCCAAGGTTCACGACTTCTTCGATGGTGTCTCGCGTCGTGCCGGAAACCTCACTGACCAAAGCGCGATCGTAGCCGAGAATGCGGTTAAGTAGGCTGGACTTGCCGACATTTGGGGCGCCGCAGAGGACGGTTTTGATCCCTTGACGGAGAATGCGGCCGTGCTCCGCCGTCTCTTGAAGGCGGCGAACCTCGGATGCCGCGCTCTCAACGCCCCGGATGAGTTCGTTGCCGGTCTGGGGTGAGATGTCTTCCTCTGGGAAGTCAATGTAGGCCTCGACGTGAGCCAGAACGGTGACGATTTGCTGACGAAGCGCCTCGATTTCCCGGCCCAAACGGCCGTGGAGCTGTTCCCGGGCCGCCGCGAGGGAAAGATCGGTGTGCGCCGAAATCACATCCATGACCGCTTCGGCCTGTGTGAGGTCGAGCTTCTCGTTCAAAAAGGCGCGCTGGGTGAATTCGCCCGGTTCCGCCAAACGGGCGCCGGCTTGGAGCGCTTGTTCGAGCACTCGTTGCGTGACCAGCAGGCCGCCGTGGCAGCTCACTTCAGCCACATCTTCGCCGGTGTAACTCGCGGGTGCCGGGAAAAAGGTCACCAAGACGTCGTCGATCGTCTCACCTCCGGGCGAGCGCCACGGTCCAAAAGTCTGACGGCGGGGCGCCGGCTTGCGACCTGCGAAGCACGTTTTGACAATCGAACGAGCCGCAGGTCCCGAAATGCGGATGAGAGCGATGGCCCCCATGCCGGGTGGCGTTGCAAGC
>CAZCRA010000044.1:0-26392 GCA_964500945.1 uncultured Verrucomicrobiales bacterium | reverse complement strand
CGAAGGGGCGTTGGCGCAGGCGACGGGTTCCTCGGGGTCGGGCGGTGAAGCCAGGGTCGATGACGGTTCCGATCCGCGCTTTAAGCCGGTTCGAGATTACCTGGCCAGTGGGAAGCTCGAATCCGGAAGGTTGGACGAGGCGAAACAGTGGATTTGGCTGGGGCGCGAGACGCACGACGGGCAGATCTACGACGTCGCCCTGGTGAATTTCGAGGTGGAGACGATTTTCGGCATTTTCCCGAACTCGATGAAGGCGCTGCTGCGGGGCGGTCGCGTCGTGAAGTGGGTGGATGCAGAGACAGGGGAAGAACGGATTTGATTCCAGCGCACCGGGTGGCTTCCGAAGCGGACGAGGCGTTCAGCCGTGCGGGCCAGGCCAGTCGGCGAAACAAGGCGGAGCCCTTCCGCGGCTCGCGGCCTCGGAGGGTTCAGCGGAACTGGACGGGCAACGAGTCCCGCATGCGCTGAAGGATCTTTTCGTGGACGGCATCCACGGTGGCGCTTTCCAGGGTTCCTTCCGGGTCGCGGTAGGTGAGGCTGTAGGCGAGGGACTTGCGGTCCGCGGCCAGTTTTTCGCCGGTGGGGTCGAGGTATTGATCGAAGAGCGAGAAGGCTTCGAGGAGGGGTTCCTGAAGGCTGTCGAATAGATCGACGATTTTCTGGTTGGGCAGGTCTGCCGGCACTTCGATGGCAACGTCTCGCGTGACGGCGGGAAACCGGGGCAGATCGCGAAAGCGAGGGTGTTCCTGCGCTGCCGCCGACCATTTCTTGAGGTTGATCTCGGCAACGAGGACGGGTTGGTTCAAATCCATATCCCTGGCCCTGGCGGGGTGGATTTGGCCGGCGATGCCCACTTTGTCTTTTCCGATGACGAGGTTGGCGGCAAGTAACAGGCGATCCTTCTCAGCCGGTTCTAGCGCGAGTGGGAGGCCGCTGAGGGCCTCGAGGATGCCCCTCAGAGAGTGGATATCGTGGTGAGGCGGTTCCGGTTCCATCCAGGAAGCTGGACGGGCCTTTCCGGTGATCAGGATCGCGAGTTGCTGTTCCTCGATGGCAGCGCCTTTTGGATTGCTGAGGAACACGGTGCCCATTTCGAACAGGGCGAGGTCGCTGCACCCCATACGGACGTTGTGCTCGGCCACCCGGAGCAGGGAGGGGACGAGAGAGGGACGAAGCCAGCTGTGCGTGTCGGTCATCGGGTTCTTGACCGCGAGAAGTGAAAGGCCGCGGCGGGGCCCGGCGAGATCATCATCGAGCTGCTTTTCGCCGATGAGTTTGATGGTCTGACATTCGAGGAAGCCGAGATGAACGAGTTGGCGGCGTATCTTCCATTGCGCGTCGTAGGCGTGATCGGCTTTCGACGGCGGGACGAGGAGCGAGTGCGTCTGGCTGGGAACTTCGTCCAGCCCGTGAACCCGGGCGATTTCCTCGATGAGATCGACCGGGCGGCGAAGGTCGAGTCGGTAGGAAGGGATCTGCCAGGTTTTGCCCGATTTGCGCAGGCCCAGCTTTCGGAGGATGGAATCGATCCGTGAAGTGGGGATGGGGCAGCCTATCAGCTTCCGGCAATGCGCCGGGTCGAGCGGGACGGACGTCTCCGATTCGGGAAGATGGCCGGCGATCAGCACCTCGGTATCCGGTTCGCCGCCGGCGAGTTCGACGATCAACCGGGTGGCGAACTCCGAAGCGCCCAGGATCTGTGCCGGATCGACGCCGCGTTCGAAACGGTAGCTGGAGTCCGAGTGCAGGTCGAGCCGGTGGGAGGAACGCCGGACGCGGGACGGGGTGAAGTAGGCCGCCTCGAGGAAGACGTCCCGGGTGGATTCGGTGACGCCGCTGTCTTCTCCTCCCATGATGCCGGCGAGGGCGTGGGGCCGGGAGCGATCGGCGATGACGCAGTCGTCGGGGGAGAGGGTGCGCTCTTCTCCATCGAGCGTGGTGAAGGTCTCGGCTTTGCTCGCCTGGCGGACGACGATGCCTCCGTCGAGCTTCGCGAGGTCGAACGCGTGGAGGGGTTGGCCCATCTCCATCAGCACGTAGTTCGTGATGTCGACCACGTTGTTGATGGGACGCAGACCGATCGCCTGCAGTTTATCGCGCAGCCAGGCGGGGCTTGGCTGGATCTTCACGCCGCGGATGAAGCGTCCCGAGTAGAACGGGCAGGACTCGGGTGCCTCGATGGCGATCTCCTTCTTTTTTGCCTGACGTTGCTGGATTTGCGTGGTGCTCAGGGCCGGGGAGCCCTTCAGCTTCAGGCCGGTGAGGGCGGCGAGGTCTCGGGCGAGGCCGAGGTGGCTGAGGAGGTCGGGGCGGTTTGGTGTGACCTCGAGATCGAAGACGGGAGGGAAGATTTCGCTCATCGGGGTCCCGGGATCGAGGCCGTCCGGCAAAATCATGAGCCCTTCTTCGGCGTCCGGCAGGCCGAGTTCGCCGGCGCTGCAGAGCATGCCGTGGGATTCGATTCCGCGCAGTTTCCCCTTTCGAATCGTGAAATCAGGGGCCAGCGCGCAGCCGGGCAAGGCCAGCGGGACGGTGTGGCCCGGGCGGTAGTTCTTCGCGCCACAGACGATTTGGCGGGGTGAACCGGAACCGTCGTCGACCTGACAGATGCTGAGTTTGTCCGCGTCGGGGTGCGGCTCGGAGGAGAGGATGCGGGCAGCGACCAGGTTTTCGGGCATGCGCTGGAGGCCTTCCACCTCGATGCCTGCAAAGGTGAGAATGTCCGAAAGTTCGTCTAGGGAGAACTTCGAGAGGTCGAGGTGATCCTGGAGCCAGGCGAGGGAAACCTTCATGACGACGGATCAGGCGAACTGCCGCAGGAAGCGGTGATCGTTTTCGTTGAACAAACGGAGGTCGGGTATGCCGAACTGAATCATGGCCAGCCGGTCGACGCCGAGGCCAAAGGCAAAGCCCGTCACTCGGTCCGGGTCGAAGAGTTGGTCGTTGCGGGTCTGGCAGACGGCTTCGAACACGGCGGGATCGACCATGCCGCACCCGGCGATTTCGATCCATTTGGCAGCGCGCCCGAAGGCTTCGAGCTTCACGTCAATTTCAAAGCTGGGTTCGGTGAACGGGAAGAAGTGGGGACGAAACCGGATTTCGGTGCCGGGTCCGAAAAGGCATTGGAAGAACAATTCGAGCGTTCCTTTGAGGTCAGCGAGGCTGACGTCCTCCGCGACGAAGAGTCCCTCGAGCTGGGTGAAGGAGATCGAGTGCGTTTCATCGATTTCATCCCGGCGGAAGGCGGTCCCCGGGGCGATGATGCGAACGGGGAGACTTTCGGCGGTTTCCATGGTCCGGATCTGGACGGTGGAGGTGTGGGTCCGCAGCAGTTGGCCGTTTTCGAAGTAGTAGGTGTCCGACTCGTTTCGCGCCGGGTGATCCTCCGGAGTGTTCAGGGCGTCGAAGCAATGCCACTCGCTCTCGATTTCTGGGCCGGTGGCGAGGGCGAAACCCATTCGCCGAAGGGTGGTGACGGCTGTGTCGAGGATGTGGGAAAGGGGGTGGAGGGCGCCTTGAGGGAGTGGGCGGCCCGGCAGGGTGAGATCGATGCCCTCGGCGGCCCGGGCATCTCGCTCGGCCTCGAGCGCAAGGCGGCGGGAGTCGATGGCTTCCTGGATGGCGTTCCGGGTGGCGTTCAGGCGCTGGCCGACGAGAGGTTTATCGGCCTTGGGCACCTCACGCATGCCGGCGCTGAGCTGGGTCAAAGCGCCCTTCTTTCCTAGAAACCGGATGCGCAGATCGTCGAGCGTTCGCTCATCGGTGACGGGGGAGATGGCGTCGAGGGCGTCTTTTTCGAGACGTTCGAGTTCGGACAGCATGGCGGACGCAGACTGACGCGAAAGGCCGCAACGTCAATCGCCAATCGGAGGCAATCTGAAGGCGTCCGGCTCCGGTGGTGGGATCTCAGGCTGCCGAGGCGGCGGAGCGCTTCTGGTCGAGGGCTTCCTTGGCGTGTTTCACGATGGCCTCGAAGGCGCCGGCGTCGTGAACGGCCATGTCGGAGAGGACCTTGCGATCGAGATCGATTTCCGCGGCCTTCAGACCCTCCATGAAGCGGCTGTAGGTCAGACCTTCGGCGCGGCAAGCGGCGTTGATCCGCTGGATCCACAGGGCGCGGAAGGTGCGTTTCCGGTTTTTACGATCCCGGTAAGCATATTGCTGGGCTTTGCGGACCGCGTCTTTGGCGGTGGTGAGCAGCTTTGAACGTCCTCCGCGGAATCCTTTGGCTTTCTTCAGGATGCGCTTCCGGCGTTTGCGACTGGCAGGGGAGTTGGTGGCTCTCGGCATGGGATTGGGCGGTCTGAACGGACCGTTTTCAGTTTCAGACGCTCAATCCCGTCCGTTCAGGTGGGGAGAGAAACCGTGGCGTCTCTCCAGGACTGGAGCATCGGGGCTGGGATCAGCAGGGAGAGCGGGCCTTGCGAGGCGCTGGGTGTCAGCGATCGAAAGGAAGACTTTCACGGATGCGCGGCAGGTCGGCATCCGCCACGAGGGCGGGTTTACCGAGAAAGCGTTTCCGCTTCCGGCTTTTGCACTCGGCCAAGTGCCGCTTACCCTGCTTACGCCGGATGATCTTGCCTGAGCCGGTCACCTTGAAGCGCTTTGCAACGGACTTGCGGGTCTTTGCCTTACCTGCTGATCTAGCCATGGGCGCGAAAGGTAGTGGGTTACCCGGTTTGCGCAACGACTTTTTGCTATGGGGGAGCGAATGGGCGCGGAGGCGCTGGGAGAACCTTGGGTTGGCTTTGGCGGTCCCGTTGGAGTCGGAGCGACAGCGGTCCAGGATGGGTGATGCCGAATCTGCCGGTTTTGCTCGTGGCGGGACAAGGCCGTTTATAGTTTAGTAGTCCATCAAACTTAGGTTGCAGGGAAGTTTCGGGGTCGCCGATCGAAATTCTGGCGAATTCTGCTACGATCACTCGTTTGGTCAGGCATCAAATTGGCATTGAGGCACAACTAGCGCACAGGAAAGCATGGCGGCCTTCGTTTGGAGGTTAAAGGCTTTGAGGGGTTCTTTTTGAAGGTCGGCTAGTAATAAAGTGTTGTTAAGAGGAAAAAGCTCTCTAGGGTGGCTGGCGGTTGAACTTTTTCATCGAAGCCATGGCCGATCGAAACGAAACGCAGCAGTTGGAACAAATCCGGACGGTGAACCATCATCTGAGGTTGGCGTTGAACCAGGTCGGGGAGGCGGTGGTGATTTTGGGGCCGGAACCGCTGACGGCGCCGGGTCCCAGGGTGCATTTCGCGAATCGCGAGGCGGTGAAATTGACGGGGCAAAGTGAGGAGGAATTGCTGGGTGCGCCGGTGGGGGAGATCTACGATCCGGAGGCTCTGGATGACCTCTTGGCGAAGCTGCCGTTGGTGGCGGAGAAGAAGCGGGTTTTCCAGACGGACAAGGCGTTGGTTCTGGCCAGCGGGGAGCGGGTGGACTGCCGCTGGACCATTGGAGCGCACTGCGGCGCGGCGGGCGAACCGCTGTATTACACGCTGACGTTCCGGACGCTGCCGAAAGCGGCTCCCGCGCCGGAAACGGTTCGTCCTGCGGAATCGCTGGAGGGGTTGATGCAGCGCAGCCGGTTGGAGTCGCTTTCGCTGTTGGCCCTTGGGGTGGCGCACGATTTCAACAACGTGTTGACGACGATTCTTGGAAATTTGTCGATCGCGAAGACGGCGCTGGCGATTCAAGCGCCGGGGCGTCAGGCGGTGGACGCTGCGATGGAGGCGGCGAAGGACGGGGAGGCGTTGGCGGGGCAGTTGCTGCGATTTGCCCGTGGGAGCGAGCCTCGACCGAGGGAGTTGCACCTTGGCGAACTGGCGGAGCGTGGGAGCCGTTTGGCGTTGGCCGGTTCGAACGTGCAAGCTGATTTGGAAGTGCAGGAGGGGTTGTGGTCGGTGAAAGCCGAGGAGGTTCAGGTGCTGCAGGTGTTTCACAACCTGATCATGAATGCCCGGCAAGCGATGCAGGGTGGGGGGAAGGTCCGGATCGAGTTGCAGAACGTGAAGGTGGGAACCGGTTCGGGCTTGGATTTGAAGCCAGGTCAGTATGTCCGCGCCCTCGTCCGGGACCGGGGTTGCGGGATTCCGGCGGACGAGCTGGACCGGATATTCGAACCGTTCTTCACGCGGCGGGAGAAGGGGAACGGGGTCGGGCTGCCGACTTCAATGCTGGCGGTGCGGCGGCACGGCGGCACGATCACCGTGAGGTCCGAGGCCGGGGCCGGGACGGAGTTTTCGGTTTTTCTACCCGCCACGGGGGAGGCGGCCAGTTTGGAGGTAGCCGAAATGGCGGGGGATGGTGGGGCTTATCATCCCGGGCGTGGAGCGATTCTGGTGGTGGACGACCAGGAGGGGGTGCGTGACGTGACCGTGGATTTGTTGAAAGCTCTGGGGTATGAGGCGATCTCGGCGCTGAGCGGTGAAGAGGCGTTGCGGATGTATGCGTCGCGGCTCAACGGGGGCCGGCCTTTCGCGGCGGTTTTGATGGACATGACCCTTCCCGGGGGGATGAGTGGGGAGGAAGCGATTCGTGAGATCCGGCAGCTGGATCCGTCGGTTCGTGCCATTGCCACAAGCGGGTATTTTGACGAGGAGACGAGCGAACGGCTGCGTGAACCGGCCTGTTCAGGGGTGCTTCGGAAGCCATATACACCGGAATCGCTGTCTCAGGCGCTGCACACGGTGCTGAATGGGTGAGGTGAGGCGGCGTGCGGTTTGTTGAAAGTGCGGATCAGGCGGTCAAGTAACGTTTTTAGGCTAGACTGCCTTTCCACGACCTTTTAGGATAGTTGACGGCGCGCGTGCCGTCCGTCGCCTCATTGCATTCATGAACGCCGTAGAACAAGCCATTGCTCAGGCTTTGGAAGCCGAGCCGGGAAACTGGGAACTTCGCCTCGAACTGCTCGGGAAGCTGGGGCAGCGAGGCGCTGTCGATGAAGCCATCGGGATTTTGCAGAGTGCTCCCGAACCGCCCGCGAGCGAGAACCTGCTTCAGCGGGCCATCGACTGGGCGGCGCAGAGCGGACGCATCGATGCGGCGTTACCGGTGGCCGATCACTTTATCACGGTTCATGAGGAGAGCCCGGTTGGACATTATCTGGTGGCGAAGATCAACGCCAAGATCGGCGATCTGGAACGGGCCCGCGCACATTACGAGTATGCGGTGAGCGCGAATCCGGATTTGGAGGACGCCGCCCTGGCCGCCAAACTGAGTGATCTCGGGCAGACCATGCCGCAGGCTGAGGCCGAAGCCGTGGTATCTCCGGTTGAACCCCAACCGCAGCCGCTTTCGCCTCCGACCGTGGCTCCTTTGGCGCCGCCGTCCTCGGGAGAAGAAGTCCCCGCGCCGGCACCTGCCGCATCGATTCAGCCTTCACCCCTCACGCCGCCACCTGGCGCGGCCGTGCCTCCACCGGTGACGCACGCCGCTGTCGCACCGGGCACGCAGCCGGGCTTTGCACCGCCGGTCCGGGAAGTGCCGCCAGTCGATGATCAACTTCCGGAGCCAAGCGCTGCCGAACTCGAGATGATGGACACGGCGGCGCGGCATTTGGTGCTGGGCGGCGATGTGTCGGCGATTCACGCGGCCAGCGCGCGGAAGAATACGAATCAGAAGCTGATCGCAGTGACGGTGGCGATTTTGGCGCACGTGGTGATCCTGGGCCTTTTCACCCTGGTGGTGATGAGCCTGCCGCAGCCTACGCCGCCGCAAATCGTGACGAGCGCTTCTCCGGTTCTGGATGAGAACATCCCGCAGACCCAGGAGATCCAGAAGCAGGTTCAACGGAAGCCGGTTCAGTCGGCCCAAAGCGAGATGTCGGTGATCAGCGTCAAGGGCGCTTCGGCCGTCTCCATGCCGGACATCGTGACGGACCAGGTTTCCTTCGATCCTCTGGGCACGGGCGACTCATTCGGTGCGAGCATGGTTTTCGACGCGGGCGCGGACGGCGGAATGGTGTCGTTCTTCGGTTCGAAAAGCGTCTCGAAGCGGGTCGTGTTCGCCGTGGACTATTCGGCGTCGATGAACGGGAAAAAGGATGCGCTGATGCGGCAGGAGCTGACGAAATCGCTTCAGGCGCTGCCGGGGAATATCGAATATCAGATCATCTTTTTCCATGGCCCCGCCTGGTATCACGGACAGGAGGTGAATACGAAGGGCGATCCGAAGGACCCGATCTCCAACTATCTGGTCGAGCACGAGCGGGATCAGGTGAAGTGGTACATGGGCTATGAAGACAAGGAGCGTGACCGCTACAAGAAGGGCGCGCAGAAGAAGACCGCTTTGTTTCATCCCGAAACGGGAGCCGAGAAGCCGGAGAAGCTTCCGAAGCTTCCCTACCTGAAGTCGACGCGGTCGAACATTCGCAAATCGATCAAGATCGTCGAGGAGACGCCGTTGGCCTTTGGAACGGACTGGCGTTGGCCATTGTTCATGGCCATCAACCTCGAGCCGGACACGATTTTCTTCATGACAGACGGCGCAGGCGGGATTCGCGGAAGCGGGCTGGACGACATCCTGGCTTACAACCGCCGAAAGGCACGGGCGAAGATCAACACGATCTGCATGATGGTCCCGAATGCGGCCGACAACCTATTCAAACTCGCCGACGAGACGCGGGGTGAGTTCTCGCTGGTGCTCGAGGACGGCAGCGTGGTGAGGGACGAGGAGTTGGAGCGGGTGCTCGGGAAGAAATTCTAATGCGCTTGCGGTATCTGGTCTTTTGTCTCCCGGCGCTATTGGGGCTGGGCGGACCCGCGCATGGGGAGAAGGGAAAGGATCCGGGCGAGGCGTTCCTGGCCGGCAGCGGGTGGAAGCCTCATGTCTACAAGACGACGCCCCAGGCGGAGCTGCGGCTCTGGGTGAAGGTGCCCAAGGCCCATTCGGGAGCGGAGGGTCAGGAGCGACCGGCGATCGTGTTTTTTTACGGAGGTGGCTGGAAAGGTGGGACGATCCGGCATTTCGAGAAGCAGGGCACCCACCTCGCGGAGCGTGGCATGGTGGCGATTTTGGCGGATTACCGGCAGGAGCAGCGCTACGGAGGCACGCCATTCGACTGCGTGGAGGACGCGAAGTCGGCGATGCGCTGGGTTCGAGGCCAGGCGGGTAAGTTAGGGATTGACCCGGATCGCTTGGCGGCGGGCGGTGGATCGGCCGGGGGACACCTGGCGGTGGCGACGGCGACGCTTCGGGCGTTTGACGCCGAGACGGATGATCTCTCAGTGAGCCCGGTTCCGAACGCGCTTGTGCTCTTTAATCCCGTCTACGACAACGGCCCGGAGGGTTACGGTTTCGAGCGGGTGAAGGAGCGTTGGAAGGAATTCTCGCCCATGCACAATCTACGGCAGGGACTCCCGCCCATGATCGTCTTCCTGGGCGACCAGGATGCGCTGATTCCGGTCTCGACGGCGAAGCGATTCGACGAGTTGGTTGAAGAGGCTGGAGGGCGGTGCGAGACGCACATTTACGAGGGGCGACCGCACGGTTTCTTCAACCGTGGAGAGGATTTCGATGACACGCTGGCCAAAGCGGACGCGTTTTTGACGGAGCTGGGTTATCTGCCGGCGCCGTGAGCAGGTTCGGGGATGGTTGAGGTCGAGGCTTCGATTCAGGGTGCATCGGCGGCGGGTTGGGGGCCTGGCAGGCGTTCATGCCAGTGGCGCCGCACGACCAGCAGGTAGATGAGGGAGGCGAGCCCCAGCATGCCCATCGGAAGCCAGATCGCGCCGAGGTTTTCACCATACATCTGGCGCATCATGTCGATTTGCTCTTCGGGCATACCCATTTCCTTGTAGGCGTTTCCGAGATCGGCCGTGACGTAAGAGTAGGCTCCCAAACCGAGGAAAAGCAGGGCCAGAGCCATGCTGCCGAGCCAACCCCAAGATCGGCGGGTCATGATGCCCCGAGCGACGGCTCCGCAGAGGAGGGCGGTGATGGCCATGGCGGCGGCCGCTTCGAAGGTGGTGCCGGCCAGGCCAACATTCACGATGAAGGGGCCGTAGGTGGGTGCCATGGCGACCAAGGAGACCGCCATCCAAACGAGGAGGAGCCACCAGATTTGGACGGGAATGGCCACGCGATCGGTCCAGGGCGAAGACTGATCGAAGTGCTGGACGGTCAGGCGAACGTTTTTCAGACCGTAAACGATGATCAGGAACACGGCCGGAGCCAGATACATGCCGAAGCCGACGATGAGGCTGACGATCATGATGACGTTGAACCCCGCCCCCATGGGGCTGCCTGAGCCGGTCCCGGTTCCGGGGGGCGGTTGCATCGCGGAAAGCATGGATGGGATGAAGAATGCGTAGCCAAGGGCGCTGGCCGCGACGACGCCCGCGATGAGCCAGCCGAGGGAGAAGTGGAGGTCCCGGGCCCATTTCCGGGCGCGGATGGAGCCGATGCCCAACCAGATCAAGCCGATGGCCATGAACAGGAGCATGAGCCCGAAGCCCAGCATCACGCCGTTCATGCCGGCGCCCAAACCCATCTGCTGTCGCAATTCCTCCATTTCGGGGGAGCCACCTTCCTGGGTCATGGCGAAGGGAAAGAACAGGCCGTAGAAGCCGCCGAGGCAAGCACAGCTGACTCCGCCGAGGATGCTGAGGATGCCCATCACCGTGAGGAGCGGACGCATGTCGGTGAAGGGCAGGCCGGAGCGGAGGGAGGCATCCGGCGGAGAATAGGGATTTGGATCGGACTGCACCCCGAACGAGTAAGCAGCGTCGGGCGCGAAGACAAGAGGGATTCATCGGCGATCGGATTCGCACCGGCAAAAGGCTTTCGAGAGGCTTGGCATTTGACGGTGAGTATTGCTCGTTCTAGGAATTCCACGCGTGTCTCTAAGCCTGACTCACGGCGTGCCTCGGCCTCTGGGCGTCACCCGGATGCCGGACGGAAGCTGGAATTTTGCCCTTTTCGCCCAAAACGCGACGGCGGTGGATCTGTGTTTTTTCAGCGCGGACGAGCCGGTGTTCGAGCAGCAGCGGATTCGCGTCCGGCAGCGGACGGGATCGGTGTGGCACGTGGCGGTCCAGGGGATTTCGCCTGGTCAATTGTATGGCTACCGGGTGCACGGTGCTTGGGAGCCGCCGATCGGGCATCGCTACAACGCGAACAAGCTATTGATCGACCCGTATGCGCGGGCGCTGACGGGGCCACTTCGGACACACGCCTCGATGTGCGACCGGCCGGACGGACCGACGCTGAAAAACAGTGCGGCGGACGTTCCGAAGTGCGTCGTGGTGAGTCCGGAGTTCGACTGGGAAGGGGTGATGCCGCCTCGCATTCCGTGGAGCGAGACGGTGGTGTATGAGATGCATGTGAAGGGAGCGACGATGGGGTTCCCGGGCTTCCGGAAGTCGATTCGGGGGACCTACACGGCGGTGGCGAACCGTCGCTTCATTCAGTATTTGAAGGAGCTGGGCGTGACGGCGGTGCAGTTGATGCCGGTCCATCAGTTCATCGACGACGGGCATCTCCTGGACCGTGGGCTGACGAATTACTGGGGTTACCAGCCCGTGGGCTATTTTGCACCGGAGGCCCGGTATGCCTCGACGGAGACGCATCGTGGGGCGCAGGTGAAGGAGTTCAAATCGATGGTGAAAGCGCTTCACCGGGCCGGGATCGAAGTGATCCTGGACGTGGTTTACAACCATACCGGGGAGGGCTCACCGCAGGGACCGACTGTCTGCTTCCGTGGCATCGACAACATGGCGTATTATCGCCACGAGCCGAAGAACATCTCGAACTACCGGGATTTCACGGGATGCGGGAACACGGTGGACGTCCGGCATCCCTACGTGCTCCAGCTGATTCTGGACAGTTTGCGATACTGGGTACAGGAGATGCACGTCGACGGCTTCCGGTTCGACCTGGCGGCGACGTTGGGCCGCGAGACGGACGGATTTTTTCGAGAGAACGGTTTTTTCAAGGCGGTTCACCAGGACCCGGTGCTCTCCCAGGTGAAACTGATCGCCGAGCCGTGGGATTTGGGGCCCGGCGGCTACCAGGTGGGCTCCTTTCCGGAGGGGTGGGCTGAGTTGAACGGGAAGTATCGCGACACGATGCGGGCTTTCTGGCTCGGGAACGGTGGGTTGCTGCCGGAGTTCGCCTCGCGTCTCACGGGGAGCGAGGATTTGTATGGCTGGAGCCGCCGGGCGCCGACTTCCAGCGTGAATTTCGTCACCTCGCACGACGGCTTCACGTTGAAGGATCTGGTTTCCTACAACCAGAAGCACAACCACGCGAACGGGGAAAACAACCGGGACGGAGACAGCCACAACCAGTCGTTCAACCACGGGGTGGAGGGACCCACCGAGGACGAGGAAATCCTGGACCGGCGGGATCAGCACCGTCGGAACCTGATGGCGACCATGGTTCTTTCCCTGGGCACGCCCTTCATTCTAGCCGGTGACGAACGGGGGCGGACGCAGCAGGGAAACAACAACGCCTACTGCCAGGACAACGAGATCAGCTGGACGAACTGGAAGAAGCTGAGTCCGCGGGACGAGCGGTTTCATGCGTTCGTGCGCCATCTCATCGCTTACCGGAAGGCAAACGGTGAGTTTAGGCGGACGGAATTTTTCCGTGGGCAGCCGCTGAAGGGGACGGATGTCCGGGACGTGGTCTGGCTGGATTTGGACGGGGAGGAATTCACGTCTGAGAAGTGGACGAGCGGCGGGCCCGGGGCGGTTCAGGTGCTGATTCACGAGCGGCTTTTGATCGTGGTGAACGGGGCGCCCGAAGCCGTCAAAGTGGTTTTGCCTCCGGGCGAGTGGAAGAAGGAGATCGATACGTCGTTGGACGAGGGGTACGTGGAAGGCGTGGTCGCCGTCGAAAGTCCGGTTTACCTGGCGGCGTCATGCCTGCACGTGTATGAGCACTGGAGCTGAAGCGCGGGGCGTCTGGATCCGGCTATTGGGCCCACCGAATTTTTGACTCGGCAGGGTGGTTCCGGTTTCGTCGAACGGGAATGGATTCGGAATCTCAGGAGAGAGCGCTGGCTCTGCGAATGAACGAACTGGGGGTCCGGGAAGAGGATCTTGTCGAGAAATTCGTCCTGGGCCGGGGTCACGGTGGCCAGAAGGTCAACAAGACCTCGTCCTGCGTCTTTTTGCGGCACGGTCCATCTGGGATCCAGGTGAAGTGTCAGAAGAGCCGTTCGCGTTCGGTGAACCGGTATTTGGCGCGGCAGTGGCTGTGCGACCAGATCCAAGAGGCGCGCGAAGCCGTCCGGGCGCGGACGGTGGAGGAAGTGGAGCGGGCGCGGCGGCGGAACCGGACGCCTGGTCCGGCGGCAAGGGCGAGAGCGGTTGAGCAGAAGCGAAAGCGTTCGGCGCTGAAGCGGATGCGGCGGAAGCCGCGTTCAGACGAAGACTGAGGCGTGGGAGCCGGCGTGACCGGAGAAGGTGATTTGACATTGCTAACTTTCGGCGGTGATTGAGCGAAATGAGTGTGACGGAGGTAAGTCATCAATCGTGGTTTGGCCGGATGAAGGCGGCCCTGGGCGGGATCGTGGTGGGTTTGATTTTGACGGTGGTGGCGTTCCCGGTGCTGTGGCTGAACGAAGGCCGTGCGGTGAAGACGGCCAAGGGGCTGAAGGAAGGGGCCGCGGTGGTGAAGACGGTGGATCCGGGGGTCATCCAGCCGGAGAACGAGGGGGAGCTGGTGCATTTCACGGGCATGACCACGGTGGAGGGAGGTGTCTCAGATGATCTGTTCGGGATCGAAGCGGAGGCCGTGAAGCTGAGCCGGATCGTGGAGATGTATCAGTGGAAGGAGGAGAAGGACTCGGAAACGGAAAAGAAGCTGGGAGGGGGCACGGAGACGGTGACGACCTTTAGCTACCGGAAGGTGTGGGACGACGATCTGATCGATTCGACGCGCTTCAAGGATTCGTCGGGATACGAGAATCCGATGATGATGCCTTTCGAGAACCGGACGGACGTGGCGCAGGTGGTCCGGGTGGGAGCGTTCCGGCTTCCGGATTTCCTGGTTGGGAAGATTCAAGCGTGGTCGAGTCTGCCGGCGCCGCCGATGGAGCGGCTTCCGGAGGACATCCGGGCGCGGGCGAAGCCATCTGGCGGAGCGCTGTATTTCGGCGAGAACCCAGACAGCCCGAAGGTGGGTGATGTCCGGGTGACATTCCGGATCATCAAGCCGCAGGACGTGAGCGTGGTTGCCACGCAGGTGGGCC
The DNA here is from genome assembly GCA_964500945.1 of uncultured Verrucomicrobiales bacterium. Lineage (GTDB taxonomy): Bacteria > Verrucomicrobiota > Verrucomicrobiia > Verrucomicrobiales > DEV007 > CAZCRA01. The sequence goes on along the minus strand of CAZCRA010000044.1, from coordinate 12,200 downwards.
AGACGCTGGACGTCTTCCGTGCGAAGTCGGGTGCCACGGTGTCGCTGCTCCAGACGGGGGCTCACACGGCGGAAGCGATGTTTGAGCAGGCGGAAAGTCAAAACCGGATGGTGACGTGGCTGCTTCGGCTGCTGGGCTTTGTGTTGATGGTGATCGGGATCGGGCTGGTCCTGCGGCCGATGTCTGTTTTCGCGGACGTGGTTCCGATGTTTGGGAACCTGGTTGGCGCCGGCACGGGCTTCGTGGCGTTTCTGCTGGCCGGTGCACTTTCGGCGGTGACGATCGGTTTGGCCTGGATGGCGCACCGGCCGCTGATCGCGGTTCCGCTGTTCGCGCTGACGCTGGTGTTCGTCATCCTGGCCGTGCGACGGTTAGCGGCGCGGCGGGCGGCGGCTTGAAAGGCTTTTGATGGCCGGACGCTGTTCGAAGGACTTGAAGTTCACGGAAGGAAGATCGACGATGTGGGTGGTCCCGAGGGCCTGACGTCACACTATCGATATGCGGTTGACCGATCAGCAGATTCACGAGCGCCTGAGCCGGATTGAGATCGAGAGCGATCCCTCCAGCGAGTATTTTGGCCGTTTGGTGCGGTGGCGGGACGTGGTATGGCATTTTGGGGTCGGATTGAGTGACCGGGCGATTTTCAACACCGGCCGTGGTTTGGACATCATCGAGCACCACTGGGTGGCGGCGTCGGTGATCGAGGGTGAGAGCCATTTCGAACCCGAGCACACGGTTGAGCGGCTGAAGCATGCCGTGGAGGTGTTCGGGGGATGGGGTTACCACCTGTTGCGCTGGAACTGCGAGCACTTCGCGCGTTTGGTGGTGGAGGGGGATCCGGTGTGTCATCAGGTGCGGGACTTGCCCAAGCCGGTGTCGGAGTGGCACAACCGGGGGCACCGTCCGGATGCGGGCCGGGAATTCCGGAAGCGGTTGGAATCGGAGGCACCGCACCTCTATCTCCCCATGAAAACGGAGGAGCCCCGGATCATCGAAGCGACGGAGATGCCGGAATGTGCGGACGCTACGTGCTGAAGGAGGATGCGCCGACCCTGACGGCCTACCTGGGGCTGGGGGCGGAGGATCCGGTCGTGTCGGATTATTGTGCCACGCCGCACTTCAACCTGGCGCCGACGCAGGACGTCCTGGCGGTTCGAAGTGAGGCTGCCAGCTCCGGGATCGAGGCGGCCCTGCTGCACTGGGGACTGGTGCCTTCCTGGGCGAAAGAAGTGAAGATGGGGGCGCGGATGATCAATGCCCGCTCGGAAACGGTCTTTGAGAAGCCGGCGTTTCGGTCGGCGATCCGGAAGCGGCGCTGCGTTTTTCCCGCGAGCGGCTTTTTCGAGTGGCGACGGGAGGGGGACCGGAAACAGCCGTATTACTTTCGGCGACGGACCGGGGAGCCGATGCTGTTTGCGGGGATCTGGGAGCATTGGCACGGTCAAGAATCGGTTCTGGAATCTGGCAGTATCCTTACGATTTCGGCGAATGAGGCGGTGGAACCCGTTCACGATCGAATGCCGGTGCTCTTGGAGCGGGAAGAAATGGCGCTCTGGTTGGATCCCGGGACCCCGGAAGAGCGGTTGAGGGCGGTGCTGACGCCGTGTCTTCCCGAGTGGATCGAAAGCTATCCGGTTTCCACGCGGGTGAACAGTCCGCGTCACGACGACAAAGGGAATCTGGAGCCGGTGGTCACGTAGCGGGAGTGGCGGTTGGCGGGCGACCCGCTCGTGGATGCTAGCGGATGCTTGCAGCGGCGGGGAGGGCGGGTCAGAGTGGGCGTCATGCTGAACCACATCTGGCTGGGCTTGATCGTTTCGGGGGTGCTCGTGGCCAGTTTTCTGGGACGGTTGGGGGGCGACGATGGCATCGTCGAAACGGCGATCGGCATGTCCAAAACGGCGGTCGTCTCGCTGGCCTTGCCGCTGGCGGGCTACATGATGATGTGGCTGGGCCTGATGCGGTTGGCGGAGAAATCGGGGCTCATGCGCATCGTGGCGGCCCTGCTGAAGCCGGTGATGCGCAGGCTTTTTCCGGAGGTGCCGGCGGATCACCCGGCGATGGGAGCGATGGTGATGAACATGGCGGCCAACATGCTGGGACTTGGGAATGCCGCGACGCCGTTGGGGCTGAGGGCGATGCAGCACCTGAACGATTTGAACCCGCACAAAGGGACGGCGTCGAACGCGATGTGCACGTTTCTGGCCATCAACACGAGCAGCGTCACGTTGATTCCGACGACGGCGGTGGGTTTGCTGGCCTCGGCCGGAGTGACGGAACCCTACGCCATCATTGGTCCGGCGATCCTGGCAACCGCCTGCTCGACGATGGTGGCGATCGCGGCGGTGAAATTCTTTCAGCGTTTGCCGGCCTTCGCCTTGCCAGCTGAAGCGGTGACGGTCGCCGGGAACGAATCGGTTGAGTCCGGCGAGGAGACGGATGGTGGAGAGGCCGAAAAACCGGAGCGGAAGCCCATGACCGGGTCGCAGCGGTTGTGGGTGGGCTTGCTCCTTGTAGCGATGGGCATGGTCGTCGTCTTCGAGCTGGCCCCGGGGTTGCGCGATGGATTGGCCGAGCGAACGGGGATCGCGGAACTCGTGGCGGCGGAGGAGGCGCGTGGCGGAAGTGCCGGCGCCGTGGAGGACGAAGGGGACGATTCGAAGCCGCCGTTCGTCCAGTTCATGCTCGCCGTTTCGGTGGTGGCGATTCCACTCGTTTTCCTGGGATTCGCGTCGTATGCGGGGATTCGTGGGGTGCGGGTGTTCGAGGAATTCGTGGAGGGAGCGAAGGAAGGTTTTCAGGTGGCGGTCCGGATCATGCCCTATCTGGTGGCGATGCTGGTGGCGATGGGGATTTTCCGGGACTCTGGGGCGTTGATGCTGCTGCAGTGGTTGCTTTCGCCGGTGCTCGAGCTGTTGCGTTTTCCGGTGGATCTGCTGCCGATGGCGCTGATGCGTCCGCTGAGTGGGGGAGGTTCGCTAGGGATCCTGGGCGAGATCCTGGCCAGTGACGCGGTGATTGCCGTGAAGTATGCGGCCGCGACGATGTTTGGCAGTACGGAGACGACTTTTTACGTGTTGGCCGTCTATTTCGGATCGGTGTCGATCCGCCGATCGCGGCACGCCTTGGCGGCTGGGCTTTGCGCGGATCTGGCCGGGGTGATCGCGGCCGTGTTGATCTGCCGGGTGCTTTTTGGGTAGGAAACTGGGACGTGGACCGCGTCGCGAAGGACGACTTTTGTCGCGTTCGATTCAGTGGAAAGGCCGGGGGATTTTTTCATCGCCCGTGGGCATCGCGGTTGCTAGTCTACGAGGCTATGCAGACTGCAAACGTCAATCTACCAGTCGTTGTCACGGGTCGTCACGTCAGTGTGACAGAAGCGATGCGGGAGCATGCTCACCGGAAGGTGCAGTCGCTCCACCTCGACTACCCGCGAATCATCGAAGTGCGTGTGATTTTGGACGTGGAGAGCGGATTTCGCCATGTGGCGGAGATCATACTCTACTGCGCGAACCACATCACGATCGAGGCCAGTTCGGTGACGGACGACATGTACTGGTCGATTGACGAGACGGTGAGCAAGATTGCGCGTCAGATGCGCAAGCAAAAGACCAAGATGCTGTCCCGGTATCATCGTGGGCGGAAGCGGAAGGGTTGGGTGCAGAAGCTGTCGGAGAAGGCCGTCGCGCCGGCTGAGGAGCGTCCGGTGCTGGAAGAACCTGCTTCGGCGGTTGGGACGAACGGTTCGACGCCGAAGGCAGCCGGGTTGAACGGGGCGGAGGAGGAGCCGCTGATCGTTCGGAGAGACACGCCGAAGCTGAAGCGGCTTCAGGAGCACGAGGCGATCACGGAAATGGAGCTGGGCGGGCTGGGTTTCTACCTGTTCCGGCATGAAGAGAGCGGGCGGCTGAGCGTGGTTTACCGGACGGAAGAAGGTGAGTATGCGCTTCTGGAGCCGGAATTGGCTGGACTCGCGGGCTGAGGTGGCGGAGGTCTGACGCCGTCAGCATGAGCTCACCAGAGACCCAGCACGCCGGTTCGCGGATCAAGAAGATCGATTCCCTGACGGTCGGCGAGTTTTTCGACCGTCACGGGAAAGATCTTCGGATGCGGTTGGTGGGCGGCGAGTCCGGATTCGAGCGCTTGATCCGGGAACCGACGATCAATCGGCCCGGGCTGGCGCTGGCGGGGTTCTACACCTATTTCGCCGTGATGCGGATTCAGGTGATTGGGAAGGCGGAGCGATCGTATCTGAAGAGCCTTCCGCAGGCGGACAGGAAGCGCCGTTTTGAAGAATTCTGCCGCCGGGACATTCCCTGCATCGTCATCAGCCGGGGTGACACGCTTCCGGACGATTTGTTGGAGGTGGCGGAACGGGCGGGCATTTGCGTTTTCCGGACGACCATGGTGACGATGAACTTCATCAACGCGGCCACGATCCAGCTGGAATGGGACTTCGCGCCACGCCAAAGCGTGCACGGGTGCATGGTGGACGTGATGGGGATCGGGGTCTTGATCCGTGGGCAGAGCGGGACGGGGAAGAGCGAGTGCGTTTTGTCGCTGCTACGGCGAGGCAGCAGTCTGGTGGCGGACGACAAGGTGGAATTTCGGAATCTGGAGGGGCGTGAGATCATCGGGTCGGCTCCGGAGATGGGGCGCTCTCACATGGAGGTGCGCGGTCTCGGAATCATCAATGTGGCGGCGCTCTTTGGGATCGGGAGCATCCGCCTGGAGAAGCGGCTGGATCTGGTTTGCACGTTGGTGATGCAGGAAGACATGAACCAGATCGACCGGCATGGGCTCGATCAGATGCATTTCAACGTCCTTGGCCTCCGGATACCGGAGGTGGAGATCCCGGTGGCTCCCGGGCGGGATTTGGCGCAGCTGGTGGAGGTGGCCGCCCTGGACCAGAAGCTGCGCAGTTTTGGGTATCACGCCTCCGCGGAACTGGACCGGAAGCTACGGAAGGTCATGGAGGATCGGAGCACGATCAGCTGATCGGACTGGAACTGGCGTCTGGCGCACATTATGCTAAGATGCGCGCTTGAGAAGAGAGCAGCCGGAAACGGATCGATGCCCGAGATGTCAGCGCGAGGAACTTTCACCATTGTCAACGAGCAGGGCCTGCACGCTCGCCCCGCCGCCATGTTCGTGAAGGTGGCAAACCGCTTTCATTCGGAGATCTGGGTAACGAAGGACGATGAAGAAGTGAACGGGAAGAGCATTTTGGGGCTCATGATGCTGGCGGCGGAGCGAGGCTCACAGGTCGAGATCGTGGCGGAGGGAGACGATGCCGAGGCGGCGATAGCGGAGTTAGACCGGCTGATTACCAGCGGTTTCGTGGAGGTCTGATCCGGCGCAGCGCATGCGAGAAGCCAACGCGACGCGCGAAGGAGCCGGGAGCGGCTTTCCGGGGGCGGGCGAAAGCGATGAGTGACACGAGAACAGAGCGGCGTTTCGAAGGGACGGGAGTTTCACCCGGGATCGCGACGGCGGAAGTGGTGTTCAAACACGAATCGGTGTTCGAGCCGGAGGTGTATGCGATCGCCGAGGGACAGGTCGAGGCGGAGCGGCACCGGTTAAAGGAGGCGCTGGTCCGAACGCGCCGGCAGATCTGTGAGATTCAAGCCGCCATCGCGCAGGAAGCCGGGGCGGATGACGCCAGCATCTTCGACGCCCATCTTCTGGTGTTAGAGGATCATGCGGTCCTCGACAAGGTTTTCCAAAAGGTCGAGAAGGAACGAATCAACATCGAAGCGGCGCTCTACCAGGTTTTTGCCAATTACATGGAGGGATTAAGCCGGGTGGAAGATCCCTATCTGAAGGAGCGGACGATCGATCTTCGGGACGTGCTGCGGCGGATTTTGGTGAATTTCCGGGAGGAAGGGGAGATCCAGGAATGGGTGTCCGAAGGCGTGGAGCGGCCGATCATCATCCTGGCCTACGATCTGACACCTTCCGACACGGCTGGGTTCACGCGTTCGATGGTGAAAGGATTCGTCACGGAGACCGGGAGCCAGACCTCGCACACGGCCATCATGGCGCGCTCCCTCGGGATACCGGCGGTCGTCGGGGTGCCCGGCATGGAAGGGGTGGCGCACAATGGTGACGAAGTGTTGATCGATGGTTATCACGGGATCGTTTTCCTGCACCCCAGTGAGGAGCGGAAAGCGGAGTATGCCGCGTTGGCTTCGGAGAAATCGAGCATCGTGGAGGGCCTGGGTGATCTGGCCACGGTCGAGGTGACGACGGAGGATGGGTTCCGGCCCGTTTTGTCCTGCAATATCGAGTTTCCGCAGGAAATCGACCGGGTTAGGGAGTTCGGCGGACAGGGCGTGGGGCTGTATCGCACGGAATTTCGCTACATGAACCAGCGACGGTTGCCAACGGAGGACGAGCTGACGGCAGAATATGCCCACGTCCTCCGGCAGGCGAAACCGGATGGGGTCATTTTCCGGACGTTGGACGTTGGCGGGGACAAGATTCCGCACCACGACGGGCATCGCTACGCGGCCGAGCCGAATCCGTTTCTGGGCTGGCGGGGTATCCGTTTGAGCTTGGGCGAACCGGAACTGTTCCGGACGCAGCTACGTGCGATGCTGCGGGCCGGGGCGGAAGGCGATCTCTCCATCATGTTTCCGCTGGTCTGCTGCGTGGAAGAAATCCGGCAGGCGAAGGCTCACGTCTCGGCGGTGATGGAGGAGTTGGCCAAAGAAGGTACGCCGCACGCGGAGAATCCTCCGATCGGGGTGATGATCGAGGTTCCGAGTGCGGCATTGACCGCCGACCTGCTGGCGCGGGAGGTGGACTTCTTCAGCATCGGGACGAACGATCTCGTTCAATACACGCTGGCGGTCGACCGGGTGAATCAGCGGGTGGCGGGTCTCTACGCGCCCCGTCATCCGGCAATCGTCCGTTTGATCCGGACGGTCGTGGAAGCCGCGGAGCACCGTGGAATCTGGGTGGGCGTCTGCGGTGAAATGGCGGCCGATTTGCTTTCCACGCCGCTTCTGATCGGTCTTGGCGTGACGGAATTGAGCGTTGGGCCGGGCCAACTTTTGGGCGTCAAACAGGCGGTCCGCCGTCTAAACCGGGAGGAGTGCCGGGAACTGGTCGAGAGTGTCCGAGCGCTGGACTCGGCGGAGTCGATCACGGATCGCTGCCGGGCGTTGGCGGAGCGGCGCTATCCGGAGCTGTTGCGCTTTTTGGAATAGACCGGGCCGGGTTTTCCCGGGGACGACGTCGTTCTCAGTCGGTCACCGGTTGTTCGTCTTTCGGGGAGTCTTCAGAGGGAGGAGCGGAATCTTCATCGGCGGTCCTTGGCGCTTCCGCCTCAGGCTCGGCTTCTTCTTCGGCAGGGCCGGTTTCGGGAGCCGTGAATTCTGCACCCGATGCGTCTTCGTCCGGGGCGTCCGAAGCCGCGTTGACCTGAGCCATCCGCTGATTCCACTCGTTCATCCAGGCATGCTCCGGATAGGTCCGGATGAGGGGCTCATAGATGTCGCGCGCCGCGATGACATCGCCTTCCTGGAGCGCAAGGTCTCCAAGACGGATTTGAGCGAGGGGAGCGAACGCGGAATCGTCTCCGACGCGAGAGTAGAAATCCCGGGCGGAGGCGGTGTTTCCTTCGTCGATGGCCATCCGTCCAAGGATGATGAGCGCCTGGTCTCGAAGGGGGTGCTTTTTGTATCGTTCGAGGAAGCCGACGAGAGCGGCGCGCGCCTCATCGATCCGGCCCTCTTCCTCGAGAAGTCCAGCCTTGCGAATGAGGGCGTTCCCAGCGGCGACACTGCCAGCATGATCTTCGGCGACGCGCTCGAAACTACGGATCGAGTCGGCTTCGGCATAGGCCATGGCGGCGGCTTGACGGGCATTGGCCTGGAGACCGCGGCCGACGATGACGCCGGACACGATGAGGACGAGGAGGACGAGGGCTCCGCCGACGAGCGCCTGATTGTTTTCGAGGAAGTCCTCGACCGGAGAGACGTTGAGCGCTTCGTCCAGAGGACTGGGGTCCGCCGGTTCGGTGGGTGCGGGCTCGGTGGATTCCGGTTTGGCCATGGGGATGAAGAAGTCGGATGCTGCTTAGCGGGGGGAGGGGACCCTCCGTCATTCGGGCCGGGCGTCAAGCCTCAAGCGTCATCCGCCGACGACTTCGCGGGCGGCTTCGGCGAGAGGGGTGCTGAGGTAGCGTTCGCCGGTCGAGCAGGCGACCGTGACGATGAGTTTCCCGCGGTTTTCGGGCCGGGAAGCGACTTGCAGGGCGGCGTGGACGTTGGCGCCGGTGCTGATTCCGCCGAGGATACCTTCTTCGCGAGCGACGCGACGCGCCATTTCGAAGGCGTCATCGTTGGAGACCTTGATGCATTCGTCGATGGACTGGAGGTGGAGGTTTCCGGGGACAAATCCGGCGCCGGTTCCCTGAATCTTGTGTGGGCCGGGAGTCAGTTCCTCTCCGGCGATGGTCTGGCTGATGACGGGAGAATCTTCCGGTTCGACCGCGATGGCCTGAAAGCTGGGTTTCCTGGGTTTGATGACCTCGGCGCATCCCGTGACGGTTCCGCCGGTGCCGACAGCGGCGATGAAGATATCGACCTGGCCATCGGTGTCGGCCCAGATTTCTTCGGCCGTGGTTTTGCGGTGGATTTCCGGGTTGGCTTCGTTTTGGAACTGCTGAGGCATCCAGGCGTTTGGGGTGGCTTCGAGCAGTTCTTCCGCTTTGCCGATGGCGCCCTTCATGCCCTTTGGGCCGGGGGTGAGCACCAATTTGGCTCCGAGCATGGCCAGGAGCGTGCGGCGCTCGAGGCTCATCGTCTCGGGCATCGTGAGGATGAGCTTGTATCCCTTGGCCGCGGCGACGAAGGCGAGGGCGATCCCGGTGTTTCCGCTGGTGGGTTCGATGATGGTCGTTTCGGGGGTGATGAACCCGCGCCGCTCGGCGTCCTCGATCATGGCCATACCAATCCGGTCTTTGACGCTGCCGAGCGGGTTAAAGAACTCGCATTTGATGGCGACGGTGGCGTCGAGGCCCTCGGTGACTTTGTTGAGTTTGACGAGGGGTGTCCGACCGACGGTTTCGACGATGTTATTGTAAAGAGGCATGGGTTTTGGCGAAAACGTATCACTACGGGCGGTCGGGGGCCTTGACAAGGGAGGATTCCCGGGATGAGGGGGCGGTCAAATTGCCTAACTCTTCCAAAAAATCCCCTTGCGTTTCAAGGCGGTTGGAGTTTTGGGGATGGCATGGCCGATTTGATCGATTCCGAGGAGTTGGGTGACTGGATGAAGAAGGTGCCGGAGTGGGACCTGGACGAGACGTCGATCTCGCGGACGTTCGAATTCGAGACCTACATGGAGGGGATCGATTTCGTGAACGGCGTGGCGGAGATGGCGGAGGAAGCGAACCATCATCCGGACATGGAGATTCACTTTGGCTGGGTGGAAGTCACGCTCAGCACGCACGACCAGGGCGGATTGACGGAACTGGACTTCGGTCTCGCGAAGAAGATCGACGCCTTTTTCGACTGATACCCTTAACCCCGGGGTTCAGAGATCCTCGGGCGTCTGCAAGAGTTCCGCGACCCGTGCCAGGAGCCGGCCTGCGGCGCCGCCGTCCAAGACGCGGTGGTCGAAGCTCAGGGTGATTTCGGCTTCTTTGGCGCGGACGAAGGTTTCGGTTTCCGCGCTCCAGATGGGTTTGTCCCGGCCGGCGCCCAGGCCGAGCACGAGGTTCTGTTCCGGGAGCGGGATGGGCGTGGCCCAAACCAGGCCGAAGCTTCCGAAGTTCGTGACGGTGGCGATACCGGAACCCGTGGATTCGACGGGCAGACGTCGTTCCTTCGACAGGTTCACGAGGTCCTGGTAGGGTTGGACCATCTCGGAAAGTGGTTTCTGGTCGACTTCACGGATGACGGGCACCATGACGCCATCTGGGACTTCGACAGCGAAGCCGATGTCGATGGCCTGAGGGTGGACGATTTTCTCTCCGACCAGACGGCCAGCGACGGCGGTGTTTTCAGCCAGGGCGATGGCCAGGGCCCGCATGGCGTAGAGCGTGGGGCCTGGTTTGAGGGGAGAAGCCTTGCGGTGGACGAGCATGCGGTCCAGAAGAAGGGGGCGTCCGACCGTGGCCAGCGGGCGGCACCAGCTCCGCCGCATGGAATCGGCGACGGCGATCCGCATAGGCGAAGCGAGACTTTGCTCGTGGCCTTCGAGGGACTGGATGAATTTCTCGAAATCGTCGATGGTCACGCGGCCTCCGGCGCCGCTTCCGGCGATGGCGGCGAGGTCGGCGGCGTTCAGACCGAGTTCGAGCATGCGCGCCTTCATGCGGGGTGAAAGGTAGGCGGCCCCGGTGGCGTTGGCGGGAACGGGCAATCCGCCGACGGTGGGGCGGACGGAGAGTTCCTCGAGCGGCGCGATGTCGTCTGCGTCATCGACCTTGAAGTGAACGGAATCGGCGACTTCGCCGGCGTTTCCGTTTTCCGGGGAGGACGCCTGGTCCGAACCGGCGGGAGGAGGTTGTGTGCGGTCTTCACCCGCGTTTTGGGCGGCGTCTTCCTCGGAGACCTCGAGAAAGCCAAGGGTGGCCCCGACGGGATAGCTATGGTCGAGTTTGGCCGTGATTTCGGCGACTTTACCGGAGAAGGGGACCGTGACGCCCATGTTCGTCTTGTTCGTTTCGACCTCGATGATTTCCTGGTCGGCCTCGACCGCGTCTTTCGGAGCGACTTTGATGGCTCGGACGACGGCTTCGGCGATGGCTTCGCCAAGCTGCGGCATCAGGATGGGAATTCGAGGCATGGGCGTTGGGTTGGGCTAGGGGAGGCTGCCGGAGAACGTGGTGGAAGGCGTCAGAAGCGCAACAAGCGGTGAATGGCGGCAACCATTGACGCCGCGGTGGGCCGGTGAGCGGACCAGAGATTGGGATGGTAGGGGATGGGGGTGTCTTTGGCGTTGAGGCGTTGGGGTGGGGCGTCCAGGAGGTGGAACCCCTCGGCGACGATTCGCGCCACGATTTCGGCGTTCAGACCGCCCCAGGGGAAGGATTCGGCCACGGCGAGCATGCGACCGGTGCGCGCGACGGAGGCGAGAATGGTGTCGGTGTCGATGGGCTTGGCGGACCGGACGTCGACGACCTCGATCTCCCAGCCATCGCGGGCGAGTTCCATGGCGGCTTTGAGGGCCTCGTGGACCATGGCGCTGGAGGCGACGACGGTGAGGTGACGGCCGGGGCGTGCGATGCGTGCTTTACCGACGGGCAGGCTTTCGGTGGGCAGCGCGTCGGCCTTGAGATGATAGTAGAGGAGTTTGTGCTCGCAGAAGATGACGGGATCATCGATGGCGACCGCCTCGAGGAACATGGAATAGGCATCTTCGACGGTGGAGGGCATGAGGACCACGAGGCCTGGGAAATGGGCATACAAGGATTCGAGGCACTGGCTGTGGAAAGGGCCGGAACCCTTGTTTCCGCCACTGGGGAGCCGGATGGTCAGGGGGATAGGGACGCCTGTCCGGTAGTAATGGGTGGCGGCCTGGTTGATGATTTGGTTGAAGCCGACGGATGAGAAATCGGCGAACTGCATCTCGATGATGGGACGCATGCCCTCAATGGCGGCGCCGACGGCCATGCCGACGATGGCGTCTTCACTGATCGGGCTGTCGAGGACGCGGCCGGGGTATTCGTTGGCGAGGCTTTTGGTGGCCTTGAATGCCCCGCCGAAGGTGGCGATGTCCTGTCCGTAGAGGAAGACACGATCGTCCTCGGCCAGGGCTTTGGCCTGGGCTTCGCGGATCGCTTCCAGGTAAGTGATGCTCATGGATGCGGTCAGTCCCGGATTCGGGCCCACTACCAACCCGCGGAAGGCTCCGCGAGCAAGATCAAACTTCCGGGTGACCTTCGCAAAGGGGCTTGGTCGCGAGAGCATACCAACTTTCGCGGGCTGGGTCGGGAAGGGGATCGCGGGAGGCTTCGGCGATGGCTTCTTCCACCTCGCGAATGATTTCCGAGCGGAGGGTGGCGAGATCGGCTGCCGAAGCCCAGCGCTTTTTCTTGATGAAATCCTCGGCGAGTTCGACGCAATCCGCCGCCAGAGGGCTCTTGCGGAGGTTGGCGGGAACGTAGGAAGCATCGTCGTGTTCTCCGTGGCCGGAGAGACGGAGGAGCGAGCCCACGACGAGCTGCGGCCCCTCGCCGGCCC
>CAZCRA010000043.1:6901-26631 GCA_964500945.1 uncultured Verrucomicrobiales bacterium | reverse complement strand
CCATGCGCAACCGCTTCCTCTCCGTAGCGACGCCGCTCCCGGCGTCGGGCGGGGCGAACGCCGCCAGCGCTAATCCGCATGCCGCTCGGTGAAACTGCCTGGTCGCAGATCTCGGTTGGGTGCCGAATTCGTGAGAATGGGAGCGAAGTGGACATCGGCTGCCGAAGGCAGAGCGGAGCGTCCGATTTCGATGGTTCTCGGAAGGGGTAGCCCGGACGAAATTCTTACGAATTCCGCTACGCCGGAAGGAGGCGGCGGGGGGCTTGGGGCATGGCCGGGGTTGGGGCTGGCGGCGTTTGCCCTGCCCGACGCCGGGAGCGGCGTCGCTACGTGGCGGGAGATGAACGGACCGGGAAGCCGGTCCGAGCCCCTCAGCGGATGGTTGGGCGGAGGGTGAAGAGGCCTTGGGTCGCGGCGAAGGCGTCGTCGAGTTTCATCGTTTTGAACTCGTGCCCGGCACCCCAGGAATCGCTGAAGATGACGCGACGGGACGCTTCGTTGTAGCCGATGATCATCCGCATGTGCCCGCCGGAGGTTTGTTTCGAAAGCGGGGGTTCCTCCGGGAAACGGCCCAGCTGGAGGCTCCAGAGGAGAGGGATGCCGTCATCGATGTGGCGTTGAACCTCTTTCTCGAAGTCGTCGAGATCGACGGTCTTGTCGTCGAGTTCGAGATCACGTTTGGTTTCGTGCAGCCTTCCCGTGGTGGCGAGGATGCCGATGACGCTGAAGCGGGTTTTGAAGCGGTAGTCGATCTTGCCCAGGGCGTTGGCCATGGTGACGGGATCGGTCCCGCTGGTGGCCGACGTTTCCGCGACTTGGGCGAGCTGGTGCTGATCGCAGGGAATGCCGTAGTATTCGAAGAGTCGCTGAGCCGTGGCGACGACGCAGTAGCCCTTCGGGCCCTGGTCGACCATGGGGATTCCGTCGATGTAGACGTTTTTCTGTTCATCGCGGACGAGGTTGTCGGGGAGATCCGAGAGCCGAGCGGAGGCGGCTTTCCGGTCATCGACCGCGGAGGCGAGATGGCCTTTTGGGTGGCGCTGAACGAGCCGCATCCGGAGGAACTCGGGCGAACCGGAGAGGGCCTCGGGGTTGTGCTCCAGGGCGGCACGGCCTTTGGGCGTGGTCCAAAACCAGCGATCGGCCAGGAGCCCCTGGGAAGGGTTGGCTTCACGGGAGACGGGCCTGCCCTCCAGGATGCGGCCCAGTTCGCGACCGCAGAGTTTGAAGCGCTTCTCGAACTCTGCGGCGGAGATTTCTCCGGTATCGCCCCGGTTGTAGAGCGAGAACGTGATGCCGTTCAGTTTTCCATCGGCGAAATCGGCGACGGCCTCTTCGACGGGGACCTCGCCACCGAACAGGGAGAGATTGACGGTGACGTTGGAGTAAGGGCGGCGGGAAAAGAGGGCCCGGTCCCGCTTTTCGGTGAGCCAGGTGAATAGGACGTTCTCCTGCATGCGCTCGGGTTTCGGGAAGCGTCGCTCGAGCTGGCTGGGGGTGAGGTCCCAAATGGCCGGGGCGTCCATCAGCGGATCGAGCGAGCAGTCGAAGCTCAACTGGCGCTGAGCCTGGGCTGGCAGGGTGAGGAAGACGGAGACAAAAAGGCAGCAGACTGGTAGGCGGGGATTCATGAATCAGATCCTATCCTGGAATGGCCGAATTTGAAGGCCGGAAGTCGGGCTTGGCAGGCTTGGCACCCGGGATGAAGCCAGGTAGGCTCAAGAAATCGTCATGAATCAAAACTTCACGCGCTTGGCGTTTACGGATTCAACCAAGAATGGAATCTCCGCCGTCATGAGAATTTCGCTGGTGAGCGCGGCCTTGTTGGCCGCCGGATTTGGGACGGCTGGCGCGGCGTCGTTTGAGGCGAAGCTCGAAGCGCTGGAAGCCTCGGTCGAGCAGCAGCGGGAAGCGCTGGGTGTCCCCGGCGTGGCCATCGCGATCGTGCACGGGGATCAGGTGGTGCTCGCCCGGGGATTTGGCTGGGCGGATGAAGCGAAGGAAAGGCCGGTTACTCCCGGCACGACCTTTGCCATTGGATCGACCACCAAAGCCTTCACCGCCACGGTCGTCGCGATGCTCGTGGCTGAAGGGAAGATGACCTGGGACGACCCGGTCACGCGTCACCTCCCGGATTTCTGGCTGAAGGTGCGGAGCCGGGACGGGGGTGGCGAGGCCACGATTCGGGATCTGCTGGCGCACCGGACGGGTTTCACGCGGATGGGGGTGCTTTGGGCCGCTGGCAAGGCGTCGCGGGAAGCCATTCTCAATGCGGCGGCTCAGGCGGAGCCATGGCGTCCGTTTCGGAGCGGATTCAACTACTGCAACGTGACGTATCTGGCGGCCGGCGAAGCGGCGGGTGCGGCGAGCGGGATGCGATGGGACGACATGGTGAAGCGGCGGATTCTGGTGCCGCTGGCGATGGAGAACAGTGCCACGGATTTCGACACGGCGATGGCGCATCCGGAGCTGGCTCAGGGGTTTGCGCCCGGCACGCCGCCCAGCGCCATTGCGCCCCGGAACATCGATTCGATCGCGCCGGCGGGATCGATATACTCGGACGTGCGGGATCTGGCGAATTGGGTTCGGATGCAGTTGGCGCGAGGCGTCTTCGAGGGGCGTCGCATCGTGGCGGCGGAAGTTCTGGAGGAGACTTGGGAGCCACTGGTCGAGATCGGTTCTGGTGGGATGAACTACGGGCTCGGATGGATGGTCCGGGAGAACCGCGGTCGCCGGCAGGTTTTCCACGGAGGAGCGATCGATGGTTACGGGGCGCAGGTGGGCTTTTTTCCGGACGACGGCATCGGCTATGTTTTGCTCTGCAACGTCACCGCTTCGCCACTGGCGGGATGGTTCAGCGAGGAAATGGCCCGGGTGTTTTTTGACGAATCGGAACCTCCGGCCGATGGAGCGGGGGCGCAGCTGGGTGAGGCTGAGCTTGAAGCGTATGCCGGGGGCTACCTGGCGGATTTCGGGCCGTTCAGGAAGCAGCACTTCGAGGTGGCGGTCGTCGATGGGAAGCTGGCGGTGGATGTGCCGGGGCAGACGCAGTATGCGCTTCGGCCACCCGACTCCGAGGGGCGCTGGTATTTCGAGCTGACGCGCGAGATCGCGGTGTCCTTTGACCGGGAGGAAGGAGGAGCGGTGACCGGTATGCGGCTGTATCAGGCGGGGCAGGAGTTTCGGCTTCCCAGGGCGGGATTGGCGAAAGCGGAAGAAGGGGAGGAAGAAGCCCGACAGGGGATCGATCCCGCGATGGAACAGCTGCTGGAGGGATGGGCGATTCGTGAACGCGGCGCAGCGTTTGGGAGAATCCGGGAGCTACGAGCTGAAATGACCACGGCGCTTCCCAATGCGGGGATTCGGGGACGCAAGACGCTGACGGCTGGTTCCGGGGGACAGCTCGAGGTGGCGATGGACCTGGGGATTTTCGGGCGTGAAAAGCTCGTTTTGGAGGGGGACAAGGTGGAGCTGACGTCCGATTTCCGAGCCGCTCATCATTTCCCGGATCGATACGTGGCGCAAATCCGCCTTCACGATCCCGGCGTGTTATTTGGCGATTGGACGGAGCACTTCGAGCGGGTGGAAAAGGTGCGCGAAGAGGAAGTGGACGGCCGGGCCTGTGTCGTCGTCCGGCTCGAATCGGCGCCTGCGCCGCCGATCCTCGTCTTCGTGGAAACCGCCTCAGGAGATATCCTCCGGGCGGACATTCCGCTGATCGACGCGGCGCTGGATCTGGAGATCCCTTCGACTTACCGGTTTTCGGATTACCGGGAAGAGGATGGGGTGCGCCTGCCGTGGGAAACGGAGGTCGAGAGCGATGCTTCCGGACGAGTGGTCGACCGGGTGACCCGCCTCGAGGTGGAGTCGTAAAGGGGGTCGGTGACAATCCGTTTGAACAACCCGCCAACCCCCGGGAAGGTGGCGTTTCCATGAAAATTCTCTCCTACGAGGAAGCTGAGACGGTGCTGGACCGCCGCTATGAACCGGGCCGGGAGGTTGCGGCGGCGGTGACGGAGATCCTGGGTGGGGTGAAAGAGCGTGGGGATGCCGCGCTGCTGGACTACGCGGAGAAGTTCGACCGGGTGCGGTTTGCCTCCTTGGACCGTTGCCGGGTCAGCGAGGCGGAGTTCGCGGCTGCGTCCGCGGGCATCGAAGCAGCCCATCGAGACGCGATCCGTGCCAGCCGGGAGAACGTCCGGAGTTTTGCTCTGCAAAGCCTGCGTCATGACTGGACGATGACGAATGCGCAAGGGGCGGAGGCAGGGGAACGGTTTTTGCCGTTCGAACGAGTGGGCCTCTACATCCCGGGCGGATCGGCTCCGCTGGTCTCGACGGTGAACATGACGGTCGCGATCGCCGAAGCGGCAGGCTGCCCGGAAATCGTGGTCTGCACGCCGCCGCTGCCGGATGGGAGCCTGTCGCCCGCCATGCTGCACGCGCTGGAAGCAGCGGGAGCGACCGAGGTCTACAAGTTGGGCGGGGTCCAGGCCATCGGCGCGATGGCTTACGGGACGGAGTCGATTCGGCCGGTGCAAAAGATCTTCGGTCCGGGGAATGCCTATGTGATGGAGGCGAAACGGCAGGTCTATGGAGCGGTGGCGATCGATCTCCTTCCCGGGCCCAGTGAGATTTTGATTTTGAGCGATGGGAGTGGAAAACCGGAGTGGATTGCCGCGGACCTGTTGGCTCAGGCTGAGCACGGCGGGGACAGTCAGGCGGTGCTGGTTTCCGATTCGGAAGAGCTGCTGCACGCCGTCATTGCGGGGCTGGATCTACAAGCGGGTTCTTTGCAGCGCCAGAAGCAGCTGACGCAGGTGCTGGAAACGGGCTGCACGCTGGTGCACGTGGAGACGATGGAACAGGGGGCCGCTCTCTGTAACCGGTATGCTCCGGAGCATCTGACGTTGATCAGCGAGCGAGAGGACGAACTGGTGAGGGTCGTTCACACCGCGGGAGCCATTTTCCTGGGAAACTACTCGCCCGTGGCTGCCGGCGATTTTGCCGTGGGGCCGAGTCATGAACTTCCGACTGGCGGGGCCGGGAAGTGTTTTGCCGGGCTGACGGTGGATCAGTTTCAGCGGCGAACGAGCGTCGTCCGGCTGACGAAGGAGTCGCTGGCGCGGACGGTGCCGATCACGGATGCCTTTGCCGAGATGGAGGGGCTCGATGCCCACGGCCACTCGGCGCGAGTGCGCTTGGAGGGTGGCGCGGCCTGATCCACCAGATGGTTATCGCGTGTGGGGTCGAGCGGCGTGGCGGCGTTATTCGGAGGTTCCCTTCCCGATGGCGAAGACGTCGAAGCCGATGGATCTGAGAGCGTCGTGGTCGAGGAGGTTGCGGCCATCGAAGAGGAAGGCCGGCTTGAACATGTGTTCGTGGATTCGGTTCCAATCGAGGTTTTTGAAGGCGTCCCACTCGGTCAGGACCGCCAAGCCGTGAGCCTGTTCCGTGGCCGAAAGGGCGTCCTGGTGGATTTGGAGACAGGATTCTAGCCGGTCTTCCGGGACCCCGACGCGGAGGAGGTCGGCCCGGATTTGGTCCGGGGAAACTTTGGGGTCATGAATCGCAACGTTCGCCTCTTCCAGCAGTAGATCGCGACACACGTAAATCGCCGCGGATTCCCGGGTGTCGTTCGTGTCCTTTTTGAAGGCGAATCCGAGGACGGCGATTTTCTTTCCGGCGACCGTATTGAAGAGGGTTTTCACGATCTTCTGGCTGAACCGGGTCTTCTGCCAATCGTTCATGCTGACGACCTGCTGCCAGTACTGGGCCACCTCGGGGAGGCCGAAGTGCTCGCAGAGGTAGACCAGGTTCAAGACGTCTTTCTGGAAACACGATCCGCCGAAGCCCACGGAGGCTTTGAGGAATTTTGGCCCGATCCGGGAATCGCTCCCGATGGCGCGTGCGACTTCTCCGACGTCGGCACCGGTGTTTTCGCAGAGGGCGGAGATCGAGTTGATGGAGGAAATGCGTTGGGCGAGGAAGGCGTTCGCGACGAGCTTGGAGAGTTCCGAGGACCAGAGATTGGTTGTGAGGATCCGGTCGCGCGGGACCCAGCGTGCGTAAACGCTGGCGAGGGTTTCGACGGCTTGTTGGCCTTCGGGTGAGGTTTCCCCACCGATGAGAATGCGGTCGGGGGATTGGAGATCTTCCATGGCGGTGCCCTCGGCGAGGAACTCGGGGTTGGAGAGGACCTGGAAAGTGGCTTTGCCCGAGTTAGCGGCCAAGATCGTCCGGATGGCTTCGGCGGTGCGGACGGGAATGGTGCTCTTCTCTACGACTATTTTGTTGCCTTCGGAGGCTTCGGCGATGGTGCGGGCGGCCAGTTCGACGTAGCGCAGGTCGGCGGCCCGACCGGCGCCGGCTCCGTGGACTTTGGTCGGGGTGCCAACTGAAACGAAAATGAGGTCCGCCTTGCGGATGTTTTCGTGAAGCTCGGTGCTGAAGTGAAGGTTTTTCCCACGAATCTCCCGGACGATTTCGTCGAGGCCGGGTTCGAAGACGGGGAGTGAGCTGGAGTTCCAGGCGGCGATGCGGGCTTCGTTGACATCGACGACGGTGACTTCGATGTCGGGACACTTGGCGGCGATCATGGCCATGGTGGGACCGCCCACGTAACCGGCTCCAATGCAGCAAATCTTCATGTCAGTTCGAGTGATGGGGCCAAGGGAATCTGTCCTTCGAGGCTCTGGCTTACCAAATAAATTAAATGACCCCAAAGTCTTCCATCATGGTTTGCGCCCAGCAAATGAATTCTCGGTCGAATTTTTAGAGGTCCCCTTCAGCAACCCGGCTCGGGGCGTGAGACGTTCTCGATGCGCAGGATCGTGACTTCCGGACGGGCGCCGACGCGGATGTGGATGTGCCCGGTTCCGATGCCGCGGCTGACGTAAAGCTGGGCCTTTTCGAGGCGGTAGTGGCCGCGTGTGAAGGTGGTTCCGAGTCTCGGGAGGATGGGAGGACCCAGGACGGGGAGATGGACCTGGCCGCCGTGGGTGTGGCCGGAAAGTTGGAGGCCGGTTTTTGGTAGAGGGCTGGTGTAGGCGAAGACGTCGGGTTCGTGGCAAAGCACGAGGTGAGCGGGTGGTTCTCGATGGTCGGCAAGCAAGCTCAGGTCTGGGTAACCGTAGGTGGCGCATTCCAAACCAACGACAGGTAAAAGGCCGCCGGCGATCTCGATGTTCGCTGCGCGATTCCGAAGGACTTGGATGCCGGCGGTTTCCAAGTGACCCTGGACCGCTGCCGCTCCTGCCATGAAGTCGTGATTCCCGAGGACGGCGTAACAGCCAAACGGGGCGTGCAGGTTCTGAAGGATGGCAGCCAGCTCTTTGATGGGCTCTGACTGCGTCGAGGCGAAATCGCCGAGGAGAAACAGGACGTCCGGGCGGCGATGGTTTACCAGCTCGACGCAACGTTGAATGAAATCTCCTTCGCAAAGGGGATCGTAGTGGAAGTCCGAAAGGATCCCGGCGGTCAAGGTGGGAGGAGCTTCTGAACCGAGATCGAGACGAACGAGTGGTTCACAGACCTCGACGTTTTGCCTTTCTCCAAGGACCGCATCGAAGAGGTTTTTGGCGGCTCGTTGGAGGGAGCCAGGCAAGGCCGCGGTGAGCTTTTCGCCAAGCCCTTCCCGGTGGGGAAGGGGAAAAGGGAGGGGCTCAACGTGCACGATTGGATTCTACCAAGAATTTCAAGAAAATCAATAACTCCAAAAAGAATGGGAGCTGCCATCGGGGCCGGTTGCGGCGGATCTCAAGATAGGCTGGCGGTGGTGTGGAATGAAACGGGATGCCCTTTGCTCAGGCTGATTTTTCCGGCTTCCAGGATTTTTTGGGCCAGCAGATTCCCATCCGGTGCGCTGAGAGGATTTAGGGGTTGGCCATTGCGAATGGCGGCGAGGAAATGGGCGACTGGTTCGGCCTGATGCGGCTCTGGTATGGGTGGAGCGAGTTCGACGCCGCGGGGTTGATCGAGCGTTCCGTGAAGGAGGGTGCGACGATTTCCATCGACGGATAGGGTGCCGGTTTCGCCATAAAAGGTGGCGATGTAGGAGGAGAACTCGTCGATTTGGGTCCAAGAGGCCTCGAGGAGGGCCTGAGCGCGATCGTAGCGGAGGTGGAGGAGGGCGTTGTCATCGACGGTGAGTTCGGATTTGCAGAGGTTCGAGGCCGAAGCGAAGACGGTTTCCGGAGGACCTAGGACGACGGCGGAGAGGATGGCTCCGTAGCAGCAGTAGTCCATGAAGGCGCCCCCGCCGTTGCGTTCCTCGTCGAAGAGCCACTCGCAGAAGAACGGGGTGCATCCCATTTCGGCCGGACCGCGGTGGGCGGCGCGGTATTTGACCTGCCAGACGCGTCCGATGGCACCGCTGGACGCGAGGTCGAGAGCGTGCTGTAGGGCGGGCCACCAGGTGAAGGGCCAGTTGACCATGAGTTGAGTCTGAGAGGCTTGGGACGCTTCCACCATCGCCTGGGCGCCGGCGAGGGAGGCGGCCAACGGCTTTTCGAGGAGGACATGGCGTCCTCGTTTGGCGGCCTCGGTGGCGAGGCTGGCCGAGGTTTGGTTACTGGCAAAGACGAGGACCGCGTCGAGCGAATCGTCGTCGAGGATGGCGGAGTAATCTTCGTGAGCCGGAGCACCGGTTTCTCCAGCGAAGCGGGCGCGGAGTTGCGGGTAGGGATCCGCCGCGCCTACGAGTTTGACGGTCCGATCGTGGAGGAGCGGGGGAACCAGTCCCCAGACATGGTCGTGGTGGAGGCCAAGAATGCCGAATCGCATGGCGTCAGTCTGGCACGGATTCTCCGATGGATCACACTGAGTTTTTGAGCAGTCGACGGCGTGCCCTGCGAAGATCGACAAGCTTCTGGTGGACGACGGCGGACAAGCGTTGTTAAGGTCTCGGCGAGGCGCGGGCGAGGAACGCCCGGCGTCCCGACGGAGGTCGTCCGCAGCGCATGAAGAGGGGAAGCGAGCAATGTTCGATAAGGCTGGGGGGCGTATCCCGGGTTGGGGTGTGGATCATCCTTTTTGCGTTACTGGGCTGGTCCCTTCCGGCGGGTCGAACCAGCGAAGGCGGCGGTGGCGCGGAGGTGACGCAGATCGTTCTGGGGGATCAGATTCAGAAGGGGGTTCGAAGCGCCCCCGGGAAGTTGACCGACGCGGCCGAGGATCTTCTCGACCTCAAGGTGCTGCGGGAGACGATCACGGCGGCGCACGTCGTGCGGAACCGTGGGCCGTTCACGGAGTTTCACGAGGAGGCGTTGTCCTGGCTTTTCGACCTGGAATTTGATCGGCAGGAAAAGAAGCGTTACAAGATCAGGCTGAGAACCTTCGATCTCGAGGAATTGCAGGAGCGGAAGGAGGGGGACGAGACGACTTACGACACGCTGTTGCGAATCGCGGGAGATTTGGACATCGTCATCGACAACACCTGGGGCAGTCACCTCCGGGAGTCGCAAAGCACGATTGAACGTGAGAAGGTTCCGGTGATTTCGCTCAATGCGGACCGGAGCGGTTTGGATTATGGGGATTCCGTCCTGTTTTTCGGGAGCAACGACGTCGTTCCGGACAAGGTCTGCGCGTTTGTCCGGAACTCGGTTTTGGCGCGTCGTCCGGAGAATCCGGATGCGCCCTTGCCCGAGGAGTTTCAGATCATTTTCGCAAACGAAGAGGACTACAAACTCACACGTTTTTACGAGAAGGCACTGAGCTGGTATGGGCTGACGGCGATGCCGAAATTCGAGCGGGTGCCGTTCAGCCGGGAGATTTTCGAGGAGAACGACGACGGCCAGCCGCTGTTTCCCTCCAAGATCGTCGACGAGCAGACGCGGGTGAAGCAGCAGATCGACTCCTTTTTGGAACCGGGTGAACCGGCGGTGGTCGTGATCAACGCGCACAAGGAGTGGGGCGACGTGTTGGTGAAGCACCTCGAGGGCAGGCTGGATGGGCGGACGGTGATCGTGGGGCACGACACGATCGTGAGCGGGCAAGCTCGAGATGATGGGTTTGGCGCCAGCAACTCGCTGGTTGAGATGGTTTTGCTGAAGACCCCGAGCCCGGAGATGTCGGAGCTAATGTTCGAGACCTACCAATACATGCTGGAGGAGCACCGGGGACTGATTCAACTCCCGGTCGAACGTGGGGCGAAGTGGTCTTGGGGGAACGGGAGCGACGGTGAGGACGGAGAGGACCGGGGTGAGCCGAAAATGGAGGGCATCTTTCCACCGGAGGTCGCCCGCGTGTTCATTCGGCGTTGTGTGGTGGCTTCGGAGATGATTTCGACCATCGCCAGCGAGGCCCCTCCGGCCGTCGATGATTGGAGAGGTCTGTTCGCGAGCAGGATGGCTGAGATTCACGAAAAGGCAGAACCTCAGGCGGGTGATCCGCCCGGCGCGAGCAGCTTTTTGGGAGACCTCGGCTACGTGCACTTCAACCAGCACGGGGAGGAGGACGGGAGCAACCTCTTCCAATGGTATTGTTACGGGAAGAGTCTGGCGCATTTGAACCAGCTCAATTCGGAGAATGACGTCATTCCAGCGCTGCTTATCCGGGTGGAGAACGTGCGATTGAGCCGGATCGACGTGGAGACGGGCGTTTTCGAAGCGGAGTTCGACTGTTCAGCGACGATCAGCCGCAGCCTGAAGGAGCAGCTTCTGACGAAGAAGGCTCAAGAAGCCCGGGCGATGGAGAACATGCCTGCACCCCCGCCGGACAGCCGTGGGGCGGGGGCCAGTCTCTTCGGGTTGGAGTCGAATGAGGACTCGGCGTTGGAATTCTTCGACGATCTTCTCTCGATTCCGAACATGCGCTCGGAGAACCGTTCAATCACGGAGATCGACCGGGACGACGACAACGATTACGGGGTGGATCACCGGGTTTACAACGTGAAGGGGACGTTTTCGACGGAGCTCGACACGCTGCACTACCCGCACGATCGACAGGACTTGGTGGTGGAGATCAAGCCGACGCTCCGGATGGGGGATTTGACGATCACGGGGCTGCCTTCGGGGGCTCAGGACCGAAAGCAAATCGGGTGGCACATCTTGGACGTGCAGACGCTCTACGCGAACAAGCTCCGGCAGCAGAACCCGCTGCAGGAGTCCTCGCAGATGAACGTGGCGGACCAGTTCAAAGAGTTCCGTTTCGTAGTGCGGGTGAAGCGGGAATTGATGCAGCCGATTCTGATCGTGATGCTGCCGCTGGTCTTGATGGGGGGGGCGGCAATCGGGATTCTGTTTTTGAGTCCGAAACAGACGCAGGGCAAATCGCCGAGCGAGCTAGCGATGGGCGTGGTGCTGGGGGTGGTCGCGTATTCGATCTCGTATGCGGAGGTCGTTCCCAGGAGCGGAGGTTGGACGTCATCGGACATCCTCTATCTCTTCACGATTTTCGTCGTGATGGGGAACTTCGGCGCCATTCTTTTGTTTGGTGAATTGAAGGAGATGCACAAGGGGGAGCGCTGGCGGCAGCGATACAGCGTGTTTATCGCCGTGACCTACATCACGTTCTTCGTTCTTTGGCTGCTCGGTTTCGGCAACACGATCCTGGATCAATTCCACATCGGCTGAGTCGACGAGCGGGGAAGCTTAGTCGCCGATATCACGGAGGGGAGGCAGGCCGTAGAGGAGCTGCTGCATCAGCTGGCTGCGGCTGCGGGCCAGGCAGAGAAACTGACCCTTCTTCACATATCCCTCGCCGGAGCGGATCAGGTTTAAAGGCATGATGCCTTCACCGCCGCGACGGAAGAGTTTTCCAGACGCTTCCAGGGCTCCAAGGACGCCGCCGCTCGTCACGGTATCCTTCGTGAAGGAGATGTTCCGGAGGACCCAAAATGGGTTTTCAAGGAAGTGGCGTGAGAGGATCGAGGGATAGCTCGCAGCGGTGGGACGGGCGTTGATTTCGCAGATGTAGACTTCCGGTTGCGAACCCTCGGCGCGATCGACGACGAGGAAATCGACGCCACCCAAACCGCGGAAACCCTGCTCATGAAGCCACTGCATGGCGGCGGCGGCTTGTTCTTTGAGAGCGCCGGCCAGTTTGGGACGCTCCTGAATGTAGGGCGGGGGGGATTCATTCCCGCAGTGAACGGATTGAGCGGTCAGGTGCTGTTCGGTGATGTCGAAGAGCGTGGCGGTGGAGTCGCTGAGGAAGAATTGGACGCTGGGGCTTCGCACGGTCCGGACGGCGCCTGCGCCGGGTTGGATCCACCCCTGCACGAGGCACGGGCCTTCTGCGAAGTAGTAATCGGGGATATCGCTTCCGTCGTCTTCTCCAATCTTCACCCTGCGGAGGCCGATGCCTGAGGCGCCGAACTGCGATTTGACGACGGCATGGTTGAAACCCTGGCGATCGAGGGCCTTTAAGGCCGCCGGAATGCGGTCCTGTGATTCAGCAACCTCGGTGGGGACCACGGGAAGGTTGTTGCTTTCCAGGAAGCGATGGAGCAGAAGCTTGTTGTTTCCGCGACGGCTACCCTCAGGCGTCGAGACGGTGGGGAACCCGAGCTGGGAGGCCAAGCGTTCGAGGGTTCCGTCGGTGACAAAGCCATCCAGGCAAAGGTCCTGTGCTTCCGGATGCGTCTCGAGGTGGCCTTCCAAGGCAGGCCAGAGCGGTGAATCGGGGCGGGCGCCGGGATGCTTCAAGAGGGAGCCGAGGCGCCGGTATTCGTCCCGGGACAGCAGGGCGAAGCGAGGCAAGCTGAGGTCGAGGGATCCGGAGAAATAATCGCACAGGGTGCGGGAGGGAGCGCGCTCGAGGACGAGCAGATTGTTCTGGCGACGAAACAGGAGGTCGACGGTCGGAATCAGACGTTCACCGTAGGAACTGGAGGGGCCGACGGCATCGCCCAAGGCATCGGTCTTTTCCGTGTTTTCGAAGAAGATTTCGGAAAGATTGGCGAAAAAGATCGCGCTGCGGTTCCAGAGTTTGGGCAGCTGATTTTGGGAATCGACGATTTGAATCGAAGAGGCCATCGAAGCGGGCGAAGCGGAGGAACGGAACTTCGAGCCCGAGCGGGCCACGATACCCTGCGCAGCTTGAGTGGCGATCCAATTTTGTAAAGACGCAAAAAGAGCCGGCAAAGAGGCCGGGGGAGATGGGATTCTGGGAGCAGGGAGAGAGGAATCGAAATTCATTCGAAGCGGCCCGGGAATTTGGTTCAATAATTTTAAAATTTCAACGTCATAAAACAAATTTGGACGCTGTCTCGATGCGAAGGAGGTGCGTCCAGACGCGGCGAGGCGCTGGAATTTGCGATTTTCCCGTTCGTGCCGTGGTCAGAGCTGGCGAATGAGGGCGCGATTTTGGCGGGCGACGAGGATGGCGCCGGCGATGAGGATGGTGGCGCCGAGCATCGAAAGTGAGGAGCCGGGTTGACCGAGAATCCAGGCTTCGAAGAGGATGGTGAAATAGACTTCGGCACCGACGATGATGGAGGCGAGGAGGGCGCCGATGCGTTTGACGGACTCGAAGTAGAGGATGCCGATCAGGGCGGTGATGCCGCTCAACAGGATGAGCTGTCGCCAATGCTCGGGCCGAAGTCCGTCTCCCGATTGGGTCCACGCGATGACGATGCCGATGGCGATCATGGGAACGGCGGCCATGAGATCGATTTGAGCGACGTAACGCTGGCGGCTAGCGAAGTCGGTATCGTCAACTCTCGAGGCGCGGTGTTTTTCCCAAGAGATCAGGAAGAGAGACCAGAAAGGGGCGGCGATGAGCATGAGGACGACGCCGTGCCAGGCGGTCGTGCCGGCGCCGATGTCGCCGCCGGGTGTGATGGCCCCAAGCATGGCTCCGCCGATGGCCAGGAGGGTGCCGACCGCCAGGGGGAGGATCGCCACCTCCCGGCGGTGAGCGGTGGGGGTCAGCCAGTAGGCCAGGGCCAGGGTGTAGATCGGGTTTAGACGGTAAAGCATGATGCCGGCGGTGGCGGTGATGGAGAGCAGGCCGGCAAAGTAACAGATGCCGCTGATGGAGCGGCCGAAGATGGCGAGCCATGTCCAGCGGTCGAATCGGAGGCTCCGGTGTTCCAGCGGGGAGAAATGCCGGGCCAGTCCGGCAAGGAGGAAGATGAGCGAACCGGCGATGAGGTTGCGTAGGCCGACGGCGAGGAAGGGATCGACGGCCTCGAGCACCAGTTTGCGGCTGAGGACATGGCTGAGGCCGAGAAGGAGGGCGCAGGCGGCGATAGCGCCGATCCCGAGGAGGCGGCGTCGCGGTCCGGCCTCCTTGAGTGGGGTGAACAGGGTATCTTTGTCTGGGGGGGTGTCGGGAAGCGACGGATCGGTGCTGAGGGAGCTTTGCGGTTTTCCGATCAGCGAGCGGCCGGCGAGGAAGAATCCGACGAGGAGGGCGAGGAAGAGGAAGATTTGGAGGGGGAGCGGCATGGCGAGGTCAGGCTTCGAGGGATCGGATGGGCGCGGCTGGATTTCCGGCGGCGAGGGTTTTCGGGGGGACGTCCCGGGTGACGATGCTGCCGGCGCCGATCACGCTATTTGGGCCGATGGTCACGCCGGGTGCCACGAAACACTGGGCGGCGAGCCACGACTCCGATTCGATGGTGACCGGGGCGAGAACGAGGTCGAAGGTGTCGCGTCGATAATTGTGGGACCCGGTGCAGAGGAAAGCGCGCTGGGAGAGGCAGCAGTGGGAGCCGATGCGGACTGGGGCGAGGTTGAGCAGGAAGACTTCTTCACCGATCCAGACGTGATCGCCGATTTCGAGGCGCCAGGGGAACTTGATGTTCACGCGTGGATGAATGGTCACGTCCCGGCCGATGCGGGCTCCGAACGCGCGGAGGATGGCGCACTTCCAGGCGGAGGGAAACGGGATGGGCGAGAGGAAGAAGACGGATTTGCAGGCGTACCAAAGAGCCTCGACCCAGCGGGAGGCGCCGCGGTCGAACCGGGAACGAGTGGCTTCGAAGGCAGCGAGGTTCATGTGTGGGAACGGGCGCTGAGACAGCGGCGGACGAGTGGGAGAACGGCGCCAGCGCCGATCCACCAGGCCAGAGGGGGCAGCAGCCCGACGGTCAACCAGATGGGGCTGCGCGCGGCGAGAACGACCCAGTAGAAGCCGGAAGCGAAGGCCACGACATGGAACGCGCTATCGGGGCTGGGGCGAATCCGGTTCCACAGGGCCGCGAGGGCGCCGAGGCCGGTTCCGAAGATGAGAACGCCCCACGCCCCCGCCATCATGAAGCCTTCACCGGCGAAGGAAGAGGAGATGCTGGTTTCGGGAATCCCGACGACTTCTTCCATACTGACGCTGAGTTTTTCCGGTTTCCCGGGCCAGAGAGTGCGGGGGATGGGACGCACCGCGACGTGCATCGGGATCTCCCAACCGAGATGAGCCGATTGCTCGGGGAATTCGGCGGTGAGAAGGGCAATGGTCCGGAGGTTGTAGTCGACCATGAGTCGAAATCCGGAGTCGAGCGGCTTAGCACCGGTCGTCTGACCGAGGCCGGCCAATCCGGTGCGCCGGAATTGGAGGGCAAAGCCGGTGACGAGAACGAGGAGGAGGGTGCCGGTGACCGCGGCGGTAAGGGCGTGCCAGCGTTTGACCCGTGGAAGCGACCAGACGAGTCCTCCGGCGAAGGTGGCGACGTGGGCAAAGAAAACCGAGCGGGTTCCGCTGGCGAAGCTGGCGAGG
This sequence comes from uncultured Verrucomicrobiales bacterium, assembly GCA_964500945.1. Classification (GTDB taxonomy): domain Bacteria; phylum Verrucomicrobiota; class Verrucomicrobiia; order Verrucomicrobiales; family DEV007; genus CAZCRA01. The sequence goes on along the minus strand of CAZCRA010000043.1, from coordinate 10,977 downwards.
AAGAGGAAGCCGAGGAGCAAGGCCGTGACCGCGGTTTGCCAAATAGGCAACTCACGGCGGCGAACGAGCAGGTGGGCGGCCAGGGGCGGGATGAGGTAGCGGAGGAGTTGGAGCTCGGAGAACAAGGCTCGCCAGTCGCCCAGCCGGTCCCGGGCCCAGGGCTGAGAAAAGCGGGGCTGGAAGAGTTCGCGAACCAAGGTGACGGGGTTGAAGCCGACGGTGGCGAACATGTAGAGGAAACCCAGGACAAAGCAGGCCACCAGTGCCCAGAAAGCTTCCCGGAGGTCCAAAGGAGGGCCCGTGGCGGCCGGGCGAGGCCTTTCCGTGAGAGGCGGGACGAGGTGGCGGCCGACGGCTAGGGCAGCGAGGCCGAGGAGCACGAGACGGGTTGCTTCCACCGATGCGGACGTCGTCACGGCGGCGTCGTAGCGGGGCTGGGGGAAGAGGAATTCGAAAAGCGTGAAGAACCAGCCTGCGGCGAGGAGAACGATGTCCGCCCTCAGCCAGCGCTGCCAGCCGGCACGGCGGATCTCGAGGGTCAAGAGGCCGAGAAGGCCCGGTAGGGTGATCCACGCGGCGCGCGCGGCGGGTTCGGAAGGACGATCCCCTCCCGTGGCGAAGGTCGCGATGAGGAGACTGGCGAGGAGGACCGCCGTCCCGACCTTGCTCGGGGCGAGGGGGATGGAATGGGCACCGGCCTTCGCGTCGGTCGTCATGGTCCAGGGATTTCGGCAGCCTCAACCAGGCAGGACGGTCGGGGGCCGCCGTCGAGCCATGCGTAAACCTCCCGGAAGCGGGCCGCAACGGTGCTCCAACGAAAACGCTCTTTCACCAAGGCATGACCGGCTAGGCCGATTTCGGTCCGGCGATCCGGAGGGAGAGAGGTGAACTGGTTCAATGCTCGGGCGATGGATTCGGCGGAGGGTTCGATGTGGAGCGCGGCGCCGGTGTCGAAACCTTCGGGAAGATGGCAGGCCTCGGTCATCAGGACGGGCAGCGCTTGTGCCCAGGCCTCGAGGATCGTCATTGGGAGCCCTTCGCTGAGACTGGGCAGGAGGAACAGCGTCGATTCGCGCAGCAGCTTCTCTTTCGCGCCGCCGAACACGGGGCCAGGGAAGTGGATCGACGACTCGCATCCGAGGTCGCGCGCGCGGTTCCGGAGCGAGTCCAGGTGACCGCCGTCGTCCCAGCCCGCCACGATCAACCGGGCCGGGACGGTGGCGGTTTCGTGCCAGCGTGCCCATCCTTCGATCAGGGCATCGATGCCCTTCTTTGGATGGATCCGGCCGAGAAAGAGCGCCTGGAACAAGGTGCTGGCTTCGCGTTCGGGTGGTGTGTCGGGGCAGGTCACTCCGTTCGGGATCACGGCGATGGGTTGGTTCAGGCCGAGACGGCGCATGCTCTCGGCTTCGGCGAGGCAAAGGGCGTGAAGGCAGGAAGCGCCCCGGACGACACGACCATCCCAGACTCGCCAGGCGAGCTGCTTTTTCCACCGGCTGTTTTGAAGGGCCCAGGGATCGAGCATGCCATGCGGCGAGACGACGAGCGGGTGTTCGATGGCAGACTTCGATCCGGCCACCGCGCGTGAGGCGGGTCCCCACAGTCCGTGGAGATGGACCACGCCGGGTTGGTGTTCATCGAGCGCACGCGTCATGCCCGAGCTCCAGATCACCGGTCCCAAGCGGCGAGTGGGAAAAAACGTGGCGCAGGGCGGAGAATCGGCGGGGTCCGGCGGGTCGCAGGCCCAGAGTTGGAGTGGTTGCTCAAGGGCACTGCTCAGGCCGAGTAGCGCCGAGGCGATCCCGCCTCCGCGTGGATCGAGGTAATCGGTCAAATGGAGGAGACCGCTCAATCTGCCGGCTGGGTTTCGGATTCGAGAAGCTCGTCAAAGGCGGCGGGCCACGGCGGTGGGTCGCGCAAGGTGAGTACCGCGGTGGATGGGCTCCCGAAGCCAAGAAAGCGCGTGCAACGCGAGTGAAAACGGCTGCGAAGTGGGGAGGGAAGCAGGGGTTCCCGGTTCAGGAGCGGTTCCTGAAGGACCTGGGCGAGGGTTTTGAGGGTTTCGAGAGGGGAAACGATCACGTCGTCGAAATCGAGAACGGTGACCCCGGGTTCACGGGTCCAGGAAGCCACGTGTTCCCGCCATGCGGCGAAGTGTCGCCGGATGAAGTCGCGGTCGAAGGGACCGGCATCCTCGGGTTTCCACTCCGGCATGATGGCCCACAGTGACGGGAGGACGCGCCGGGGATCGCGACGGACGTAGATGAAGGTTCCCCGCTGGCGGAGCCACTCGGCCACGGCGGGTTGACGGGAGGCCAGGGCGGCGAGGCCGGGTTCGAGAAAGTGGGTTTTGATGACGGGGCGTTTGGGGCGCCGGAGCACCTTGAGAACGCGGTCGATGTCCCAGTTCGGTGGTTCCCAATTGGGCAACAGGATGTCGACGGGGAAATACAGGCTGTCGTTGGGTTCGATAGGGAGTTTCCAGCTGTGAAACGCGGCGAACTGGCGGCGGATCAAATCGATCGTTAGATGCGTTCCCGACCGCATGAAGGTGCAGACGACGACGGGGTCGCCGACCTGGAGGAGGTCATCTGGGGTGATTTGCCGGTAGGCCGGTGGGTTCACGACGAAAGCAGCGAGGTTTCGAGATCCCGCAAGGCGGACTCCAGGCGCGGGAGCCGGAATTGGCCGGCTTTGAGGCGGGCGGCGCGGCGCATGGCGGAGAGGTCAGAGTTTTCGGAGGCGGAAACGATCGCTTCCACGAGCGCCTCGGTATCGGCGGCGGGGACGATCCAGCCATCGACGCCGGGAGTCACGACGTCGCCACATCGGTCCGTGGCGATGACCGGGAGTCCGTGCGCCATGGCCTCGAGTTGGGTGAGCGCAAAACCATCCGAGAGGGTGGGAAGGACGAAGACATCAGCTCGGGCGTAGGCGGAGGCGACATCGGACCGGGGGATGCGGCCGAGAAAATGGACGTGGCCGGGGGCCTGGGCGAGTGCCTGGGGCGAGAGAGCGTTCGGACCGGCGACGAGGATTTGGAAACGCGTGGCCGGGAGGCGCTTTGCCGCTTCGATGAGGTAAGCGATGCCTTTGCGGAGGAGCACCTGGCCCAGCCAAAGCACGGTGAAACGGTCTGAGCTGGAGGTGAAAGGAGCGGCGGGTGGGTTTGGCGGATCGTAAACGAGCGGGACGACGTGGATTTTCCCGTCCGGGACGTTTTGTTCCAGGAGCGCTTTCCGGGACCACTCCGAATTGACGATGATGGCGGCGGCGCGATTCCATTCGGCGCGTCGACGGGCTTTGAAGGGTTCGGATGGAAGAGAGGGATGGGGTTCCCAGCCGGGCCGGTTTTCCAGTTCGGCACGGACGATTTGCTCCTCGGTTTCGGCCGGGTCGATCTGGCTGAGCACGAAGCGGGTTTCCGTGTCTTCGAGGGCTTCGGCGGTTTCGAGGAGGGTGCCGGTGTAGGTGAACAAAAGGTCAGGCGGGCGGCCTTCGGAGCGCAGGGCGTCTCCCACCAAGCGGCTGAAGGTTTCGGCCTGACGGACGAAGAGGTCCCACAGGTCCTCGCCGAGTGCTCGCCGCTGCTGAAGGGTCCAAGCGATGGCGCGAAGTGGCCAGGCCTGGACGCGGGCGCCGGACAAACCGGGTTCCCAACGGCCAGCGAGGGCTTTTCCCTGAGCGCCCAGGAACAGGCCGGCTTGCCAGGCGCCGGCGGCCCAGAAATCGGTGTAAAGCCGGTCCAGGCGCTCGATCCGGTGGAGGGCTCGGGGGTAGGCGTAGTGCTCCCGGGCACCGAGTTGCGTGCAGATCCATCGCGGCGCCGGTTCGCTCATGGTGCGGTTGAGGGAGGTGAAGGTTCGGCCTCGAGAAAGAGGGTCCGGAAGGCAGGAGACGTCGCGCGGAGATCCTCGTAGCTGCCCTGGGCGGTGACGCGTCCTCGATCGAGGAGGTAAATCCGGTCGGTTTCGCGCACGGCGGCGGGGCGATGAGCCACCGTAACGACGGTGAGGCCATCGCCGGCCTTGCGCAGACCGGCGAGCACCTCGCGTTCGGTGTCGGGATCGATGGCG
>CAZCRA010000043.1:0-6891 GCA_964500945.1 uncultured Verrucomicrobiales bacterium | reverse complement strand
ATGCGGCCTGTACGGACTAGACACGTCGGGATTTCATCGAGGATGAGCAGGGCGGGGTCGCGGTAGAGGGCTCTGGCGATGGCGATGCGCTGGCGCTGGCCGCCGCTCAGCTGGGTTCCCCCTTCTCCGGTCGGGGTGGCGTAGCCTTTGGGGAGTTCCTTTTCGATGAGTTGATCGATCTTGGCGAGGGCGGTCACGCGGCGGAGGCGATCACCGTTTTTTTCCATCCCGAAGAGGATGTTCTCGAGAATCGTGTCGTCGAGGAGACTGATTTCCTGCGGGACGTACCCGATGAGCTGCTGATAGGCGGCGATCGAATCGGAGGAGACGGGATTTCCATCGACCAGAAGCCGGCCCCGGCTCGGGGGGATGAGGCCGAGGAGGATATCGATCAGGGTGGATTTGCCGGAGCCGGTCACGCCGACGATGCCGATGTGGGCGCCGGCGGGAATTTCCAGATCGAGATCGTCGATGGCGGGGGTCGTCTGGCCGGGGTAGGTGAAACGGAGGTTCTCCAGGCGGAGCGACGCTTTGAACTCCAGCTGCGAGGTGCCTGTGGGGGTGCTGGCCGGAGGTTCGGGCGGTGGTTGGTGAAGGGCGCGTTCGATCTCCAGGGCCACGGCGTGTTTTGTCATGACGCTGACGATTTGCGCATAGATCAGACTGAGCGAGGGGAGCAAGCGATAGCCGCACACCGCATAGGTGCCGGCGATGGGAATGACGCTGGCACGATGCTCGGGATGACGCAGGGCCCACAAGACCACGAGGATCAGGGTGGAGAAGGCGAGCATCTCCATCACGAAACGCGGCGCGACGCGCAGGACGGAGACGGGGGCTTCGTTCCTGGCCAGGTCGTGCGTGGCGGCGCGGTAGCGATCGACGAACCGGTCGCGCACGCCGTGGACGGTGATGACCTTGAGGTGGTGGAGCAGCTCGCTGGCGGTGTGAAACTGGCGCTGGACCAGGGCATTCCGGCGAGCGTTGGCCCGGGTAAGAAAGCGGCGGAGACCGAAGAGCACCGCGACGTAGAGGCCACCGAAGAGCAATCCGGCGACCAGGGCGACGGCGGGATCGATGAGGATGAGAACGGTGAGGAGCAGGAGAGCGGTGACGGAGCGGACCATGGCGTCCATCAGGGGCAGTAGCACTTCGATTAGGAACAGATGGACGTCGTCGCGGAGGTTTTTGAGGAGGAGGGCGGAGTTGGTGCGCCGCTGCTCGAGGTAGGGGCGGGCAGCGACCCGGGCAGCCATCTCGCCGGCCATCCGTTCGACGGTGAAGTGAGCGAAGTAAGAGCGGGAGTAGTCGCCCGCCAGAGCGACGACGCCGGCGAGGACCTGGAGGATGAGAACGGTCACGCCGGTCGAGAAGACGATCCGATCGGGCTGCCAATCGGGGAACCAGGATTGGGCGACGGACCAGACCGGGTGCCCGGGATCGGGTGGGGAGGCCACGAGGCTGAGGAAGGGCATCACCGAGGCGACCGCCAACATTTGGACGATGGCCTGGGTGGCGGAAAGGGCGAGGACCCACCAGAGACGGCCCTGGCCGAAGTCTCGAGCCAGTCGAAGGGTGCGAAGCGCCCCGTCCTTGAAGCTGCCGGCCTCGTCCTTCAAAACCGGTCGCGTGCGCCGGGCGAGCCCGGGCGGGAAGATTTAACTCGCTGCCAGCAAGCGGGGAGTCTATGGTGTGTTCGACGAGGCAAATGCATGGCGAGAGCCTTCTCTTTCTCGGCCGGCAAAGGCGACTGGCCCACCGTTACCAAACACCGCCGCTTCCCCGGGGGCAAAGACAATTGGCCCCCACGAGGTTCGTCGCTGCTGCGCGTGAATTCGGGCTCGAATACCGTCGTCGAACCGCAGGTTTCCATGTTGGAACTGCGCCTTGGGAGGCATCTCGGCGCGGTGCTGGCCGCGCCAAACCGACTTCTTTCTAACCCAACTGTTGTTTACCCCACAAACCCATGAGAGATCGATTCCTCACGCGCGCCGGACTGGCCGCGCTGATCGTTGCGGCCGCCGCGCCGCTTTTGCCGCTGTCCGCCGCGGATTCGTCCGAAGCGGATGAGGCCCTGACCCTGCGTCATTATCCCCGCTACTACAGCGGAACCGCCGACCGGTTACCGGTTTTCACCCTGTTGGGAAACGCGGCCATGCAGCCCAATCGCATGGAGCGCCACGCCTTTTTTGAAGATGCGGATGGCAAGGCCGTTCCGGTCAAATCCCGGAGGGCGAGCGACGAAGAGATCGCCCGGCTATGGCAATATTATGGAGGAGGGGACGAGTTTTCGCCTCCAGCGGACCATTTCGTGACCGTTTTCCCGAGCCGCCCGCTTCCCGTGGGCCGGTACTGGCGGCTGGTGATTCCGGAAGGCACCGCAGCCGGGCTGGGGCGGCCGAAGCTCCCGAAGAATTTCACGGTGGGAGCCGGGACCGTTTACCCGTTTGCCGTTTCGAGCGGTGTCGCTCAAAACCCGTATGATGGCGAGCGCTGGATTGGGCTTTATGCGACCAAGAACATCCATGAATCGCTGTTGGAGCGCATTTCTCAGTTCGTGGAGCTGAATCCAGCACCGAAAGACGCGTCAATTCAGGTTCGAGGCAGCCAAATCCGCATCGATGGGGCATTCGAATACGGGGTGGAGTATGCGGTGACGGTTCGGCCGGGGTTACTGGGTTTCGACGGGACGGAAATGGACAAGGCGTTTCAAAAGACGCTGAAGTTTCGGCCGAACGACGCCTACATCGCGCTGCCGGACTACGAGGTGGCGCAGCCGCTGGGTGGCGGGCGCGATTTTCAGGTGCGTTCCGGGAACGTGGACGAGTTGGAGATCCGCGTGAAACGGCTCGAAGGCGATGCGCTGATTTACGCGCTGCGCGGCTACCGGATTTACGACCCTGAGACGGTCGATTGGGACCGGGGGCAGCGTTATCCGGCGTTTGAGATGGTGCCAGGACGGACTATTCACTCCCGGGACGTGGCGCGGAAGGTGGGGCTCGACGAGTCGGAAGCGATGACGCTGAGCTGGGAGGAGGTCGCCGGGACGGATGGACCGGTGGCGCTTTATTTGAGTGTGGAGGGGGATTCCGCCCAGCACCGGGAGCTGCGGCATCACCGGGTGGGGGCGCAGAGCATCGTGCAAATCACGGATCTGGGCGTCGTTTGGAAGCAGAATGGTGAGACGGCCACGGTTTATGTGTTTTCGCTGGAATCGGGTCAGCCGGTTTCCGGGGCGACGGTTGCCCTTCACGACGAGGATAGCGCGGAACTGGCGGCCTACACGACCAACGACATCGGCGTGGCGTCCTTTCCTTTGACGGATGAGAACGGGAACGTGCGGTGGTTGAGCACTTCAAAGGGTGGGGACCGCTATGTGACGGCTTTTCGGGCAGAGTCTCATCGGGGGATCTCCACCTGGCGCTACAACATCCGGCAGCCTTACTGGAACGAGCCGTCGAAGCGTTTGCGCAGCTACGTGTTCAGCGACCGCGGCATTTATCAACCTGGCGAAACGGTGCGCGTGAAGGCCATTGCGCGCTTCGCGGACGGGGATGCGCTGACGGTGCCGGACGAAGGTTTTCCGGCGCGGGTGGCGGTGTTCGATGGGATGGGCCGGGAGTTGTTCGACCGCGAAGTGGCGTTCACGGGGCGGGGAACGCTCGACTACGCGTTCGATTTGCCGCTCGAGAACTACGGGGACTTTCAGGTTCGACTGGACTTTGCTCCGCTGTTGATGCCGGATGCCGGGCCGGACGACGACGATCACTACGACCGGTATGCGTATCACTACGTGACCGTGGCCGATTACCGGCCGAACACGTTCGAGGTCAAGCTGGAGCACGAAGCGGAGTTTCGTTTGGACCAACCGCTGGAGTTCCGGCTTTCGGCAAACTACTACCGGGGTAAACCGCTCTCGCAGGCTCAGGTTCGCTGGCATGTTTCGGCCAACCCGGCGCGGTTCCGGCCGGAGGGCTTCGAAGGTTTCGTCTTTGGCGACACCGGGGGTGAAGGGGGCGGTCACCTGGCTGGCGAGACCGTGCTGGGTGAGGACGGCACCGTTTTGCTGGATTTCGAATCGATCGATCGTTCGAATCTCGACCAACCGCTGCGGCTCCGGGCGGGCGCGGACGTGACGGACATCAACCAGCAGACCATCTCGACCTCGGGTTCGGCGCTGATCCATTCCTCGGATTTCTATCTGGGGCTGAAGCTTCCGGAGGGTTGGCTGCAGGCGGGTGACCCGATGACGCTCGGGATTGTATCGGTGAATCAGGAAGGCGAGCCCCACGGTGAAGCCGTTCGGGCTCTGCTTCGCGTCGAGGAGCGAAGCGTGACGACGGTGAAGGTCAAGGGCGCCGGCGGTTCGATCCAGCACCGGAACGAAACGACCTACAAACCGGTCTACGAGCAATCGCTGACGATCCGGCCGGCGGGTGCCGAGGATGCGATGGAGCACGTCTTCACGCCGGAGAAAGGGGCGCACTACCGTTTCGTGTTAGAGTCTTCCGATGCGAGTGGTCGCGCGGTACGAACATCGACCATGGCGCATGTCTGGGCGGCGGGCGAAGCTTACTGGGCTTACCGGGATGGCGATGCCATCGAGTTGGTGGCCGATGCGGAGCGTTACCGGCCCGGGGACACGGCCAAGCTCATGGTGCGCTCACCCATCCTGGGCGAAGCGCTGGTGACGATGGAGCGGAAGGGCGTTTATCGCAGCTTCCTTCGCCCGATCGAGTCGCAGAACGAACTCATCGAGATCCCGATCGAGAAAGGTGACGATCCGAACCTGTTCGTTTCGGTCCTGGTGATCCGGGGCGGGAAAGACGACCCGGGTGAGCGGGATGGCGACGCCAGTTACCGATTGGGTTACTGCGAGCTGCAGGTGGACGAACCCGCGCACGCGCTGCAGGTCAGCGTGGAACCGGCCGCGCCCGATGTTTTGCCGAACGACGAGGTGACGCTCACGGCGACGGTTCGGGGGCACGACGGTGCGCCGGTGAGCGGTGCCGAGGTCGTGCTGTATGCGGTGGACGAGGGGGTGCTGAGTCTGACCGGGTATGAGACTCCGAAGCCCGGCGATGCTTTCCACTCGCCGTTTCCGCTCTTCGTGAAGACGTGGCACTCCCTCTTCAACCTCTTGCCTGAGAACCCTGAGGAGCGGCGCTTTGACAACAAGGGCCTCATGATTGGCGGCGGCGGCGAGGGACTGACGCTCAGTCAGGAATCGCGGAAGGATTTTCGGGCGACGGCGTTTTGGAACGGATCGCTTGTGAGTGGGCCAGATGGGAGTGTGTCGGCCTCGTTCGACGCGCCGGAGAACCTCACGGGGTTCAAGGTGTTTGCCGTGGCGCTCAGCGGGACGGCGGGTTTTGGCCAGGGGACCGGGAGTTTCACGGTATCGAAGCCCGTGATCGTCGAACCCGCGTTGCCGGCGTTTGCGAACGTCGGGGATCAGATTCTGGTGCAAGCGGTGGTCCACAACACCACGAACCGGCCGGGACGTTTCGAGGTGGTGCTCGAGGGCGACGACGGGGCAAAGCTTCTGGAAGGGGATTTTCAACTCATCCCGGCGGCTCTGACGGATGCGGCGGGCGAGGCGGACCAGCTCCGGTGGAAGCAAACGGTGGAATTGGGTGCCGGCGAATCGCGGGCTTTGCCGGTGCCGGTGGAGTTCACCCGGACGGGCGAGGCGGTGTGGAAGTGGGGCATCTCGGAACTGGGCGAACCTGCGATGGTGCGGCGTGATGCGGTGGAGAGCCGGTTGCAGATCGGTTATCCCGTGCCGTTCCTGGGTGAATCCCGTTTCGAGCGGATTCCGGGTGGGCAGGGCGAGAATCTGCTGGCGTCGCTGGATCCGGAGCTGTTGAACGGGATCGGGTCGTTGGACATCACGCTGTCGAACTCCCGGATGCTGGAGGCGCTGGATGCGCTGGACTACAACCTGGAGTATCCCTACGGCTGCGTGGAGCAGACGACCTCGGCCACGCTTCCCTGGCTGACGATGCATGGGTTGGAGCAGGTCTTTCCATCGATGAGTGAGGACCCGGGGCGCAAGGACGAAGCGATTCGCTATGGGTTGAACCGGATCCTTTCGATGCAGAGCGGGGCGGGGGGACTGACCTACTGGCCGGATATGTATGAGCCCGAGTTGTGGGCCAGTGCCTATGGAGGGTTGGCGCTGGCGATCGCCTCGGAGCAAGGGCACGACCTTCCCGGAACGCGTCTGAATGAGCTTTGGGATTGGCTTTCGGATGCGCTCCGTGGTGTCGAACATGAGAACGTGAGCGCGGCGGAACTGCATCACCGTTGTGTGGCGCTCTACACCTTGGCGAAGGCGGGCCGTCCCGAGCCGGCCTATCACGAAAAGCTGGTGGAGATGCAGGGTTCGCTGGCACCGGAATCGCGCGCGATGTTGGCGCTCGCGATCTTGGAGAGCGGCGACGAGGCGCAGAAGCCGCTGGCGCTGCAATTGTTAGGGCCGAATCCTGAGGACGATGCGCCCGAGCGCGCGGTGGCCTGGTATGGGGACGCGCTGCCGGCGGCGTTGCGTTTGATGGCGTCGGCAAAGCTCGACCCCGAGAGCGCTGAAACGGACGAATTGCTGAACGATCTGCTCAAGAAACGCCGCTTCCGCAACGGATGGGGCAGCACCTACAACAACGCCTGGCCGCTGCTGGCGCTTAGCCAACTGGCCCGGGCCGAGGAGGCGCCGAGGGAGGCGAACCCGCTCGATTTGCGGTGGGGGACTGGTGAACCGGTGGAGCTGAACTTACCGGCGGGATTTGGCAGCGTTCAATCCAGCTTTGCCTTCGACGGAGATCAACGCGAGCAGGCGATGAGGCTGAAGGCGGCGGGTGACCGGCCGCTCTTCGCGCACGTGGAGGTGACGAC
>CAZCRA010000042.1:0-27141 GCA_964500945.1 uncultured Verrucomicrobiales bacterium | reverse complement strand
GATCCGCCAAACTCCTGTCGCCCCGGCCCCCGACAACGCCGGGTCTTGAAAAAACGGGCGCCCGAACAGCAGCGCCAGCAGCAGCAGCAGCAGGCACCGGAGCAGCAGCAACAAGAGATGATCCAGACGGCTCCGCCTCTTCCGCTCCGGCGGGTGGGGCGACAAAAACATCAGGGAACTGAAGAGCATCCTGTCCTTCGGCGGCTGCCGTCGAAGATGCAGCACCAGCGGCACCAACACGGCCGCGGCTCCCAGGAGGTAGAGCGGAAACAAAAAACCCATCCGCCCAAAACCTCACCTCATATCCCCAAAAAGCACCAGCCCTTTCTTCCAAAGCCCGACCGGCAAAGAACAAAGCACCACGGACAAAGGGTTCGTCCGCCTGCGAACTCAGTTCTTGACCAGGAACGGCTCCCACTCGGCGATGCCTTCCTCATTCCGAAGAAATGCCGTCACCGGCGCCGGGCGCGGCGCTTTCGGTTCTTTGAGCAAACGCAATCCCGCCTCCTGAGGCGTCCGGTTTCCCTTCCGCTCATTCACCCGGCGGTCCGACAGCACGCAGTTTTCCCAGGACGACGCCCCACCACGCGAACGCGGCACGACGTGGTCGATGTTTCCTTCTCCAGGCCGCAACGGACGCCCCGTGTACTGGCACCGCCCCTCGTCCCGTTCCCAAATCCCACGACGCCCAAACTTCGGACGCTTCAGCGGAACCCGGTCGAATCGCGCCAGCACCACGACGGTCGGTACCCGGATCATCCCGTGCGGCGTCCCGATCGTCCGGTCCGTCTTGCGGATCGGCAGCTTCGCCCATTCTTCCCAACGACAGGGGATCATTTCGGATTCGCCGCGCACATCGAGTGCCGTCACCGAGTCGGAGAACAGTTGAGAAAAGGCTATGGCCGGCGACGTCACATCGATCGCCTGCCAATTGCGGTTCAGCACCAAAACAACTTTGCGATGAAGGATCTGGCTCACGTTAGGTATTCGGGTTGAAGGGTCGTTAGATAAGATGAATGGGGAGTTGGGTTGGGTGTTTATTGGGCATTTAATGAAACTCTAAAAGGGAACCGGTGAGCGGCTTGAAAACAGATGTGCTGATCCCATGTCGAATAAAAAAAAAGCCCCGCTTCCGGGTGGAGAGCGGGGCGCCAAAAAGCCTCAAATTATAGGACAGTTATGATCACAGCCATCCTCTCGCTCTCTCTCGTTCTTATCGGTTCCATCCACAGCCGGACATCACTCACATACGCCCTCGGACACGGACGGCTGCCCTCCCGGCCCATTAAGCCATGAAACGCTCCGGGAGCTTTCCCCGTTCGTCCATGCCCGTTTCGGTTCGCTGTGTGCAAGGCTGTCATCACAATCGGCACGAAGTATTTAGCACGTTAGGCTGCACGGGTCAACCTCCAATGACCCTGCAAACCCGCATTTCTCGACTCCCAATCGGGGCCTCCAGCGACATTTGTCAAACCGGTCTCGGTGCACCGGGATCGTCTGAATAACGCCGGCACCCCGAGCGCCCCCTGATTACCCCAGCCATCCGCTCCGTCGCGGAACCTTCTTTCAAGACACCAGCTCGAACTCGAGTTGCTCCCATCCCGCCTCGCCTTCATCCAACGCAAATCGCACCCCGGCACCCAACAGCCGCACCTTCCTCCCCTCCCTCCGCCCCCAGGCTTCCCTCAATAACTCGTCGTAAATCTTGCGGTCCAACTCGCCCGCCCCACACTCCGCCGTCGTCGACTTGAAGTCCGAGAACTTCATCTTCACCACCGCCTTCGCCACCCGCCTCGCCGGCTTGAGCCCCGCCAAATCCCCCGACAACTCCTCCAACAACGGTTCCAGCGCTTCCCGGCAGACTTCCAGCGTTTCCAAATCCTCGGAAAACGTCCGCTCGCAACTCATCGACTTCCGAACGCGGTCCGTCCGCACCGCCCGGTCATCCTCCCCACGGCAGAGCTGATAAAGTTGCACCCCGAACTTCCCAAACTCCCTGCTCAACCGCCCCAAGTCCCAGGCTTGCAAATCCCCGCAGGTCTTCGCTCCCGCCGCCTCCAGCCGCTCCGCCGTCCGCGCGCCGACACCCCAAATCTTCCGCACCGGCAGATTCGCTACGAAGGACGCAACCTCCTCCACTTTGACCTCAAACTGACCGTTCGGCTTTCGCCAGTCGCTCGCGACCTTTGCCAGAAATTTGTTCGGAGCAATCCCGGCCGAGGCAGTGAGATGCGATGTCTCCCAAATCCGCGCCCGGATCTCAGCCGCCACGTTTGCGCCCAGGGATCGCAGGTGCGTGACGTCCAGATAGGCCTCGTCCAGCGATAGCGGCTCGATCCACGGACTGAACTCGCCAAAAATCTCGCGAATCCGCCGCGCCTCCGCCCGGTAGAGATCGAACCGCACCGGCACAATGATCAACTCGGGGCAAAGCCGCAGCGCCTTGAACGCCGGCATGGCCGACCGGCACCCATACTTTCGCGCCTCATAGTTGGCCGTCGTCAAAACCCCGCGCCCGGACGAACCACCGACCGCCACCGGCTTCCCGGCCAGCTCCGGGCGCTCCCGCATCTCGATGGCGGCGTAGAAGCAATCCATGTCGATGTGGATGATCGTCCTCACAGCCCGTCTCCCCCTACCATACGCACCCAAATCCGGTTGAGCGATCTCTTCAACACCACCCCCGTGCATCGTCTGCCGAAGATCACCTCCAGGGGAACTCCAAAAGGAATACCCGCTTGACAACCCCACCCTCACGGCACGTTACTAGATCACAGAGGCTCGGCCACGCCATCGACTCCCGATGGAGCCTCCGAACCGGAGATTCGTGCCATGCCAGCTCAAATCCGCTTCCGTGAACGGCCGGCCAATTGTGACCGCTACGGCCACCCCAGGGACACCCAGTGGAACGCCGAAAGCTGGCAGCGGCTCACCGCTTTCGTTCGGGCCGACCCCGAAGGACTGCACCACCGTTGGGCACAGCTCTTCCGCGCTCTCTACGACGATCCCGAGGAATCCTCACCAAGCAACGAAGTCTTGCACCAGATCATGGAGAACCTCGTCGATGCCATCGGCCGCGAAAACGGCTCCCTCATGCAGTGCGACGCCCTCCTCCAGAATCCGGAAGCGTTGCGGTTGGTGGGCCGAATCTGCCGCGCCGGATGGGAGTGCCCCGGCTACCTGATGCCCTTTCAGGATTGGGAAACCCGTCACGACCTAGAATCGGCCCGCGGCCTCCTCCGCCATCGCCTCGCCGAGTTCGCCATGGCCGCCAGCACGGACTGAGCCCGCCGCAAAGCGACGCAACCGGCGGGAACCGGGAAGAGCCCCATCTTCCGGCCTCCCTCCAGGCCTCACTCCTCGCCGCCCGTGGACCGGATTGCCTCGATCCGGCTCTGGTGATCCGGATGCGTCGCAAACATGTAAGCCCACCGAGGAAGCCCGTCCTGCTCGGCCAGCACCTCGAACAACCGCTCCGCACCCCCAGTCTCCCCGTAGCTGGCCCTCAGCACCTCCACCCCGAATGCGTCCGCCGAACGCTCCTGCTCGCGCGAATACCGATTCATGATGAAATCGCTTCCGCCACGGGAAAAGGCAGCTAAATCACCGCCAAACATCAGCTGAACCGCCGCCGAAAAACCGACCTTCCGTCCCATCCCACGGAGATGATCGCGGTTCGCGAAATGCCCGAGTTCATGCCCCAACACAAAAGCGATCGCGATTTCCTCGTCCAGCGACTCCAAAAGCCCCCGCGTCAGCGCGATCCGGCCACCTGGAATCGCAAACGCATTGGCTTGCCCCTGGTCCTGAAAAACCAGCGTGTAATCGATCCGCGGAACCCCTTCGACCTCCCGGAGCCTGGCCAATACCCGCTCACTCAGCGCCCACTTCTCCGTCAGCGCTTCCGGGACGGGATCGGACTTGAAACTCTGGGCGACGGACCGAAAAAGCTCCTGCTCTTTGTCGGCCGGAATTCGGACGATGGCCGCATCGGTCACCAGGGCTGCCGTCAGGTAGAGGATCGTCAGGGTCACGGCCACCAGCACGACCAGCACGCCGATTTCACGAACCAACCCGCTACGGCCTCCTCCGCTGCTGGCCTCGTGCGCCTCTCCCATGTCTCTGTGAACATATTTCATGACGGCATCGCGGGAATCGGCGGCGGCAGGGGAGCCGGGCTGTCCGGTTCGCGAGTGTAGCGAATGGCGGTTCCCGAGGCAAAGACTTCCACACCTCCGATCCCACCCGAATTCCGGCCGGATTGCACATCCGAGATGTTGGAGGTGATGATCCGGAGATTGACGATGAGATGCGCCCCAGGCGCCCTTTCCTTCAACCGGAGAATCGCCTCGCGCTTGCCGCGGTCGAGGAGGCTCTCGTAAGATTGCACCCGCCCCCCAAACACGTTTCGCAACGAGGCCAGCAGCCGCTTGAAATAGTCCAGGGAAACCACCACCGACGAAGTCACCAGATAGGCTTCCGCCACCGGCACCGCCGGATCCCACTGCGGCGTCGGCACCGCCGGGAACCGCCCGGTTTGCGCCTCACGCTCCCGAATCGAACGGAAATGACGCCGCTCGAGGATGCTTCCCGTGATGAAGGCCCCAACCGCCAGAAGCACGGGAAATCCATACGTCAGCACCAGCGCGATCGCCGTGTAGATGGCGTCCGGGTTCTCGTCCATCGCTTGGGTTAGCAGCTTCCGGTTGACTCAGCTGATCTGGACGGCCGTCCCGTACACATACAGCTCCGCCGCCCCCTGGGAGACCGCCGATGTGGAAAAGCGGACATTCAGCACCGCGTTCGCCCCCAGCGACTGCGCCTGCTGGATCATCCGTTGGATGGCCTCCTTTCGCGCGTCCTCCAGGAGTTCCGTGTAGCTGTGCAGTTCGCCGCCGACCAGGTTCTTGAAACTGGCGGCGATGTCGCGCCCGACGTGCTTCGCGCGGACGGTGTTTCCGGAAACCAGCCCATAGTGCTGGGTCACTTGATGCCCCGGAACGGATTCGAGATTGGTAAGGATCATGAGATCGGCGCCCTCGCCGGGCCCCCTCTCCTAACGCGGACATGCGCCCCGCGCAAGTTTCCGGTTCAGTTCGTCCCCACCGTTTTTTCTTGATCCCTCACCCTCCCGCCGCGTTGCTTTCTCCAATCCCACATCCTCCCTTGCCGATGTCCAAGAAAATCCTCCTGATCACGGGCGACTTCGCCGAAGACTACGAAGTCATGGTCCCCTTCCAAACCCTCCAGGCCATGGGGCACTCCGTCGATGCCGTCTGCCCCGGAAAAAAGGCGGGCGATACCATCCCGACAGCCATCCATGACTTCGAAGGAGACCAAACCTACTCGGAAAAGCCAGGTCACGCCTTCCGTCTGAACGCAGATTATGACGGAATCGAGCCGGCCGCCTACGATGCGCTCGTGCTGCCCGGCGGACGGGCGCCGGAATACCTCAGGCTCGACGAATCCGTGCTCGAACACTGCCGCCATTTCTTTGAGGCCGGCAAGCCCGTGGCCGCCATCTGTCACGCCCTCCAAATCCTCACCGTCGCCGGCGTGCTCCAGGGCCGCCGTGTCACCGCCTACCCTGCCGTTGGCCCAGAAGTGAGGCTGGCGGGGGGCACCTACGTGAATGTCGAAGTGCACGAAGCCGTCGTCGACGAAAACCTCGTGACTGCTCCAGCCTGGCCCGCGCATCCTCAGTGGCTGGCGAAGTTCAGCGACATTTTGACCGCCGCCGCATCGGACGAGTGACCCAGCCGGTCTCGGCCATTCTTGATTGATCCGCCGGGGCGATCTCCGACGACACGCCCTACAAACTCCGCCGCTTACGCTTCACATGAAGCTGGGCCAGCGATTTCTGAATCGCCAGGTGGAGCGCCGCGACCTTGTCAGGATCCTCGTCTCCGCCCTCGGCCAGTGCCTTCTGTGCGCTTTCGAGGGCGTGCTCCACCGCGTGTTCGTCAATGTCCGCTTCGTTGACCGCCAGGTCACTCAGCACGGCCACCTTATCCCGCTGCACTTCCACCAAACCCGCACCGACCGCGAGCGAATACTCCTGACCATCCTTGGTGTAGCGCAATTCACCCGGTTGCAGGGCCGACACGAGCGGGGCGTGCGCCGGCAGAATCCCGAGCTCCCCCTCCGAACCCGGAACCACCACGAGGTCCACCATGTCGGAGAACGTCTTCCCCTCGGGCGTATCGATTTCCAGCTGAGTCGGCATCGTCGTTCCTCTACTCTTTCTCCACGGTATCGATGCCGCCCTTCATGTAGAAGTTGTTCTCCGGCACCTCGTCGTGTTTCCCGTCGAGAATTTCCGCGAACCCGCGCACCGTCTCATCCACTGAGGTATAGACCCCGGGAATCCCCGTGAAAACCTCCGCCACGTGGAACGGCTGGCTGAGGAACTTCTGAATCTTCCGTGCGCGAAAGACTGTCATCTTGTCCTCGTCGCTCAATTCGTCCATCCCCAGAATCGCAATGATGTCCTGCAAATCTTTGTAGCGCTGAAGCACCTTCTGCACTCCGCGAGCGACCCGGTAGTGCTCTTCGCCCACCACTTCGGGAGCAAGGGCCGTCGACGTCGACGCCAGCGGATCCACCGCCGGATAAATCCCCAACTCCGCCAGCGACCGCTCGAGAACGACGGTCGAGTCCAAGTGCGCGAAGGTGTTCGCCGGCGCCGGGTCGGTCAGGTCATCCGCCGGCACGTAAACCGCCTGGAACGACGTGATCGACCCCTTGTTCGTGGAGGTGATCCGCTCCTGCATCGCAGCCATCTCCGACGAAAGCGTCGGCTGGTAACCCACCGCGGAAGGCGTCCGTCCAAGAAGCGCCGAAACCTCCGAACCGGCCTGCGAAAATCGGAATACGTTATCGACGAACAACAAAACGTCCTGGTTCTGTTCATCCCGGAAGAACTCCGCCATGGCCAACGCCGACAGCGCCACCCGCAAACGGGCGCCCGGAGGTTCGTTCATCTGACCATAGACCAGCGCCACCTTCGAGTTCGCGATGTTCTCCTGGTCGATGACCCCTGCCTCGCTCATTTCCCAGTAGAGATCGTTCCCCTCCCGCGTCCGTTCGCCGACCCCCGCAAAAACCGAATACCCCCCGTGGTTCTTCGCGATGTTGTTGATCAGCTCCATGATGACGACCGTCTTGCCAACGCCCGCACCACCAAACGCACCCACCTTGCCTCCCTTCGTGAACGGACAGATCAGGTCGATCACCTTGATCCCGGTCTCCAGAATCTGCGCAGTCGTCGATTGCTCCGTCAGCGCGGGCGCCGGCCGGTGAATCGGGTACCTCTTCTCGAACGGAACCTCGCCCTTCTCATCCTGCGGCTCGCCCGTGACGTTGAAAATCCGCCCGAGCACCCCGTTCCCCACCGGAACCGAAATCGGCGCGCCGGTGTTCTCAATGCTCATTCCGCGCTTCAAACCCTCCGTCGAAGACATCGCCACCGCACGCACCCAACCATCGCCCAGGTGCTGCTGCACCTCGAGGGTGAGTCGACTCGTTTCTCCGTTGACGTCGTAGCCGACCTCCAACGCGTTGTAGATGTTCGGCAAAGCGTCGCACTGGCTGAAGTCGGCGTCCACGACCGGGCCGATGACCTGAACGATGGTTCCCTGGTTATTACTCATAGTGATTCGGTGGGATGAAGGGGCGGAAAAAGATGAGGTCGAGTTGTGAAAAAAGCTTATCACTCCATGGCCTTCATGGCCGTCGTGATCTCTAGCAGCTCGGAGGTGATCGCGGCCTGCCGCTGCTTGTTGTAGGCCAGCGTGAGATCGGCGATCAATTCTTTCGCGTTATCGGTGGCGTTCTTCATCGCCACCATCCGCGCACTGTGCTCCGAGGCGCGACTCTCGAGGAGGATCTGATAGAGCTCGAAATCCACATACTGCGGCACGACCACGTTCAGGACCGCCGCAGGGTCTGGCTCGAAAATGTAACCGTATGAGGAGTCGCTCAGGGGCTTCGGTTCCGGTGCCGTATCCGAATGGTCCGGGCCATACACCACTTTGTGACCGAGATCGATCGGGCGGATCGGAAGCAGCGTTTCGATTAGCGGTTCCTGCCGAATCGTGTTGATGAAGTTGGTGAACGCCACCCGCACCCTCCGGTATTCTTTATCCAGGAACTTCTCGATCACGAACTTCGAGATCAGCTTCGACTCCGCAAACGGCACAGGATCCTTCACCGTGAAGTCCGCTACGAGGTTTCTGCCCGTTTTAGCGAGCGAGTTGCGCCCTTTCCGGCCCACCGTCACGTAGCTGCAGTCGGGTCCGGTTTGAGCAAAGACTTGCTTCAACAAGTTCGTGTTCAGTGCGCCGCACAGCCCCTTGTCCGACGTCACCACCACCACGAGATCCCCGCCCGACTCGTGCTCCTCGAGAAGCGGATGCGCTCCGGCCTCCGTCTGCTCCTTCAGATTCACCAGCACCTCGTTGAGAAGGTCGGCGTAGGAGCGGCCCGCGGACGCCTGATCCTGCGCCTTCTTCATCTTCGACGCCGCCACCATCTGCATCGCCCGGGTGATCTGGGCGGTGTTCTTGACGGATTTGATCCGCCGCCGGATGTCGCGTGTGCTTGGCATCTAAACGATTGAGGGAGTCAGTGGCGTTGGGCGCTCGGCGCTGGGCTCGATGAAGGTCACTTCCAGGTCTTGGCGAAATCTTCGTAGGCCTCCTTCAGCCCATCGACGATCTCGTCCGAGAGCGCCTTCTCGTCACGAATCTTGCCGAGAAGCTCTCCTTTGCGGTCGGTCAAGTAGGTCTCCAGCTTGTCCTGAAACTCACCCACCCGCTCGACCTCCACGGGATCGAAGTGACCGTTCTGCATTCCCCACATCAAGGCCACCTCCATTTCCACGGAGAGCGGATCGTATTGGTTCTGCTTGAACAGCTCGACGATCCGTTGACCCCGGTCGATCTGAGCCTTCGTTTTGGCGTCCAGGTCCGAACCGAACTGGGCAAACGCCTGCAACTCCCGGAACTGCGCCAAATCCAGCTTCGTCCGGCCAGCCACCTTCTTGATCGCCTTCGTCTGCGCCGCCGAACCAACCCGCGATACCGAGAGACCCACCGAAATGGCCGGCCGGATCCCCTGGTAGAAGAGGTCCGTCTCCAGGTAAATCTGCCCGTCCGTGATCGAAATCACGTTCGTCGGAATGTAGGCCGATACGTCCCCAGCCTGCGTCTCGATGATCGGCAGAGCCGTGAGTGATCCACCACCCCGCTCCTCATTGAGACGCGCCGCACGCTCGAGAAGCCGGCTGTGAAGATAGAAAACGTCGCCGGGATAGGCTTCCCGGCCGGAAGGGCGGCGAAGCACGAGAGACACCTCCCGATAAGCCACCGCGTGCTTCGAGAGATCGTCGTAAACGATCAAGGCGTCCATGCCGTTATCCATGAACCACTCGCCCATCGCACACCCGGCGTAAGGCGCCAAATACTGCGCGGTCGCCGGATCACTCGCCGAAGCCGAAACCACGATCGTGTAGTCCATCGCCCCAGCTTCTTCCAACGTCGCGATCGTCCGGGCCACGTTGGCGCGCTTCTGACCCACTGCGACGTAAATGCAGTAAAGCGGCTTGTGATTCTTCAAAACCCCTTCCTCAGCCAGCTTGTTCTGACGCGCCTGCGAAATGATCGTATCGATCGCCACCGTCGTCTTCCCGGTGGACCGGTCACCGATGATCAACTCCCGCTGACCCCGCCCAATCGGAATCATGGCATCAATCGCCAGAATACCCGTTTGCACCGGAACCGTGACGGATTGCCGGGGAATGATCCCGGGAGCGATCTTCTCCACCGGATAAAACGTTTGCGCTTTGATCTCACCCTTGCCGTCAATCGGCGCGCCCAACGCGTCCACCACGCGCCCCAAAAGCTCCTTGCCAGCCGGCACCTGCAGTAGCTTGCCCGTCGTCTTAACTTCGTCGCCCTCCTTGATGTGGTCCCCAGAACTCAGGAGAATCGCTCCCACCTCGGTCTCCTCCAGGTTCAGCGCCAACCCATAGGACCCTCCCGGAAACTCGATCATTTCGTTGAGCATGACGTCGCTCAATCCCTCGATTTTGGCGACCCCGTCCCCGATTTGCCGGACGACGCCGACATTCGATTTCTCGACCGCCGTTTTGAGTCCGGCGATGCTCGATTCAAGTTCCTGCAGTAGATTGCTCATGGCCTTGGTTCTCCTCCAAAGAGTGTCAAATGGTCTTCTCTATCCCTCGTCAATGCGCGAATGACTCGCGAAGTTGTTGCAGACGGGCACGCACGCTCCCGTCCCACACGTCGCTGCCCACCTTCACGCGCATACCGCCCAGCAGATCCGGGTTCACGACGAAATCGAACGTCAAATCATCGCCGTAGGCTCCCTTGAGCTCCGACGTTATGCGATCGCGGGTTCCTCCCTCCAACTCGACGGCGCTCTCCACCACGGCGTGGCGCTCGGCGAGCTCGAGCCGGATCAAATTCGAATACGCCGACAGGATGCCGTGATAGCCCCGCGGCTTCATTTCGCCCAGCTTCGCCACGATCTGCCGGGCACGCCCAGCCTCGATCCGCCCCTCTACCAGCGTGGCGCGAAGCAACTGGCGGGCGGTTCGGAGGGCATCCTTGCTGACTTTCATCGAGAGCGGGTTTCTATCCGGTGGCGAGCGGCGTCGCTCACCTCACTGCGTTCAAAATCATATGGCCATCTGCGCGGCCGTCTCTTGGTTGATCGATTCGTGATCTTCCTTCGTCAAAACCTTCCCGGTTACCTTGGAGGTCGTGTCCACCACCAGGCGCCCAAATTCGCGGCGGAGCTGGGCGGAAGCTTGCTCCTTCTCCAATTCGATCGCCTCCCGGGCCTTGGCGATGATCTGATTGGCTTCAGCCACGGCCTCCTGAGACTTCCTCTCCACGATGGCCTGTGCGCTTTCGCGCGCCTCTTCGATCAGGCGCTGCGCGTCCGAGTCGGCGGCGGAAACGATTTCGGCCGCCTTTGCCTCGGCTTGCTCCAGATCCGCCTGAATCTTCTTCAAATTCTCTTCACCGGCCGCAATCCGTTGCCGGCGTTTCTCCAGCATCTCCATGACCGGCCCGAACGCCTTCCATTTCAGAATGACGAATACGATCAGGAAAACCAGGATCTGAGCGAAAAACTTCGCCCAATCCAAACCGAAACTGCTCGCGATTTCCTCGAGGCTACCTCCGGATGCGGCTAGAAGAGTCATCGGCATGCTGGCTGCAAAAGGTGAAAGCCCCCGGGACCGGGCGATTCCCGCCCGGCACCGGAGACTCGGTTAATTGGTTATCTACCCTGGAAGGCAAGAATCAGAGCGTAAATCGCGATCGCTTCCGCCAGAGCCATCCCGATGATCCCCAGCGTTAGAATGTTCCCGAACGCGGTCGGGTTGCGCCCAACGGCTTCCACCGCCTTGGCTCCAATCATTCCCACTCCGAGCGCGGCGCCGGTTCCGGCAATCGACAAGGTCAGACTCCCGGTAATCGCGGGACCTCCTTCGCTGGCCGCAGCCAGCATTGGCATCACTTCCATCAACATCTTGGTATTCTCCTTGGTTTCAGTTGGTTTGAATCGCCGTCCACAATCTTTGCCATGGTCCCAGCGACAAAGTTTTACGCATCCTCAGTGATGCTCATCATCGTGAGCTGCCGCAAGCTGAATATAGACCGCGCACAACAGCGAAAAGACCACGGCCTGCAAGAGACCGATCAATAGCTCCAGAAAATAAAACGGAAGCGGAAAGAGCACCGAACCAATCGCGGAAATCACCTTCGGAAGCCCAAGCGTTTCCCCTAGCGAGATCATCGTCTGCAGCAGCGTCTCACCCGCGTAAAGATTCCCGAAGAGACGAAGAGACAGCGATACGGGCCGGAACGCGATCGACACCACTTCAATCATCCCAACGATCAGGAAAACAATCGCCACGAAAACCCCCATCACCCCCTTGGTGCCACCCTTCGGTCCAAAAGTATGCTTCACGAACCCCCACACCCCAATCTCGCTGATCGTGATCCACAACCATACCACCATGAACACCGCCGCAATCCCCAGCGTCATGTTCAAATCCGCCGTCGGAGGCCGCAGCAACGGTGTCGTCACCTCCTTCACGGACAAAGGACCCGTCCATTCCCCCCAACCCACCGTCCCCACACCGGGAACCAATCCAAACCAGTTCGAAAACAGGATGAAGATGAAAATCGTAGCCAGCAATGGAAACGCCCGCGGCGCCAGCTTCGGCCCAACGATCCCCTCCAGCTGGTTGTAGAGCGTCTCCACCACGAATTCGAACGCGTTCTGCGCCGGATGAGGGATCAGCCGCATCTTCGCCGTCGCCTTCGAAGCGAAAAAGAGAATCAGCAGCGTAACCAATACCGCGACGAAGATCGAGTTCGTCAGCCACGTCCCGAATGGCAAACGCTCCGCCTCAATGGAGAGCGCCAGCACCGTGTCGGAAATCATGGCGTTCGTGGTCAGCATGCTTTCTCGTGATGGACCCTAACATGCACCCCAATCCGTTCTCGTCAACCAGCTCGGCGAGGGTTTTTCGCGCCCGCCACCTCCCTATATTCAGCCGGTCCCACGGGCAACCTGAATTTGTGAAATTTTTCACAAAGTCCGGCTTAGGAAAGACGGTCTCACCTCAGACCGCTCGCTTTCCCTCGCCCCTCATGCCACCTTCTCACCATGCCCAACCGCCTTCCCCTCCCGCCCACCACCGTCGTTCCCATCATCTGGGCCGCCCTCATCTCCGCCACCCTCTTCTATGGCGTCCTGATCCTCTCCGTCCCCGCCGATACCGCCCCGTTCGACCCCGCCCTCGGCCGCATCTTGACCGTCGTCGCCGTCATCCAATTCATCGCGACCTTCGTCCTCCGCCACTTCCTTTGCCGCAAGGCTCCCCTCGAGCCCCAGACCGATCTCAGAAACCGCATCATCCTTTTCGCCCTGAGCGAGGGCATCGCCATCTACGGTCTCGTCATCCACTTTCTCGGAGGAGAAAAGAGCCTCAGTTTGCAGTTCATCGTGCTCGGCCTGCTGGCCCTGGCGCTTCTGGCCCCCGTGGGGTTCCTGCGCCAGTTCAAAAAACCCCGCTAAGGCCTCCGCTCAACCGCTTCCCGCTCGCGCATCCGCACGGGCGAGGCCGCCACCTCGTCCAGCACCATTTTGCCGCCCTCCGCCAGCCGCCCAAAGCTCAAAACGCCGGTGGGACACTGCTGAACGCAGGCCGAACAACGCACGCACTCCGGATCTTCCATCGGCAGACCCTTGTTGGCAAAGTTCATGATGTCGATCCCCTGATGGCAAACCGAGGTGCAAACATTGCAGGAAATGCACTTTTTCTTGTCCGCAAAAATCCGGAACCGGCTGAACCGGGCATAGACATGCATCAATGCCGCCAAAGGACAGGCGAACCGGCACCACACCCGGCCCGAAAAGTGAAAATACAGCCCAAACCCGAGAATTCCGGCCCATAGGACATCCACGAACCAGACGTAGCTCAATGGCGTCGCCGTCCCGCCAGGGCCACCGTTCATCAAGGGACCGAACGCACCCGAAAGGCCCGGCACAGCCCAGGTCACCACCCGCGCGACCAGGAGAATCAGCGCCAGCGCGAGAAAAACCTGGCCGATCATGTTGAGCCGGTTCCAGAAAGGGCCGTGCGGCATTTTGTGCCGGTGCGTGTCACCCAGCGTCTCGGCCATCGCTCCACAGGAGCAGATCCAGCCACAGTAGGCGCCCTTCCCCCAGCGCCAGATGATGAGCGGAATGATGACGAACGTCTGCAGAAGCGAAACCGCCAGCCAGCCCCAGAGCGGTTGCTCCGTGAAGACGTTCCAAATGAACAACGGCCAAGCCAGGATGAACCCGAATGCCCGCCAATACTCCCGACCATGGTCGCTGTAGCTCGCCTCCGGAAAGAACTCATCGGCAAATCCACGGCCCAGCCCGGATTCGAACCACCCATTGTGCCCCATCCAGGGAAACAGGACATAGGGCAGCAAAAAAAGCGGGATCACCTGGATCGCCATCAGCGCGAAGGTTTGCCGCGTGACATACGGCGTCTTCCGCCGCTCAATCCGCCGAAAGCCGAACACCACGATCAGGACGCAGTAGACGACGGTGTAATAGAATCCCGGCTCTCCCATGCTGATTCGCAGGGTCCCAAGCAAATTCGCCGGGTCCGCGAAAGCGCCCCCAAACGATGCCAGCCAGTCGGGGACCTGGTAGGGAAACCATCCCTGCTTTTGAAAGAGCGTCCCGATACCCGTCCATGTCCCCGGCTTCTTCCACTCGTAGATGAAGGTCGCGATCACCAGGGCCAACGCCAGTGTGCCCCACCACTTCCGTCCACGGTCCCCGGCCACGGCAATGCCCGAGCGGCGAAAGAAGTCCAGCGGCGCCTCCCTCCCGATCATCGCAAAAACGTAATCGTTCTTTATCGCCTCTTCGTTCCCATCCTTCGAGCGCAGCACGGCCTCGTTCTCGCCAATTCGCGACACCTGAGTCTCCAACGCCAGGCGCAGGCTCCCGGGCGCCGCGTCGCCACGCATGCTGGAGTGCGCCGCCGTCGACACCCGCTCCGAGGAGGGCGAATCCACCGCCACCGCTGCGGCAGGATTCTCGGCCAAGGCCTGGATCCGCTCCAGATTCTCGGGTTTCGGCCTGGAGAAGGCGGGTTTGCGGTAGCTCAAGGTGACGTGCGCCCCACAAGCCGCCAGAGCGATGGCCGTCTCGAGCGCGCTGTCCCCACCCCCGACCACGAGCACCCGGCTCCCGCAGTAGTCCTTCGGATCGTGCAGCCGGTTCATGACCTTGTCCATCTCCTCCCCAGGCACGCCCAGTTTCCGAAAGTTCCCGCTGCGCCCAATTGCCACCACCACCCGCCTTGCTCGCGTGACTTCCCCATCCGCCCGGTGGAGCGCGAATCCCTTCCCTTCCCGACCGATCCGCTCGATCCGCGCCGGCGTGACGTCCAGCTCATGGGCGTCGACCTGCTCCTGCATTTCCTCCAGAAGCGATTCCTTCACGTCCGAGCGTTCGCCGTATTGAATCCCGCCTGCGGGCGTCATTTCCGTCGGGTAGGTGTAGATCGGTTTGCCCTTCGGAAAGTTCGCCACCGTCGTGAAGAGCCCGCTCGATTCGAACAGCCGGTAGCTCAGCCCGGCCCGCTTTGCTTCAATCGCCGCTGAAACGCCGGACACACCTCCACCGACGATCGCCACATCCACCGCATCATCACTCCCGCTCCGTTCGCCCTGGAATTCCGCTTCCTCGAGAATCGCTTGGATCGCTTTCGCCCCCGTGTCGGACGAAAACTTCAGAAGGGGAATGCCGGTGAGATCCCCCACCACCCGAAGCCCGGGAACGTTCGTCTCGCCCCGGTCCCCCGTGACCGGCAGTTTCTCGACCTTGCCCGCCGGCCATCGGCCATGGAGCCATTCATAATAGCGTCCCAAAAGTGCTTTCATGGAAATTCCCCGGCAGTCCACACCGCCCCCTTCACGGTGTGACAGATGATCCGAAACTTACAGGGGGCTTTTGAAGTTCCCGGCTGGTCTTCGAAGACCAGCGCCGGCTTTCGCCTTTCGTCGAAGGTAGCAAAGCTGCGAATCAGGAGACGGGAGCGCACTCGCGGACAGGCCCGCCCTCCACCCGGTTCACCACCGGACCCAATCAGAATATGAAAAAATCTCTTTTTTGTGATCTTTATATTTGAAATAGAAATCCTCTCGGCGTAGAGTATCACCATCAAGAATTTCTCCGGAGCGTGGTTGCTCCGATCGTTGAGTAGGTTGTTTAAGTAGGCTTGTGTGCATCGAAAAGGGCGGGTCCAGTGAGCTGGATCCGCCCTTTTTCTATCCACCGCGAAACCATCGCTCCTCCGCCGTGTTCAATGGCGAAGATCAATGAAATCCGACCGACCCCTCATGAGCCCTCCAACCTGTCTTTTCGCCCTCGCTCTCGCGGGCATCGCCCCTTTCGCTCTGGCCGAACCCGGCAATTCCCAGGATTCACCGGGGAAACGCATGATGGAGCGCTTCGACACCAACAGCGACGGCCGAATCTCGAAAGACGAAGCGCCCGAGGCGCTCTGGGAGAGGCTCTCCCAGCTCGATGGCAACGGAGACGGCACGATTGAGGCCTCGGAATGGCCAAAATTCGGTGCGAAGGGTCGGGGCGACCGCCGGAAAGCCCTTTTTTCCCACGCAGATCGCGATGGGGACGGCAAAATTTCCAGTGAAGAGGCAGGCGAACGTTGGGAGCGGCTCTCGAAGCTGGACAAAAACGGCGATGGTGCCATTGAAATGAGCGAACTCCCCGAACGCCCGGCGGGAGCCCCCGGCCAGGCGGGACAGCGCCGCGGTCAGTTCTTCGCCAAAGCCGACGCCAACGGCGATGGGATGATCGGCCAGGACGAAGTGCCCGCGCAGGCCTGGGAACGCCTATCCCGCGCGGACACGAACGGCGACGGCAAAGTCAGCCCGGAAGAACTTCGTCAGCTCAGGCCTTCGGGCGATCGCCCGGATTGGGGCGCGCCGAAGGAACCCTCCGCCAACAAGCCCGGGGACGGAACCGTGATTCCGATTCGCCCCGGCGCGGAGACCTGACCGGGAGGCCGGCTCGGTCACCTGCCGCTCGAGGAAAATCGCTGCCGGGCCTCCAACATGCGGCGGAGGGCTGCTTCCCGCTCCAACGCGAGCTGCCGTCGTTCATAAAGTTCCAGCAGCGAGGAGAATTCCGGTCCCGGCGCCGAAATCCGAGCCGTCAGTTCGGCGGATTTGGCGGCGTAAGTCTTCCAGGCCTCCTGGATCCGGGTGAGGGTCTCGCGCTCCTCTTCCGTCACGATCTTCTGGAGCGCTGCGTAGGTCACCTCGAGCTTCGCATCGGCCTGACGAAACTCCGATTCGGCCTGATCTAGGAGTTTCGCCTCGTCCTGCTGGGCCCATCCGGTCGCCGCCACGATGGCAAAAGTCGTCCCCAGGAGCCATGTCCGTCCTTTGTGCATTGCCCGCTTTTTCACGAATTGACCTTGCCACAAGCGCGCCAGGAGGAAAGTTCGCCGTGCAACTTTGGTGATGATGTCAGGATTTGCACCACCCGTCTGGAGTCTGAAGCCTCAACCCGCCCCCGCCCACGTGGAGGCCTTGAGCCGGAAACTCGGCTTGAGCCCACTGATCGCCGCCATGCTCTGCCAGCGCGGCCTCGAAGACCCGGACCAAGCCGCGCCCTTCCTCGATCCGCGCCTGCAGAATCTCTCGGATCCCTTCCTGCTACCCGGGATGCGCGAGGCGGTGGACCGCCTCTTACTGGCTGTCGACCGCCGGGAAAAGGTCGTCCTCTACGGCGATTATGACGTCGATGGGGTGACCTCGCTCACTCTCTTCCAGGCGATCCTTGACGCCTACGGTTTGCCGGTCGAAACCTTCCTGCCCCACCGCGCCGAGGAGGGATACGGACTGAGCGACGCCGGGTTGGAACGATGCCTGGAAGAATACTCGCCCAGCCTCTTGGTCGCTGCCGATTGCGGGACATCCTCCATCGAGCAGGTCGCCCGGCTAGTCGACCGGGGCATCGACGTCCTGATCTTCGACCACCACGAGAGCAACACAGGGGAACGTCCACCGGCCGTGGCCTTGGTGAACCCGAAGCTCGGTGACGACTTTCACTACCTCTGCACGGCGGGCATAGCGTTCAAAACCGCTCACGCCCTGCTCAAAACCCGTCAAATACCCGGGTTCGACCTCAAATCGTGGCTCGACATCGTGGCGCTCGGCACGGTGGCCGACCTCGTCCCGCTGACCGGCGAGAACCGGATCCTGGTCCGGAAAGGCCTCGAGGAACTGGCTCGCACCCAGCATCCCGGACTTCGGGCGCTCAAGGAAGTCGCGGGCGTCAATGGCGCGCCGACGGCCTACGACATCGGTTTCAAACTCGGCCCCCGCTTGAACGCCGCCGGTCGCCTCGACACCGCCCGAGCCTCCCTCGATCTCCTCACGACGCGCGACGTGGATCACGCCGCTCACCTCGCTCAACAGCTCAACCGCCAGAATCAGGAACGTCAATCCGTCGAGCAGCGGATCAAGGACGAAGCCATCGAACGGCTCTCCAGCTTCGATCCGGAGCGCGATCTTGCCCTTGTCGTGGGCAGCCGCGAATGGCATCCCGGGGTCGTTGGGATCGTGGCCTCCCGCATCACCAAGCAGTTCCACCGACCGTCCTTCGTCATCGCCTTCGACGAGACCGGCCTCGGCAAAGGCAGCGGCCGGAGCATCGAAGGCGTTTCCCTCGTCGACGCCCTCAATGCCTGCCGCGATCTCATCGAAGCAGGCGGCGGACACGAAATGGCTGCGGGAGTCACGGTCCGCGAGGAGAATCTCGACGCTTTCCGCGAAAGGCTTTCCGCCCACATTGCCGAACGGGCCCCCGTCGAGACCTTGGTGCCCCGGTTGGGAATCGATTTGGAAGCATCGTTCGGACAGCTGGACCTCGCCCTCCTCGACGCCTATGACCGGGTCCAACCGCTAGGGATGGGCAACCCTGCCCCGGTCTTCATGTCGCGAAATGTCCGGCTCGCGGGCGACGTCCGGGTCCTGAAAGAAAAGCACCTGAAGCTTCCACTCGCACAAAACGGTTCGAACCGGGACGTCCTCTTCTTCAACGCCTCCCTCGATGACCTGCCCCCCCAACCCTGGGACATCGCTTACCGGATCAGCCGAAACGTCTTCCGTGGCCGGGTCAGCGTCTCCATCGTCCTCGAAGCCATCCGCTCCACCCCGCCTCAGGATCCGAGCGAAGAGCGGACCCAGTCGAGGTAGCCCTCCGAACCACCCGTCACCGGGAGCACCACGAACTCCGGTTCGTC
The DNA here is from genome assembly GCA_964500945.1 of uncultured Verrucomicrobiales bacterium. Lineage (GTDB taxonomy): Bacteria > Verrucomicrobiota > Verrucomicrobiia > Verrucomicrobiales > DEV007 > CAZCRA01. Next base: position 8,252 of record CAZCRA010000042.1, on the reverse strand, counting down.
ATACGGGTGCAGCTCCCGAAGCGCTTCCCAAAGCGCGGGAACCGTTTCTTCCCCGGTTTTCAGGATGGCCGGAATCTCGCTCTCCATTTCGATTTCCCCTTTCCACCGGTAGATCGACGTCGCCTCTCCCAGCAAGTTCACGCAGGCCACGCATTGCCGTGAGACCAACTCGGCTGCAATTTGCCGCGCGGTCGCCATGTCCGGAAACGTGGTGAGCGCGACCACCACGCCCGTTTCATTGGGTTTCTCAACCGTTGTCATCGCAATGAAGGCAGGATTTCTCGAAAAACTGATCGCCAAAATGAACCGCGTCGAACCCGGCGAAGTCCAGGGCTATCTGGTGCGTTTGGTGCAGGAAAAGGGATTTCTGGAACGCGTCTTCGAAGCTCTCCAGGAAGGCGTGATCATCATCGATGCCCAGGGCGCCGTCACCTACGTCAACGACGCCGCTTGCGCCCTCTTTGGCCTCGACGCCGAAGATCTCACCGGTGAAGTGGCCGAACTCCGCATTCCGGGCCTCGAGTGGGAGCAGATCAGCCGCCAAAACCAAAGCGTGAGCCGCGATCTGGAAGTGACCTACCCCGAACACCGCTTCCTGAACTGCTACATCGCCCCCATCGTCGATGACGAATGGGAGGAGGAACCCATGGGCCGCGTCGTCATCATCCGGGATATCACCCAGGACCGCCGCATCGAGGCGGAGAAAATCGAATCCGAGACCCTCAACGTCCTCACGATGCTGGCGGCTGGCGTCGCGCATGAAATCGGCAACCCGCTGAACTCCCTCAACATCCACCTGCAGCTCGCCGAGCGGAAGCTGAAAAAGGCACCCCAGCCTCTGCGGGGTGAACTCAAAGAAATCATCGACATTTCCAGAAAAGAAATCCAGCGCCTCGATTTCATCATCACCAACTTCCTCTCCGCCGTCCGCCCCACCCGGCCCCAGCTCGAAAATCGCCTCCTCAACGATCTGATCCTCGAATCCCTTCGCTTCCTCGAACCCGAAATCGACGACCGCGAAATCGATGTGACTCTCGAACTCGAAGAAGGATTGCCCGCTGTCCCCGTCGACGCCGCCCAGATGAAGCAGGCCTTCTACAATCTCATCCGAAACGCCAGCCAGGCCCTCGGAACCGGTGGCGAGCTACTCATCCGGACCGGCCTCAACGACGAAGCCGACACCATCGTCGTTCAGTTCAGGGACAACGGCGCCGGCATCTCCAGCGGACACATGGCCAATATCTTTCAGCCCTTCTTCACCACGAAGGAATCCGGGTCCGGGCTCGGCCTCCTCATCGTCAGGCGCATCGTCCGCGAACACGGCGGCGAACTCGCCCTCGAAAGCGAGGCCGGAAAGGGAACCACCGTCACCTGTTACTTCCCGCTGGCCGAAAGGAAACTCCGCCTTCTGGAGACCTCCGGCGCCTGATCGCGGCGCCTTCACCATCGCCAAATCCGGGCGTTGAGACACCCGGAACGGCCGTTTTCAGGGGAAAATCCCCCGAAAAGGCCCCTTTTTGTTTCGTTTTCACAAAATATTCGCAAATTTGTAACATAAGTCCTTGCAGATTACCTAAATCACCCTAATGGTTTGGCGCCACTTACTATGGCAACACACCAACGATTGGAGAACTCGAGATGAAAAAACATCATATCCTCGCTATCGGCGCTGCTTTCAGCGCTTTCGCGGCCGGAACCGCTCTCGCGGGTCCTGTCGATACCAAGGCACCGGTGATCCAGGATCCCGTGTGCGCCGTCCCGTTCACCGGTGAAGTGAGCGTCGGTTATGAATCCGACTACATCTTCCGCGGCACGAACTTCGGCGAAGACGCACCCTGGGCCAGCATCGGACTGAACTCCGCCATCAACGACGTCATGAGCGTCGATGTCGGCGTCTGGTACATCAATCCGACCAACAATCCGTCCGGATTCGATGAGTTGGATCTCTACGCCTTCCTGAACTTCCCGCTTGGACCGCTTAGCGCGTCCTTCGGCGGAACCTGGTATTACTTCCCCGAACCGGGCGGTAACACCGGTGAAGTTTCACTCGGCTTGAGCAAAGACCTCGGCATCGCCGAACTCGGAGTCTTCGCGGCTCACGACTTCGACGATCTCGGCGGCTGGTACTTCGAAGCCCGTGCGCTTCGGTCCATCCCCCTGACCGCATGCCTCGACCTGAACCTCGGAGCCGGCGTGAGCTACGGCGAAGAATACTTCGGTGTTAGCGGCTGGAACAACATTTACGTCCGCGCCGGTCTCGGTTATCACCTGACCGAATCCGCCACCCTGAACGCTTACGTCGGAGGCAACTTCCTCCTCGACGGGCTCGAAGACGTGGTCGGTGCCACGCAGGACGACGAGTTACACGGCGGTGCCAGCATCTCTGTGGCATTCTAAATCGGACGACGTTCCGAAAACGACATAGCCAAATCTGACGGCCGCTGCCGGGTTCGCCTGGCAGCGGCTTTTTCGTGCCCCGGCACTCTCGCCCCCGGCCACCCGGCTCCCGCCCGCACTTTCAACGCTGCTGCAGCGCGCGTTCCAGCTCCGCTCGCAGTGCCCCGAACTGAGGATTGCCCGGCTGCATCGCCTCAAGACGGTTCACGAATCGCAACGCCGTGGCAAAATCACCGGCGTCCCTGGCGATCGCCGTCGCTCCCGACGCGTATTCCACGCTCTCCGGAGCCAGCTCCAGGGCCTTTTCGAGAAAGGGCAGCGCGTCTTCATACCGGCCCACGGAATTGAGCCCTACCCCGAGGAAGTAATGCAGCTCCGCCCGGCCGGGCTGCAGCTCCACCGCCCTCTCGAGCTTCTCCAGCCCCTCTTCATATCGCCGTTGCCGGATCAGGTGCCGACCGAGCGCTTCCCAAGCGAATCCATTCCCCGGGGCGGCTTCCACCCCCGCCTCGAGAACGGGCCCGGCTTCGTCCAATCGCCCTCCGGCATACAACAGCTCCGCCAGGTTCACCCTCGCCGGTATGTGGCCCGGGTCCAACTCCATCGCCGAACGATAGTAGCGTTCCGCCCCGGCCGGATCCCCCAGATTCTGGCGCAGCAACGCCAGGTTCATTCGACCCTCAGGCACATCCATCACCGCGCGCTGCGAATCCACATACTCTTCCAGCGCGAAGTCGAACGCCTCTTGCTCTTCCTCGCTGAACGCACCCCGCGGAGCCGGGGCCAAAATCCGCGCGGCTTCGGCACGAACCGCCCTCACGGGATCGTGCAGCCTCGCTACCGCACCTTCGAGCCGCTGTGCCGGTGGATAGGCCTCCAGCGCCGCCACGGCCTCGCGCCTGACGATGGGGTCCCCATCTTCCAGCCGCCCTCGAATCACGTCCAGTCCCCCTGCCGTGGCTTCTTCCGCCAGCAGTTGGAGCGCCGTGGCACGGGCGATTCCAGGCTCGGTCTCGCGCCGGGCCAAGCGCCCAAGTTCGTCCTCCCAGATCCGGGGATCCCGCCTCCCCTTGGCCAAAGTCTCGCCAAAGCTGGGTCGCTGGCGTTTTCCCCACCAGTTCTCGAACGCCTCCGCGGCCCATTCATCGCTCTGGTCCTCGTGACACATCGTGCAGGCATTCGGCGTCCCATACTTGGCGCTCAAATCGGGACGAGGCACCCGGATACTGTGATCGCGACGCTTGTCCACGACCATGTAGTATTTGGCCGGCATATGGCACTCGACGCAGGACGCACCCGTCGTCGCAGGCGGGTGAAAATGGTGCGCCGGCGTATCGTATTTCTGAGGCTGGTGGCAGCGCGTACAGAGCGTGTTGTCGTGGGCATAAACACGCATCGTGTGAGGGTGATGACAGTCGGTGCAACGCACCTGGCTGTGATACATCTTGCTCTGAACAAAGGACCCATAGACATACACCTCCTCCTTGATCTGCCCGTCCGCATGGTAGTGGACCCGATCCAACACACTGTGGCTGTAGGAATCGAGGAACCCCTGACCATGAAACTTCTTCTCCTGGAGCGGCTGCCGGTGAGCGTGACAGGGCGCGCAGGTTTCCAGCTGCACCTGAGAGTGCAGCGGCCGCGACCGCACGGGTTTGCCCGTCTCCGGATGAAGCTCCCAGTAGCCCTCCTCCGGCTCCTTTAGCTGCGTGAGCAAGCCCATGCTCCCCTTCTCCCCACCCACCTCCTGACCCCCGGCGTAGGCTTCCGCCCAGGCGACGTGCTTCGATCCCGGACCGTGACATGCCTCACAGGACACGTTCATCTCCGACCACGTCGTGTGATACTCGTTGCTCGCCGGATCGTAACCCTTGGCCAGGTTCGTCGAGTGGCAATCCGCACACATGTAGTTCCAGTTGAAATGCCGCTTGGTCCAATGCAGCTCGTCCTCGGGCGGAATGGCCTCGTCCGGGTAGAGATGAAACCACCGCTGCCCACCTTCGCTTTCAGGACGGGTATCCCAGCAAATCTGTAGCGCCTGAAGGCGTCCCCCCGGAAAGGCGATGAGATACTGCTGCAGCGGTTCGATCCCAAAGGTGTATTCGATTTTGAAATCGCGGCGCTCCCCCTCCCCGTCCTCGGTGTTGACCCAGAACTCGCCATCCCTACGGAAAAACCGGGACCGGTGCCCAAAGTGCTCAAACTCGACATCGTCGAAGTCGCCCACCACCGTCTCCTCCGTCGCGGGAAGCATGGCAGCGTGGTGGTGCGAACTCTCCCAGTCCGTGTAAGCGTCCTCGTGGCAGCTCCGGCAACTCTCGGCCCCCACAAATTCAAACCCGGCCGAAGGATCCCGCTCTGGTTCCTCCAAATACCGCAGAAGGAGTTCCGCCTGGGAATCGCCCCCGGCATCTTCTTCCTGCTCCGGGGCCGGCCCGCATCCCACCAGGGCAGCCGCCATGCCCAGCACGCCAATTCGCAGAAAGGAACGGAGGCGACGGATGACCATGACCGGGAGCGTAGAGCGGAAAAGCCCGGCGGCAAGCTCCACCGGTTCTGCCCTCCCCTTACGCCCGGGCCTGCCCTCGTGGAAGCGAGCCATTCAACGCAAAAGGAGGAGGCCGGGCACAAGGGCCCAGCCTCCTCACTCAGCACCACATGACAGACAAACCGAAACCAACGACTCAGAGAGAAAGAAACGCCAACCCTCAAGCCACCCTCGCCAAGCGCCCGGCAGTCAACTCGACCTCCCGGTAACTGACCTTCGACCCACTCGCCACGTCGCCGCCCACGACCGCGCTGAAAACCAAATCCGCACTCGCCACGAACGCCGGATACATCAGCCCCTCACCCTCCACGCGAACCGATGTCAGGTGATTCTTCCCAAAGCGTTGAATCTTGAGCTCCACCCGGACCGGCTTCTCCGGCAACAGCGTCGCATGCGATAGATATCCGATTGGCCCCGTCCCATACAAACGATCGATGATCGCTCCCGATGCCGGATCAATGGCGATCGCCACACCCTTCCGGTAGTCAGCCGTCACCAACCCACAGAGCAGCGATTGCCCCGGCCGGTCGTTCTTCAGCGTCACCGAAAAACTCAGCTCCCTTTGACCCGAGCGCAGCCGCTCCGAACGCAACAGTTCGATTCCGTAAGCCTCCTCGACCGACCCCGTTCCCCCGCTGCGCATGATGATCTTGCGATCGGCCACTTCGTAAGGACTACCGGCGGAGCGGAAAGCCGCCGTGGTGAAGGGGATGACGTTGTCGAAATCGGGAATGGAATTCATGGAGCGGGATCGGTATGATTGGTAATGAGAATCGGGGCTTTCGTGGGGGCGATGGTAATTTACTATGGCACCGATATTGATTCCAGAGTTTTATTAAATTTTTCTAAATTTTAGCATGTCGAAGCCGTTCACGCCTCCGCATCATGTCCCAAGCTTCTCATCTTCAGTCCCTTCTTTCCCAGTAGACGGCCCCCTCTTCCTGCGTGACTGATATCGCTATGAATGGGTGCCTCGCCTCCATCTTCCTGATCGCCGTCACTGCTTCCCTCCATGCCGAACCGGTCGACGTCTGGACCGGTTTCCGCGGCAAGGATGGCCAGGCCCCTGGTGACGTTTCACACATCCCGGCCGCCTTCACCGTCGCTGACTACCGCTGGAAAGTTGATTTGCCGGGTCGCGGCCACTCGTCCCCGGTCGTCTGGAAGGACCGGGTCTTCATCACCGCTGCGATCGAGGAGAACGAATACGCCATCCTGTGCTTCGATTCCGCTTCCGGGAAGGAACGTTGGCGTCGGAGCGCCGCCTTCACTCCACACCACAAACACAAGTTCAACGAATTTGCGTCTTGCACGCCCTGCCTGGATGACGAGCGGCTCTATATCGTCTGGAGTTCCGGGGAAATGCTGGAAGCGATGGCGCTCACTCATGATGGCGAGCCAGCGTGGCATCGCGCGCTTGGGCCGTTCCTCGGCGATCATGGCAGCGGTTCCTCCCCGGTCATGGTGAACGGGAAACTCTTCGTCTACTGGGATCACGTCGATCAGCGGAAGACGACCTATGAAGCCATCGATCCGGCCTCGGGCGAGACGGTCTGGCAGGAGACGATGCCGTGGCCGGCCCGCGAACGGTTGAAGTCGTCCTACAGCACCCCGCTGATCTATGAAAACCGCCAGGGGAAACAAGAAATCGTCATCAATAGCATGGCTTTCGGCCTCCAAAGCTTGGATCCCGAAACGGGTGATGAACTCTGGCGCTACGACCACCAGCCGAAGGCCAGGACCGTGGCCAGCCCCGTCGCGGGAGACGGAGTCATCTTTGCGACTTGGGGGTCCGGAAACGGCGCGAAGGATCACGTGGCGGTCATCCCGGGAACCGAAGCCGAGGACGGCAAAGCCCGCCTCGCATGGCGCCGGACCCGCGCAGGCGATCAGCCCGACAACAAGGGATTCCCTTACGTGCCAACCCCTCTGATTCACGAGGGTCTCCTCTACCTCTGGGCCGACAGCGGTCTGCTCCAAGTCGTCGAGGCAGCCACCGGCACCCAGGTCTACGGTCCCGAACGCGTCGGCGGCGAGTTCTACAGCAATCCGCTCCTCATTGGCGACCGCATCTTCTGCGGCAGCCGCAGCTTGGGTGAAATGGTCGTGGCCGCGGCAGGTCCCGAGTTCCAGATTCTCGCCCGGAACAAACTCGGATCACCGGTCAACGCCACCCCGGCCGTTGCAGACGGACGCCTCTTCATCCGGACCGCCAGCGAACTGATCTGCCTGGGCAAGTGAGGCTTGCCTCAATCTGGTAAAGCCTGACGACCGGAAGGAGCAAAGAGACCGCCGTCGGTTGGACTTTCCGCCAACACGACATCCCTCGGTGGCCTACAGTAGCGTTTCGGCCTGCAAACGGACATCCTCCACGCGCCGGTCTCGAAACCGGCCGAACGCGTCATCCCGCTGAAGCCTCGCTTTGAACGCCGCCGGACGGACGATCCCACATAGGAAAGCCGCGACCTGAATGGGGTGTCGCAGCGCCGGATGACGTCGCCGGGATACGGACTGAATCTCTTCCAGCTCCGCCAAACTCCAAGGCCCGCTCTCTTCCTCCACCGGCAACGGGCCACCTGCATCTCCCTGACACCCGGTGCATGTCCCGCAGGACGGAGGCGCGTCCGCCCCGAAATACTCCGCCAGCTTCACGGCGAGGCAGCCCGGACTTTCGCAGAACGCCACCACCGCTTCCAAGCGCCCCAAAGCCGCTTCGATCCGCCCCAAACACGACGCGTGAAACGCATCGGCCCCTTCGTTGACGGCTGGCGTCTGCACATCCGTCCGGCGAAAACGATGAACCGCTTTCCTCCATCGAATCGCCACGTCCTCTCCCCGCTCCAGCTCCCCGAGGAACTTTCGGACCTCCAAACGCGACATCCCGGTGCTCTCGGTGAGCGCTGCCAGGTCGATCTCCAGCCTCCGCCCTCGCCTTTCGCCACGCTCCTCCATGGCGCGTATCAGCGCCTGCTCCGATTGATCCCGGCCACGGGCCAGCGCCGGCCACTCACCACTCCATCGCACCTGGCAGGCCCCGGGTTCCCACCCCTCCTCCTTCAAAATGCCCTTCAACTCCAGGTCCACCAACGCCGAGCGAATCAACTCCTCGCGCAAATCCAGCTCCCCCGCCCAGTCCCGTTCCGCCACTTCCACCAGCTCCCCTCTCCCGGCCAGCAACCGGCGAAACAAACTCCGCACCGCGCTCCGCGAGGGCGTCTCGCCGAGGATCGCGTTCTCCAAAGGAATCCGGTCCGCCCCGCTGGCCAGCAGCAAGCACGACGCCGGTCGGCCATCCCGTCCAGCGCGC
>CAZCRA010000041.1:0-27154 GCA_964500945.1 uncultured Verrucomicrobiales bacterium | reverse complement strand
CGCTGCGCCGGTTGGCCCGGTAGGCCACGATCAGGTCGTGAACCGCCTGACCGCCCCGCCCGTCGCGCACCGTGCTCAGCCCGGCCCCGGACGCCTTTTCCAATGTCAAAACTTCCGCCATAACCTTGATCCTTTAACTATTACTTCTGAGCCTCCTCGCCACGCGCCTTCTTCACGGCGGGCCGGATGACGACATAACCGCCCTTCGAGCCCGGGACCGCACCGCTGATCAACAGCACCTGGTCATCCAGTCTCTTTTGCACCACCTTCAAATTCTGCACCGTTTTCCGGTAACCGCCATGACGGCCCGGCATCGCCTTGTTTTTCCAAACCCGGCCAGGTGTCGTTCCCGCACCAATGCCACCCGTCCGCCGGTGCATCATCGATCCGTGCGACTGGGGCAGGCCGCCGAAGCCCCAACGCTTGTACACGCCCTGGAACCCTTTCCCCTTGGAGGTGCCGATCACGTCGACCCACTGCCCCTCCTCGAAAATGTCAATCCCGGGGAACCCATCTTCGGGAATCGTCTCCCCGTCGTCCAAGCGGAACTCCCGCACGACCTTCTTTGGCTTCGCGTCGTGCTTTTTGAAGTGACCGTTTTCCGGCTTGCTCAGCCGACGCTCCTTCTGGTCATCGTAAGCTACTTGAACCGCGCGATAGCCGTCCTTGTCTTCGGTCCGCTCCTGAACCACCACGTTGTCACTGACGTCGATGACGGTCACCGGGATGGCGGTTCCATCCTCGTCGAAGACACGGGTCATGCCGATTTTCTTCCCTATCAGGCCTAAACTCATGATCGTTTCGGTTGCTTGAGGTCCTCGTCTTCGGTGGTTAGATCTTGATCGTGATGTCGACCCCGGCCGGCAGGTTGAGCTTCTTCAACTCGTCCACCGTGCGCGCCGTGGGATCCACGATGTCGAGAAGACGCTTGTGCGTCCGTATTTCGAACTGCTCCGCCGACTTCTTGTTCACGTGCGGCGACCGGTTCACGCTGAATTTCTCGATGCGAGTCGGAAGAGGGATCGGCCCTGCCACCCGTGCTCCTGTCCGCTTGGCCGTCTCCACGATGTCCCCCGCGCTCTTGTCCAGAACGCGGTAATCGTAAGCTCGCAGTCGAATTCGAATTTTCTGCTGTTCCATGGATGCAATCGTCGTGATTCCTAATACCCGCCTCCCCGCTGACTCGCGATTTCCTCGGCCAGGTTGGGCGGCACTTCTTCAAAACTGGAGGGCTGCATGCTGTAAGAAGCACGCCCGCTCGATAGCGTCCGAACGGCTGTCGAGTAGCCAAACATCTCGGCCAACGGCACAATGGCGTGGATCAGATTTGTCTGCCCTTTGCTCTCAATATTCTGGATGTGACCTCGCCGCCGCGTCAGGTCGCCCATCACATCGCCCTGGTAGTCCTCCGGCGTCGTGACCTCCACGTCCATGACGGGTTCCAATAAAACCGGCTGCGCCTTCTTCAGCGCGTCCCGGACGGCGAAAATGGCGGCCATCTTGAAAGCCGCCTCGGATGAATCGACGTCGTGGCTGGATCCATCCAGCAAGTCCACGTGAACGTCCACCACCGGATAGCCGGCCAAGACCCCATTCAGCATCGCTTCGTGGATGCCCGTAAAGCACGCGTTGATGAATTCCTTGGGAATGGTGCCGCCGAAAACCTTGTTCTCATGGGTGATTCCATGGCCCGGTTCCTTGGGAAACAATCTGAGGATAACGTGTCCATATTGCCCCCGCCCGCCGGTCTGCTTGACCAGCTTGCCCTCACCCCCCGCCTCGGCCCGAATCGTTTCGCGATACGCAATCTGAGGCGCCCCCGCGTTCGTCTGCACCTTGTATTCGCGCGTCATCCGGTCCCGAATCACCTCGAGATGCAGCTCGCCCATACCGGCGATGATCGTTTGCCCTGTTTCCTCATCCGTGTGCACGACGAACGTCGGATCCTCTTCCGAAAGCCGTTGGAGAGCCGTCGCGAGGCGCTCCTGATCCGCGGTCGTCTTCGGCTCCACCGCCATGGAGATGACCGGCTCCGGAAAGGTCGGAGGTTCGAGCATGATGTCGAAACCCGGAGTCGCCAGCGTATCCCCCGTGACGATGTTCTTCGCGCCGGCCAATGCCGCGATGTCGCCCGAATGAACGGCATCGATGTCCGTCTGCTGATCCGCCTGGATCTGGATGATCCGGCCCACCCGCTCCTTTTTCCGCGTCCGGGGGTTGTAGAGCGGATCCCCTTTCCGGATCGTTCCCGAATAAACTCGGAAGAAGACGAGTTTCCCCACGAATTTGTCCGACCAAAGCTTGAACGCCAGACAACACGCCGCGGCATGATCGTCGGGAGCGGCCCGGACGACCACTTCAGAGTCATCCGGATCCTGACCCTGAGCCGCCGGAACCTCCAACGGGCTGGGCAGATAGTCGACCACCGCGTCCAGAACCGCCTGCACTCCTTTATTCTTGAACGCGGACCCTCCAGCCACGGGAACGGCCGCACCCGCAATGGTCTGCCGGCGGAGTGCCGCCTTCAAGTCAGCCGGCGTAATCGCCTCCTCCTCGAGGAATTTCGTGCCCAGTTCCTCGTCGAGATCAACCAGTTGCTCCTGCAGAAGCGCCCGCGCGGCATCGACCCGCTCGCGATCCGCTTCCGGAATCTCTTTGACCTCGTAAACCGACCCCCAGCGATCATCATCCGAAAAAACGATCGCTTTCCCGTTGATGACGTCATACTGGCCGCGAAGCTGATCTTCCGCCCCAATCGGAATCAGAACCGGCAGCGGGTTGCCGCCCAGCTTCTCGCGGATTTCGGTAACCACGCGGTCGAAGTCCGCCCCGACGCGATCCATCTTGTTCACGAAGGCCATCCTGGGCACGTGATATTTGTCCGCCTGTCGCCATACCGTTTCCGACTGAGGCTGAACCCCCGCCACCCCGCAAAAGACCGCGATCGCTCCATCCAAAACCCGAAGCGAACGCTCGACTTCCGCCGTGAAATCGACGTGCCCCGGCGTATCGATGATGTTGACCTGGATCGGTTCGTCCTCAAAGAGCTTCAGCGTTCCCTCGGCCGGCAATTGACGCCATTCACAAGAGACGGCTGCCGAGGTGATCGTGATCCCACGCTCGCGCTCCTGCTCCATCCAGTCCGTCGTCGCCCCACCCTCGTGGACCTCGCCAATCTGGTGGATCTTCCCGGTGTAGAAGAGAACCCGCTCCGTCAGGGTCGTTTTGCCCGCATCGATGTGCGCCGCAATACCGATATTTCGGGTCCGCTCCAAACGGAACTTACGCTCCGGATGGTTCGGATCCTTGACGGCAATGGGTTCGGCGACGGCGGACATGGGAGGGGGCGCTCGAAAGACACCCGGTTCAAACGTTCGAGGAAAGGATTACCAGCGGAAGTGGGCAAAGGCGCGGTTGGCCTGTGCCATTTTGTGCGTCTCGTCTCTTTTCCGGATGACGCTTCCGGTGTTTGTGGCCGCGTCCCGGAGTTCATTGGCGAGCGCCACATGCATCGGGATCCCGCGCCGCTTCCGGGCGGCCGTGACCAGCCAGCGCATCGCGAGCGCTTCCTGCCGCTCCACGGAGACCTCGAGCGGAACCTGGTAGGTGGCACCGCCAACCCGCCGGCTTTTCACCTCGACCCGTGGCTTCGCATTTTCGATGGCACGTGTCAGAACTTCGAGCGGATCGACCGTCTCCGTCCCTTGATTCACCCGGTCAACCGCCGCATACACGATGCGTTCAGCCAGGGACTTCTTCCCGTCGTGCATCACCTTGTTAATCAGGCGAGCGACGAGCGGGCTTTCGTAGCGCGGATCGGAATAATCCGGCTTCTCATAAACGCGTTTTCTCCGAGACATAGGATAATTTCAGGCTGTAGCTAAAACTTTCGTATCGTCGGAGAAATCTGGGTCTCGAGGCGCACTGCGCCTTAAGACTTAAGACTTCTCCTTAGGTCGTTTTGATCCATACTTCGAGCGGCCTTGACGCCGTCCATCGACTCCCAAACAGTCCAGCGCACCCCGCACGATGTGGTAACGGACGCCGGGAAGGTCTTTCACCCGGCCTCCGCGCACCAGGACGATAGAGTGTTCCTGCAAATTGTGTCCCTCTCCCCCGATGTAGGCGATGACCTCGTAGCCGTTGGTCAGCCGGACTTTCGCCACCTTCCGAAGCGCCGAATTCGGCTTCTTCGGCGTCCGGGTCATCACCTGGAGGCACACACCCCGACGTTGCGGACAGTTCGACAAAGCCGGAGCCTTGCTCTTTTCCAGCTTTTCCTCGCGTCCTTTTCGAACGAGTTGGTTGATCGTTGGCATGTCGGGTCTCTCGGGTTAGGAGGGTCAGCTCAAACTAGGTAGGTCATTCAGCGGTCGCAGCCGCGGGCCGCCGTCGGTCTCGAGGGGCGTAAAACCCCTGCCTCCTCGCGTCAGCACGTGCCTCCCTGGCTCGGGTGAGGGGCGGGAATATAGCGATGCCCCCCTACCCCGCAACCCAGAAAGGTGAAGTTTTAAAATAAAATCCTGCCACGGGCCCTGACCGAAGGCTCGCGACCTACCTCCGGGATCCTTCTTACACCCGCCGGCCGGAAATTACCAGTTGAGCCGCGCGCCTCCCCTCTCCAAGCTCTCCCATGCCTTCCCCAGCCCGCTACATCATGATCGGTGGCTTCCTCGGAGCCGGTAAAACCACGGCAGTCAGTGCCGTCGCCCGCCACCTCGCTGACCGGGGCTTCCGGCTGGGACTCATCACCAACGATCAGGGACGGGAACTCGTCGACACGCAAATGCTCCGTTCCCAGGGATTCGCCACGGAGGAAATCGCCGGCGGCTGTTTCTGCTGCAAATTCAACTCCCTCGTCGATGCGGCGGACCGCCTCTCGACCGACGCGGAGCGCCCGGAAATTTTCATCGCTGAACCGGTCGGAAGCTGCACCGATCTCGTCGCCACGGTCACCTATCCCCTCCGCCGGATCTACGGAGATCGCTTCACGATCGCCCCCCTTTCCGTCCTCGTCGATCCCCACCGGGCCCAGCGCGTCTTCGGTTTGGCCAGCGGCAATTCCTTCTCCGAGAAGGTCATCTACATTTACCGCAAGCAACTCGAGGAAGCAGATCTCATCGTCATCGCCAAGTCGGACCTGCTCTCCGAAGCGGAAGAAGCGGCATTGCGGGCGACCCTCGAACAGGAATTTCCCGGACGGCGGATTCTCGGCCTATCCGTCCGCGATGGCCGGGGACTGGACGAGTGGTTTCAGATTCTCGAATCGGAGGACCAAATCGCCCGGCCGGCCGTGGAGATCGATTACGACACCTACGCCGATGGTGAGGCCCTGCTCGGCTGGCTGAACGCCACGATCGATGTGTCCGTCGACGACGAAACCGATTCCGCCCCCCTCCTGGACGCCCTCGCCAGAGATCTTCAGCGACGCTTGGTGGAGAAGCGATTCGAGATCGCTCACCTCAAGATGACGCTCAGCCCCACCAACGCCCTCGCCGGCGAAGTCGCCGTGGTGAATCTGGTCCGAAACGATTTCCGGCCCGAATTTGGCCAACAACTCGATGAACCCATCACCGGTGGCCAAATCATCCTGAATCTTCGGGCAGAGGGCGATCCGGAGGCTCTCGCCGGCATCGTGAAGGAGTCCCTCGAACCCTTCGCGACCGGATCGTGCCAGCTTCGTCTCGATCATCTCGAGCATTTCCGGCCGGGCCGCCCGGTGCCCACCCACAGGGACGCAGCCTGAGGCGCGTCACCCGCCAGGAACGCCTCAGGTCCACTTTTGGGAAAGACATCCGCCTGCCAGACGTCCAAGCGGGTCGAATTGTTCTTCCCCATGTATCTCGACGAAATCCCCTCTCCTTCCAATGGGCCGGTCGACGATGGCCCAGCTCTCGATGCCTATTCTTCGTCCGTGACCGGCGCTTTCCAAACCGCTGGCCCAGCTGTCGTCCACGTCGCACGCGCCGGCGGCCGCGAAGACGGAAGTGGCTCAGGCTTCTTCATCACCCCCGACGGCTTCCTCGTCACCAACAGCCACGTCGTCGGCCGCGGCACCACCTTCGAAATCACCCTCGCCACGGGCGAATCGGTTCCCGGCTACCCGGTCGGGAATGATCCCTTCACCGATCTGGCGCTGCTCCAGGTCCGTCTGGATCACCAGCTCCCGCACCTCGAATTCTCCAGTTCGGAAACCCTGCGAGTCGGGCAAATGGCGATCGCCATCGGAAGCCCTCTCGGATTTCAACAAACCGTGACCGCCGGAGTCATCAGCGCCCTGGGCCGGAGTCTGCGCGCGGAAAGCGGACGCCTGATCGATGACGTGATTCAAACCGATGCCTCGCTGAACCCGGGGAACTCCGGAGGTCCCCTCGTCGACAGCCGGGGCCGCGTGATCGGGGTGAACACGGCCGTCATTCGCCCCGCCCAGGGAATCTGCTTCGCCATCGGATGCGCCACGGTTCACCAGGTGGCCACGGAACTCATCACAAAGGGTCGAATCGACCGCTGTTACCTCGGGTTTGCCGGTCAAAACGTCCCGCTTCGGCCTGGAGTTCAAAGACGCTTCGGCCTCCAAAACGCCACCGCCGTCTTGGTCTTTCAGCCGGAACCTGGCGGCCCCGCCGCTCGCGCCGGACTCCGCGAGGGCGACCTGATCGTTGGGTTCGACGGCCAGCCCGTGGGTCGTATCGACGACCTGCACCGCTTGCTCACCGGAGACCGTGCCGGGAAAGCGTTCCCGCTGCGGATTCTGAGGCGTGGACAGGAAACCACCGTCCCGGTTCGGCCCCGCCTCTTCCGTCCGTCTTGACCTTGGGCACAACGCAGGCTCCCCTTCCGACAACCCTCGCGCAGCCAGGCGTGAAAGGCGCTGCCGAATCGCCCATGCCACCGGGCACAGAGTTGCTGACCGCCCGCCAGCTCGTCGACGTGGCTGCCTTCCTGAGCACTTCCAGCCGGTAGATTAGGTCGCCAAGCGGATGGTGCATGATGGCTGCCGAATGCGCCGGGACTTGAAAGCGTCTCAGATGGGGCGCATCGTCCCGTGGCGATCCGGACCGCCCCCGTCTTTCATGAAACTGCAGGAAACCGAAGATCCCCGCGGAACCATCATCGCCTTGGAGGGTGAAGCTGACTTGGCCGCGGTTCCCGCCTTTCAGAAGAAGATGCGCGCGAAAGCTGGCGATCAAACGCCGGCCCTCGTCCTCGATTTTACCGGTGTGACCTTCGTCAACACCCCGATCTGGGCCGTCGTGGTCGAGTATTACCAAGCCGCGACCCATTCCGGCACCCAGTTCGCCGTGGCCGGACTCACCGGCCGGGTGGCCGCCTCCTACGAAATCGTCCAGCTCGGGGAGTTCATCCCGACCTTCGAACGGCCAGAGGAAGCCCTCGCGCAGTGGCAAACCTCTTCCTGACGAGCATCGCCGACGCCCCAGATCCATGGCCGAGTCCCTGCGCAGCTATTTCCTCCTCTGCGCCCGCATTCTCGATGGCCTAGTCGCCGGACCGGTTCGGGGCGAATTCTACCGGCTGGGACAAGCCCTCGATCAGGCCGTGAAGATCGGCGTCCGGGGCGTGCCTCTCGCGGCCCTCGTCGCCCTGACCATCGGCGCGGTGCTGGCCATGCAATCTGCTCAGGAACTCCAGAAACTCGGCGCCCAACGCTACGTCCCCGGACTGGTTGCCAGCAGCATGATCCGCGAACTAGCCGCCCTGGTCACCGCCGTCATCGTCATCGGCCGCAGTGGCTCTGCCATCACCGCCGAACTCGGCACGATGAAAGTCGCCGAAGAAATCGAGGCCCTCGACATCATGGCCGTCGACCCCATGTCCTACCTCATCGTTCCCCGGGTTCTGGCCATGATCGTCATGCTGCCGGTCCTCACGATCTTCAGCTTCTACGTGGGCATGTTCGGCGGTTGGCTCATCTGCGGTCAATCGCTCGAGATGTCGACCCCTTACTTCGTGGTCAATGCCCTCGACTACGTCGCGGCACAGGACGTCGGAATCTGCCTACTCAAGAGCCTCGTCTTCGCCCTCCTGATCGTCACCATCGCCTGCGAATCCGGGCTCCGCGTTCGCGGGGGCGCCGAAGGCGTGGGAACCGCTACCACCGCCTCCGTCGTGACGTCCCTGCTGGCCGTCTTCGTCGCCAACGCCCTCATCACCGCCGTCTTTTTCTTCTGAACCACCCGTGACCGAAGCTCCAACGACATCCAGCCCGCCCGTCATCGAGGTCGATTCCCTCGTCCGCCGATTCGGTTCTCAAACCGTCCTCAATGGCGTGTCGTTCCAGGTTCGTCGCGGCGAAACTTTCGTCATCATGGGAGCCAGCGGTTGCGGAAAGAGCACGCTACTCCGACACCTCATCGGTGCGGAACGTCCCACGTCCGGCTCCATCCGCCTTTTCGGCGAAGACATGAGTCGCCTCTCCAGGAAAGGTCTGAGCACTCTCCGCCGCCGTTACGGCATGCTTTTTCAGTCCGGAGCGCTTCTCCAGTCGCTCACCGTCGCTGAAAACGTCGCTCTCCCGCTTCGCGAACACACGGATTTGAAGCCCGAACTCATCGATCTGACGGTGAAGATGAAACTCGAACAGGTCGGCCTCACCGGACACGGCGACAAAAAACCCGCCGAAATCAGCGGGGGAATGCGGAAACGGGTCGCTCTCGCCCGCGCCCTCGCGCTCGACCCCGAACTCGTGTTCAGCGACGAACCCACCGCCGGGCTCGATCCCGTCATGACCGCCGTCGTCGACGAACTCACCCTGAAGCTCACCCAGAAAATCGGGGCAACGGTCGTCGTCGTGACCCATGACATGAACAGCATCTTCCGCATCGCCACGAGGATCATCATGCTCGGCACCGGCGAACGGCAGGGCCAAATCCTCGCTGAAGGCACTCCGGATCAAATTCGCCATCACCCCGATCCGATGATACAGCAGTTCATCCAAGGCGAAACCGATGGTCCCATTCCCTGGCGGACAGACAGCAAGGAATATGGCAGAATGCTCCTGAATCCCTGAACCCACCTTTCACCGAACGCTCTTCAGCGCCTCCCCCATGAAGAAGTTCTCCGACCTCCTCCTCACCCTCACCATCGTCCTCTGCTCCGCCGTACTCTTGGGCGGGCTCCTCTTCGCCATCCTCGGGAACCCGCTTCACCGCCCCGAACTCGAGTTCAGCGTCGATTTCCGCGACGTCACCGGCATCCGCGTCAATTCCGATGTCGTCTACGCCGGCGCACCGGTCGGCACCGTGACGCAAATCGACTACCTCCCAGCCGCCGAACGAATCGAGGACGATGCCCTCGTCCGGCTCACCCTCGCCATTCACGAACCGGTCGAGATTCCAAAGAATGTCCAGGTCCGCCTGGCCACCCCTTCCATGCTGGGCGAACCCCACGTCGCCATCGTTCGAAGCGGTTCCGAAACCACAGCGATGGAAAACGGCGATCGCCTGGTCGCCAGCCCTTCCGCCAACATGCTGGAGAGCATGGTGCCCGGAGCAGCCGACATCCTGGCCAACCTGGACGACACCGTGAAGAACCTCAAAACCGTCACCGGACGGCTCGCTTCGGGCGAGGATGGGGAAAACCTCTCGACCATGATCGCCAGCCTCAGCACCACCGCCGACGGCCTCCGCGTGGCTTTCGAGGGCGACGGCTCCAGCGACCCCGGCATCAGCGCTCAACTCCAGTCGCTGGCCGGAAATCTCGACGCCACTTCCCAAGACCTGCGCTTGCTCATCGGAGGCGATGGCACCGAGGAAAATCCGGGTCTCGACGCCCGCACGCACAAGGTCTTCGACAACATCGACGAGTTCACGGAGGAGCTCGCCGGTTTCCTCGTCGGCTCGGAGGATCGTCCCGGTCTTCAAGAGAGTTTGAACTCCATCGCCCGGGAAGTGGAACTCCTCCTCGCCGGCGAATCGGAAGAGGAAGCCCTGCGCAATCGCATGGGCTCCGTTCTCGGGCGCCTGGACGAACTGCTTGTCGAAACTCAGACGCTGATGGTTTGGGGCCAATACTTCGCCGGTTCGCTCGCCGAAAAACCGAATCGCCTCATTTTCAGCGGCAAATCCGATCACATTCCCACGAAGGACGACATCCTTCGACACCTGGAAACCGACTCCGGACCCTACCCCGTCCAAATCCGGGCACGCGACGAGCGATCCGACGATGAAGAACGCGTCGCGAACCGGCTCCGGCGCAGCAGGGACGACTAAGCAGGCCATGACCACGCCCCCACCCCCTCCGCCTCCGCTTCCCCTGGCTCCGGTCGAGTCGCGGCGCGCCACCCTCCTCCAAGTCGCGCGGATGCTCAGTTCTGCGACCGATGTGGAGGAACTCCTCTACCACATCCTGGAACAGTCCCGCGTGGTGATGAATTCCGAGGTCTGCTCCGTCCTCCTGCCCGTCAATGAAGCCGGCGACCTGCGAATCCGCTCAACCAAGGAGGTTCCGGGTATCGAAAACCTGATCATCCCCGGCGGAAAAGGAATCGCCGGCGAGGTGTTTCGCTCGAAGCGGCCCATTTACATGCGCGACGCCCGTTCGGATCCCCGGTTCTACGGTCAGGCCGCGGCACGCTCCGGCATCGATGTCCGCGCCATGCTGACGATCCCCCTGCTCGACGGTGAACGTTGCCTCGGCGTCCTCCAAGTCATCAACCCGGCCGACGGCGGACTGTTCACCGCGGAAGACGAGGAGATCTTCGAGACCTTCGGAAGCCTTTGCGCCGCCACGCTCATGCGCCTGGAAGCCCATGAACTCACCGTTCGCGAGCTGCAACAGCGCGAACAGTTGGGGCTCGCCCGCGAAATCCAGCGCTCGTTCCTGCCACCCGGCGCTTCGCGTTTTGGCGACCTCGAACTGGCATCCTTTTACGAACCCGCCAGCGCCATCGGAGGCGACTTCTATTTCTGGCACGCTCTCGACGACGATCACGTCTTATTCGGAATCGGCGACGTGACCGGGAAAGGCCTGCCCGCCGCTTTGGACATGGCCCGTGGCTCGACCCTGATCGCCTCTCTTGCCTTTCGTGCGCTCGAGCACCCGCTCGGGGAGTGGCTGAGTCTCGTGAACCGGGGGCTCTGCGACGTCATGACCGCCGGGCGCTTCATCGGAGTCGGCGTGATGCTGGCCAATCGGCGCACCCGCCGCATGCAGGTCTGCGTGGCCGGTTTACCGAAACCCATGGTGCGCTTGAATGGAAGCTGGCGCGAGGTGGAGGCCCCGGCCAATCCTCCCCTCGGCATCACGTGTTCCCTGAGTTACCGGCACACGGAACTCCCCCTCGCCTATGGCCGTCACTGGCTGCTCTTCTCCGATGGCATCCTCGAACAGGCCAATGCCGAAGGCGAATTCTTCGAGGACTCCGCCTTTGCCTGCACCCTCAACGAAGCCGGTCAGCTCTCTTCCGCTGCCGAGGTCTGTGACCGCCTGAGTGAGAACTGGCGCCATTTCGGCGGCCGTCGCCCCGACTACCGCGACGACGCCACCGTGATCGTGCTCACCGACACCACCGAGCGCCCTCCCACCACTCACCAATTCACCTGCTGCGCCGACACCATCAGCGAGGGGCGCCGCTTCGTCGAAAATTGGGCCGCTTGCGCCGGCTTCGACGAAGAAGACCGCGGAAAGATCGTCATGGGCTGCGATGAGATCATGACGAATCTCGTGAAACACGTCTTCAAACCGGAAAACGGTGAGGCGTTGGGAAGCGGTCCCGTGGATTGCAGCATCGATCTCAACGAACGCGGCTTGGTCGTCCGAATCGAGCACCAGGGCCGAGGCCTCAGCGACGAGGAATTCACCGCCTGCCTCCGTCCGCCGGATCCAATGACGCGCGTCGGTGGCTTGGGCCTCTTCCTCGTCCAGCAGGTCTTCGACGATATCCGCTGTTTCCCCGGCAATCCAGACCAGCACGAAAACGCGGCCATCGAACTCGAAAAGCACTGGTAAGGACTGGCGCCGTCGAGCGCTTCACTCAGACTTCACGATTTCTTCTTCCAGCCTTCGGCAAGGCTTCAAATCCGGGCTCCAACCTGGATCGCAAATGCAAAAGCAAATGCGATCCATCCATCCGTCCCTCTTGGGACTTCTCCTCGCTGCCCTCCTGGGCGGCAACGCGTCGGCCATCCCTGCCAATCCGGCAAGTGACCCCAACGCCAGTAAGACGCTCTCACCCTACTTCATCGTGCTGGCTGAAGGCGCGGCGGAACAGGGAGGCGTCGAACTCATGCCCCTGAAATCCACCCGGGTGAACGCCACGATCTCCGGCGTCATCGCGGATGTCGAGGTTCGCCAAACCTATCACAACACCGGTTCGTCCGTCCTCGAAGCCGTCTACGTGTTCCCCGGCTCCACCCGAGCCGCGGTCCACGGGATGACCATGCGCATCGGTGACCGGTTGATCGATGCAAAGGTTGAAGAACGTCAAAAGGCCAAGGCCATCTACGAAGAGGCCAAAGCCAACAACCAATCGGCGTCTCTCCTGGAACAACAGCGCCCGAACGTCTTTCAGATGAACGTGGCGAACATCCTCCCGGGTGACCTCATCGAGGTGACGTTGCGATACACCGAATACCTGGCCCCGACGGACAAGGTTTATGAGTTCGTCTATCCCACCGTCGTCGGTCCCCGCTATTCGAACACGCCGGAAGGCACGCCCGCCGCCGCGGACGCCTGGGTCAGCAATCCCTACCTCGAAGAGGGCGTCGAAGACCCAACCAGCTTTGACATCCGCGTGAACGTCCAGGCCGGCATGCCCATCCAAAGCCTCGCCTGCGGCACGCACCCCGTCCAAATCAATTACTCCGGGCCTGAAACCGCCAGCGTGTTGCTCGACGGCAGCGAACTCAACGCCGGAAATCGCGACTACATCCTTCGCTACCGATTGGCCGATGAGCAAATCACGTCCGGCCTTCTCCTGCAGCAGGACAAATCGCTCGGTGAGAACTTCTTCCTCCTCACCGTCCAGCCTCCCGTTCGGGTCAAGCCGGAGCACGTTCCACCCAGGGAATACGTCTTCGTCGTCGATGTGTCCGGCTCCATGAACGGATTCCCCTTGAACACGGCCAAGACCTTGATGCGGGAACTCATCGCGGATTTGAACCCGGATGACGCATTCAATATTCTCATCTTCGCCGGGGGTTCGGAACTCATGGCCCAACGATCGCTGCCCGCCACACCCGCGAATCTGAAGCGGGCCGAACTCTGGCTCGACCGTCTCCAGGCAGGTGGTGGCACCGAACTCGTCAAGGCCCTCACCCGCGCCGTCCAACTCAGTAGGGACGAATCGATCTCGCGCTCCATCGTCGTCGTCACCGATGGCTACGTCAGCTTCGAACGCGACGCTTTCCAGGTCGTCCGGGAAAACCTGGGGCAGGCCAACCTCTTCGCCTTCGGCATCGGCTCGAGCGTGAACCGCTTCCTCATCGAAGGCCTCGCCCGCGCCGGACGCGGAGAACCCTTTGTCGTCACCGAACCCGCCCACGCTGCGGCTGAGGCCCGTCGCCTGAAGGCCTACATCTCCGCGCCCGTCCTCACGAATGTCCGCGTCGACTTCGGACGCATGGAGGTTTATGACGTGGAACCCGCCTCCATCCCCGACGTCTTGGCGGATCGTCCCATCACGATCTTCGGAAAGTATCGCGGCAAACCGTCAGGCTCGATTCGGCTAAGCGGAGTTTCCGGTGAAAACCGGTTCGAAAAGCGCGTCGATCTCGGTTCGGCCACGACGGGAAATCCGGCCCTGCCCTACCTCTGGGCCCGCCACCGGGTGGCCAACCTCAGCGATGACCATCAAATCGGTGCCGACGAGGACAGCCGTCTCCAAATCGTGAATCTCGGCCTGACCTACAACCTCCTCACCGAGTTCACGTCTTTCGTCGCCGTCGATGACGTCGTCCGGGACCTCCCGGAAAACGCCGCGAAACAGACCGTCAAGCAACCGCTGCCGCTTCCCAAAGGCGTGCCGAGTTCAGCCATCGGCGGCGGAACCGTCCCGGAACCTGGCCTCATCCACCTCGTGCTCCTGGCTCTGGCCGGTTTCTGGTGGCACACCCGCCGCCTGCGCCCTCGACGTGGTTGATCATTTACCGGAATCCCGCTCGTCATGCTCATCCTCGTCTCTGCCCTCGCCGCGTTCTGGCCAGTCTGGCGCTGGTACACGCTCCGCATGTCCGACGGGTCGGACGAACCCTTCGGCATCGCGGCCCTCGTCGCCGGCTTGCTTCTCCTGGTCGCCAATCGCGCGGACCTCCGCCTGACACGGGCGGGGGCTCTCGCGGCGGCGGGAACGTCTGCGGTCTACCTGGCCGGCTTCGGAATCCTTCCCCCTCTCGTCCGCGCCCTTCTGGCCCTCGCGACGCTCGCTTTCTTGAGTGGAACGCTGCGCCGTCACCCGGCCATCTGGGGTCTTTTCGCGCTTTCGCTGCCCGTCGTCGCCAGTTTGCAGTTCTATCTCGGCCTGCCGATGCGCCTCGCCACCGCATCGTCCTCCGTGACGATCCTCGAGGTGTTCGGGATCGAGGTTCAGCGGCAGGGCACGGATTTTTTGTGGGACGGACAAGCCATCGGCGTCGATCCCGCGTGCAGTGGCGTCCGCATGCTTTGGGCCGGACTTTTCCTGGTGATGATGCTCTGCGCCGCCCGGCGCGTCACGTGGAGCGGAACCATGCTGGCCACCGCATCCGGCGTGCTCCTGGTCTTGGCGGGAAACGCCGTCCGGGCCTCCGCCTTGTTCGTCAAAGAAGCCGGTCTCGTTTCGCTCCCCGACTGGACGCATGAGGGACTAGGACTGCTCGTGTTCGCGGGACTCGTCTGGGGAATGGGCCGCTTGATGCCCGCTGTGGGGCCGGGCCGGTTCGAGGCGACGCCAACGGTCGCCGAAACCGGTGTTCCCCGCGTGGCGATCCTGGGAAGCGCCGCCCTGCTGGCCCTCGCTCCCGCTCTTCCTTCGGTATCTTCATCGCCCCCTTCCACGGCAGAGTTCCCTGGGTGGCCTGAGACTTGGCACGAAGCTCCCCTGGAACCGCTCCCTCTGTCCACCCGCGAAGCCCGGTTCGCCGAAGACTTCCCAGGCAAAATCGGCGTCTTCCAGTGCGGTGAACGTCGCTTGATCCTGCGTTGGGTGGCTCGCCCGACGCGGAAACTCCACTCCAGCGCGGACTGTCTCCGCGCCATCGGTTTTGAAATCGAAAACGAGCGTCCCGGCCTCTTCATGGCCTCCTCGGCTCAAGGCGATTGGCTGGTTCGCGAATCGATCCGGGAAGACCTGCATTCTTCCAGTCACCGGCAATGGCGAGAAGTCTCGGCTTGGTTCTGGAGCGCGTCTCTGGGACGGAGCCACGGTCCGTGGTGGGCCATCACGGAAATCCGGCCCGCGCCCCTGGTTGACGGCTGACTCAGTAGCAGGATAAAATGAAAAATCGCTCTACGACCATCGATGTCCTCTGCCTTCGCCATCCCGCTGTCGTTCCTCATCCTCGCCCTCGCCATCCATGGCGTCTCCGCGCAAACCGGCACGCCGGAACGACCAAACATCATTTTCATCCTCGCCGATGATCTCGGCCCAGACGGAATCGGATGCTACGGCAGCGACCTCTACGCCCTCTCCACACCCCGAATCGATGCGTTGGCCACTAACGGATTCAAATTCACTCGCGTCTATTGTACCGGCATCTGCTCACCCAGCCGCGCTCAATACGATACCGGTCAATATCCTTTCCGGAACGGCGTCCTCGACATCGACGGATCAAATTGGCGCAACGACCCTTGGAAACCCTCACTAACCGGGTTTCTCAAGGCGGCTGGCTATCGCACCGGCGGCGTGGGCAAAGGCGCTATGGGCGACGGAAATCACGACGAATACCTCTCAGGTGGAACCGGCTGATACTGGGAAGAGCGCACCTACGATCTGAAGGAACCACCCTCCTCGACCGAGGTGGACGTTACCAAACCCGCTGGCGTTTACTTTCCCGATCTCGTCCACCAGTTCGCGCTCGATTTCATCGACCGAAACGCAGGTGGCCCTCAGCCCTTCTATTTGTACTACTCGCTGATCGCTCCCCACCCGCCTTACGTCCCTACCCCGGACAATCCAAGCGAGACCGATGAAGCCGTCATGCTCCCCACCTTCTGCGACGTCGTCGGCTATGCCCCTCCGGCTCAGTATTTCATCGATGGACGCAGCTTTGCTCCCTTGCTCCGCAGAGAGCCAGGCTGGACACCACGCGAGTGGGTCTATTTCCAAATCGAAAACAACTGGTGCCTTCGAGGTCCCGCCTACCGCTTGAATCGCGACGGGCGATTCTTTGATCTCTCGGACATGCCGTTCTCCATGACGGAGATCACCACGCTCTCGCCGGAGCAACAGCTTCTCCGCGACGCCTATCAAGCGGTCTTGGACGAGTTCCACCCCGCCAATGGCCCGACCTACGAAGCGCATCAGGATAATCATTTCAACGAGACGGCCTGGAACTGGAAGCGGGACCATTTTAACAGCGCGGACCAGTGGGATACCGCCATCAGCGGCGACCTTTCCGACCCGGACGGTGACGGCGTCGTCAATCGCTTCGAACGCGCTTTCGGATGGGATCCTGCAGATCCTTCCACGCCCGATCAGCTTCCAAAACCGGCGCTCGTCTCCAATGCGCTCGAGATGACCTACACCGCCGCAGTGAGCGATTCGGACAGCCTCCTGATCCCGGAGGTGAGCGGTAATCTTGTCGATTGGGACAGCGGCCCATCCGATCTGTCCATCAGCGGAACGACCCAACTCATAGCCCGCGACTTAGCTGAGATGAGCGACGCCAACCGGCGCTTCATGCGCCTCCGCGTCGAGCGAGCGACCGCCTGGGCGGAGCCCTGAACCACGATAAACGTCCAGATACTCCTGGGCGCATTTGGCCAGGCTGAAATTTTCCACCGCTCGAACCCGGGCCGCTTTGCATAACTCCTGGAAAGCGGCAACCTCCAAATCCATCATCGATTCCCACCCTGCGCACAACGCCTCGGGATCGCGCACGGGCACCACTCGCCCCGTGTCACCCAATATCGCAGCGGCATCCCCAACGTCCGTTGAAACACAGGGCACGCCACACGCCATCGCTTCAATCAAGACCATCGGATAGGCTTCCGTCACCGACGTGAGCGTCGCCACATCCAGGCCGGCATAGACCCGCTCCACCTGCGGCTGATACCCGGCCCAATGCAACCGGCCCGGGTCGAAGACGGCCGCTGCATCACGCCGCGTCATTTCATCCGCTTCCTCCAGAACACCGCCGGCAATGACCACGTGGGCCGAACGCCGCCTCTGCTGGAAGAGAGAAGCTGCCCGCAGGAGAGTCGGGATGTCCTTGACGGGATGCATCCGCGTTACGATCCCAACGACAAAAGCGTCCTCGGGAATCCCGTGTTCCTTTCGCCACTCCTCCCGCTGATCCGGAATCGGCCGGAATCGCTTCTCCACATCCACTCCGTTCCCGATCCACCTCAGTCGCGATAGAGGATAACCCATTCGACGATGATGTTCCTGGGCTCCCACCCGCGAGCACGAAACGATCTCGTCCGGAATGAACCGCGAAGCCAGTCCGAGACACCGGGCAATGGAGAAGCACTTCCAACAGGGTTTCCGGTGGCCACACAGCAGCTCCCGGGAGTGAATTCCCCAAACAACCCGTGACACCCCGGCGAACCGCGCGACCATCCCGGCCACCAGCCCCGAGGTGTGCATCCACGTTTGAAGAACATCCGGCTTCTCCTCTCTCAGAATACGCCAGAGACCGCGCACACAACGGGGAGACAAGAGAGACTTCACACCGAGATCATGGAAGCGCGCGTGCGCCTGCATGCGCTTGAGATTCGTCAGATCCCTGGCTCGTCCCGTCGTCGAAACCACCACGTTCTCGATCCCAAGCCTGTCGTGCGCCTCCACCAGGTTGGCCAGCATCATTTCGGCCCCTCCGCGCCCGACGGTTGTTGTGAAGTGAAGCACTTTCATCAGAACCTGGATTCGTTTCAACCCTCCCGGGCCACCATGGACCGTTGTGTTCGATAGAAGAAATACAGATACAACGTCGCGGCTGAAACCGCATAGGTCAGAACGGTTGAAAATGCGATCCCTTCGACCCCCATGTTCGCGTACCGTATGAAAATGTAGTTCAAGGACGTATTCACCGCTACATTGATCACCGCACTAGCGAGCATGAACTTCGACGCAAGCATCGCGCAATTCACTCTCGCACCGAGAACCGCCAAGACATAAAAGGGAATCTGAAGGCACGACCACCGCAGCACGCTTGCCACCCGCACCGTGTCGCCCGAATCGAATTCGCCTCGTTCAAACAGAACGCGCACGATCCATTCGGACCCAAGCCAGATCGCCCCAATCACCGGAATCGATCCGGCAACCACCAGCCCGGAGAACTGTAGAATCATCCGCCGAAGCCGCCCCCAGCTCTCCTCCGCCACAAGATCCGCCAAGTAGGGATAAATCGCCTGCGTAATCGCCGTCGACGCCAAGGTCAAACCCAGCATCGTCGCTCTCACTGCATACGCTCGCACGGCGACACTCCCCGGATCCAGCCAGGCCGCCATCCCGGTGTCGATGATGGAGGTGCTCAACTGAACGACCCCACTCAGCAGAAAGGGAATGGATGCATGAATGACGAGCTGAATCTCCGGTGTCCACCACCCTCCCGGTTCCGCCAACGAGATTCCACAATGACGCCCGAAAAACACACCATACAGGAGGAGAAATTGCGCTCCCGACCCAAATACCGTCCCAATCACAAGCGCATCGATCCCCAGCGAATCAAAGCCTAACCACATCCCTAGAATCGCACCAGCAGGAACCAACGCAGGAGCCGATGCCGCCAATATGAAGCGCTTGTTCGCCTGCAGCAGCATGATGAGATGCAGGCTGGCTCCCATGAAGATCGCAAACGGCGTGAGATTCCGGAACAATTCCAGCGTGGTCTGTCGTTTGGCTTCGGAATACTCAAGACAACACCACGGGAGAACCCAGGGCGCCACCCAATACGCCCCGGCACAAACAATCAATAGCTTTGCGAAATAGATCCAACTCGCACTAACCGCCAACCGGTCTGCCGCCACGCCCCCTCCCATCTTCTTCGCCTTGCTATACACCGGAAGTAGCGCATCCGGCATGGCCCCCGCCAAAACACCAAACACGAAGGACCAAAGCGCGAATGCGCTCGTGAAGGCATCGATCGTGTCCGAAACGCCAAAGTGACTCGCTACCAACAGTTCCTTGACCAACCCCACCGCTTTCACCGCGGCCGTGAGTCCCCCAATGGTGAAAATTCCGGACAGGATCGACCGAAACAGGGTGTCGTTCCGCCAAAAGCCTAACGCACTAGACCAAGCCGTGGAACACGCTTTCAAGGTTCTGGCGGACGAATCAGACACCGGCATGTTTTGCATTCCCCCTTACGCCGTTTGGCGTCGCGGCCTCGCATGTCGCCGGAGCTGGCGAAGTGGTGCCCCCAATGGAACGGAGGGCATCAGCCCCCGCATCAAATGCCCCAGAAACGCAAGGGACGGCATGGGATCGCGAGGCGACCACGTGATATGCGACCTGGCTTGAACCACTGTCCGCGCCGCGCTCAAACCCCAACGCATCGCGACCCACGGTGTGATTCGCTTGGCACGAAGCTGAACGCCCAGGCCAGCGAGGTCTCCCCCGCTCCACGCGTAGCGCAATGGCTTCGGTCGAAAATCGCTATCTAAGTGCGCCGTTGCGCGATCCGGATCGAGAGCGAAAAGAACAGCCAATTGAGCCAGATCCAGTCCCGCATCTTGCACGGCGCCGAAATTCGCTCCCAGACGTGGATTGACCTCCAGAACAAAACCCGTGCCGCTCGTTTCATCCCGAAGAAACTGAACGCAACCAACCCCGGTGTAATTGATCGACCGGACGATTTCTCTGCTCTGGCTCAGCAAATCCCCGGAAGTCTCACTCATGACACGACCTTCCACCGCGAGACCCGTGCCGTCCCAGCGATCCGTTCGGAGCACCTCCACCTCCGCGGAAGCCATGAGTTCTCCATCGCGAGCGACGTAATAGACATTGTGACGCCGCCCTACAATCTGCGCCTGAATGATCAGGGGAACCTCTTCTTCCCAAAACGCCAACTGGTGCTCCAATGAAGCGCGCTCGCGAATGACGACCGCTTTCTCCTCAAAATGCCACTTCCCACTGATCGCCGGTTTCACAACCGCCGGTAGGCCCACTTCTCTCAATCCATCCACCAACTCCCCTCGCTCCTCCACGATGACGGTCGCCGGATGGGGCAAACCCAATTCCTCAAAAATCTCTCGGCTCAGGTCTTTATCGACACAACGACGTATCGCAGAAGGATTCGCGGTGACGAGCATGACTCCCGCCGGAAGACGATCCCCCAAATCGAGGCACCGGAGGATCTCAGCTTCGCCCAATGGGAAGAGGATGACCGGCTTTGCGATTGCGTCCCGCCCCTGCTCGATCGCGGCGAGGAGCTCCGAATCCGAAGCCTCGCCCACCAAGGGATGCTGCCATTTTCCCACCATGGCTCGAGAGCACTTCACGAAATCTCGAGAACTCCCATCGACGCCAGCCCACGGGCGCCATCCGCTCGACCGCAACGCACGGGCCAACGCCAAGCCTTGGCGGCTGTGTCCTAGGACGAGAATGTCTGCGGAAAGGCCGTCGAGCATGGGGACAAATATATCTCAGCAAATCAGCATTTACATTTTCCATAAATATAAATTAATTCAATATTTAAAGAGTGGGAATTCCTCGAATGCCTTTCCTGATCCACCCGACTCGAGAGGCCCTTCATTGACTTTGGAGAGCAGGAATCTCACCCCTCCCCTTGATGTGATGGCAGGTCGAGGCGATCCACTGGATCGAGTGTGACGGAGTTGGTTTTCAACGGCGATATCTACCGGCGGGTGCTCTTGGAGCGCCTCCCCGCAGCTGAGAGTTTTGTCTGGATCGCCACGGCGGATCTGAAAGACCTTCATCTGGAGGTCCGAAAAGGAAAATTCGATTCGATCCTGGCGGTGTTCGCAGATCTGATCCGGGACGGTGTGGAGATCCGACTGATCCATGCCAAGGAACCCGGCCCGCGGTTTCGCAAGGACTTCGACCGATTTCCTGATTTGATTGAGTCGGATGCCTTTGAGCGCGTTCTTTGTCCCCGCAATCACGCGAAGATCATCGTAATCGACGGCCAATTTGCCTTCGTGGGCTCAGCCAACCTTACCGGTGCAGGGCTGGGCGCCAAGGGGCCTTCGCGGCGCAACTTCGAGGCTGGCTACGTCACCGACGACAAAAACAGCATCCAGGAATTGATGGAGTTCTTCGACCATCTCTACCTCGGTGAATTTTGCGTGAAATGCGGTCGCCGGGACGTCTGTCCCGATCCGATCCGGTAGGCAGGCGGAGGAACGAGGCTGGAGTTCCCTGGATGGACCTGGACTTTCATGGACGGCTCAACTCAAGAGGCCGATCTCTTCTGAGTCTCCCTGCTTCGCCAAAGCATTGGCGGCAAAGCCCGCGCATGGGGTCATCACGATCGGCCCGCGTTGAAGGGGGTCGCTCTGCATGCGGCCATTTTCGAATTTTGACCAGCGTCCACCTTTTGGACCCGGAATGACGACGGCGCCCAAAGCCATCTCGTCGACTCCTCGTCAACCGCTGCCCAGGCTTACGGCGAGTCGACCGCAACGCGAAAGAATCGGAACAACGCCTCACCGGCGCTGTCGGTCAGGGTCAATGGACCATCGACGCCCGGAAGGTTGATTTGCCCGGGAACGTCGTGCCAGTCCAAACTGTAGTGTGTCTCCGAAAATTGCAGCGTGTGGCTGCGCCTAGCGGAGCTATGGATCATGATACTAATGTTGCCGCCCGCCACTGAGATGGAAAGGGGACGCGGCCAATCGCTGGCGAGCCACGGATCGGTGTTGGGCTGCGGTGTCAAGGCAACAGTTTGCGTATGCACCAGCACGCCGCCAACGTAATAGCGAAGCTCGGCGCCGTCGTAGGTGATGACCACATGCTGCCACTCTGCGACCGACAACACATTGGTCGGCGAAGGGTAACCACTGCCCGCGTATACCCAGTTGAGTCCAGTAGCGTTTGGAACTACGAGACCCCAACCGTCAGACTCTCCACCCTTGATCGCGACGCGTCCAAAGAACGGAATTTGATCCAACTTGAGCCACGCGCTGATTGAATACTGACCGGATAGATCGAGCGCTGCATCGTGCGGAACCATGACACGCTCAGCGCCGTTCTCGATGCGCAGGGCGCCGCCAAGGCGGCCCGGCTCCCACTCGTCACCAACCAGGTTTTGCAGTGCTCCATCGTGGCCATCGCTGGCTGAGTCCTTCGCGATAAGGCCACTCGTTTCATCGAACCGCCACCAGGCCAGCAGATCTGGATCGTCGGCGTCAAGATCCCGCGCGCCAATCAAAATGATGTCCGTGGCGGTCGGTTCTTCGAGTGTGAACTTCATCAGAAAGGCGCTATACGCGCCGGTTTGCGTGGATTCGATCGCGTTGAGCGTAGGAAAGTTGTTTAAGCGGGCAATGCCTCCAACGTAGATCTCCGCGTCATCCGTCACGTAGGCGATCCGGGCGTCATCATCATCCGATCCACCGATATAGCTGTTGTATAAAACCGTGGACAGGTCGTTGGAGAAGCGCGTGAGGATCCCATTCCGGGCACCGCCCGGGTCGCTGGGCAGGAGTGCATTGGGGGTCGTCGGCCAGTTCGTGGACTTGGTGGGGCCGACGATGAACACGGTGCCGTCGGGAGCAAGGTGGACACCCTCGCCGCCATCACCGTCGCTTCCCCCGTTGTAAGTCGAGGCGATCACGGTGGAAAGATCGGCGGAGAGCTTCGCCACGAAGCCGTCGTTGAGATCGGCCTTCGCGGGCTGGGCCGCCCCGGTCGAAGCAGGGAGGTTGGTGCTGCTCGTCCCGCCTCCAAGGAAGATGTTGCCCGAGGCGTCCCGGGCTATGCTGTGCGTCTCGGTGAGTTCATCGCCACTCCCACCGTAGTGCGTGGCGCTGAGGACCGCGTTATTGCTGTCGAAATGATAGACGGCGAAATCAGCGCCACCATTTGGACCCTGCTCGAAACCCACCGTCGGAAGGGGCAAGTCGGTGGAATCCGACTGCAGCATGAAATAGACGCCGCCAGTGCCGTCGGTGACCAGTGAGGGGCGATAATCATCGCCGCTCCCACCCAACAGCGTGCCGTAGAGCAAACTGCCGTCTTGAGTGTCCAGTTTGATGTAGGCGGCGTCGTTGTCATCTGCCAAGGTGGTCTGTAATGCGCCCGCGGTGACGTGTTGGAAGGCTCCAGCCACTCGGTTGACCCCGCAGTGGACCACTCCACTTGCCGCGTCGACCCGGAAGTCGCTCATCAGAGTGGGCGCTGCCGAACCGACATAGGTGGCCCAGAGCAACGTGGAACCGTCTGCCTATAGTTTGGCAATGAATGCGTCCATGTCTTCGAACGAACCGTCGACGGTGCCTGGCGGCGTTACGCCAGGGTTTAGCGTCGTTTGGTAGGCGCCCGGCGTCGTGGGGAAGTCCGCCGAATAGGTGCCGCCGGTCACGTAAATATTGCCGTCGGCATCGTGAACGATATCGCGGATCAGCTCACCGCCCGACCCGTCCAGGAAAGTCGATTACTGCAAGACCGGTGAATCCGTGGGGTTCTGGGCGTTAGCACTCGTGAACGCGAACACCAAGGAAACGAGGGTAGGTCGCCAAGCAGATTGCATGGGATGAAGTGCGGAGTCTTTTTTCCAGTTTAGGGCGCAAGGAACCAGGCTGGCGCCCAGAGAGCCCACAAGGTTACCGCAGACGGCGGTCCAATGCGAGGGCAAGCTGTCACGCAGGAGAGTCTCCACCGGAATTCAGGCCAAAGCGATGCTTTTTTTCTTGTACCGTCGCCGTAGGTCACGGGATTCTCTCAGGCCATCCCTCCCTTTGACAAATTGTTCCCCATGGATCAGCTCACGGCCGCCCGGGCGCGTTCCGTCGTGCGCGAGTTTCCTGCGGGCCCCTTCGCCAATTGGGGTGCGGGGCTTCCATTCTCCTCTCAGTCGAATGGCACTCTCTTCTGGGAGAAGCTGAAGTGGTGATACTTCAGCGTGCGAGGGTGACGGGGGAGAAGAAGGTCCGAATTGGACGCGTTGCTCTGCCTTTGGCAGCCTATGTTCGCTTCGCTCCCATTCTTATGAATCCGGCTACACCCCAACAGAGATTCTCGACCAGGTGGCTTACCCGAGTGCCGTTCTCCTAGCCGCGGAAGCCGTCCTGGTCCTTGTCGAGTTTGGCGAGGCGCGGAGCGATTAACACGATGAGGGAGGGTCTCTCTTTGCATCGACAATCTTTGAACCGGGCCGCCACCACGTAGCCCAGGGCAAAGCGAGGCAGCGCGCGCCGCCCCGGGTAAACCGTTGGAATGGACCTCCGCCCTCAAGGGGCGGGAGAAACGTTTGAGGACGTTCCCAGGGTAGGCGCGTCTGCAAAGACGTGCTCTTCTGGGCGGGCGTCTGCAGGAAAAGCGGCGTTCACCAAGCACCTTCTGGCGAAAGCGCGTACCCGCCAGTCATTTCGCTGCCGCATGGGTCACGATGCAGTGAGGAGCTGGGGGAAAAGGAGCGCTCACGCGACCCCAGGACATTCCGGCACGGAGTTCGAAAAATGCATCGTGTCGACGCATTCTGAACTTTGAAATTTCAGACCGATTTTTCATACTACCCCCCTCATTCCAAGGGAGTTACGAGGAAGCAAGAGCAGTGCTGGGCGTTCAGTAAATCGAAGCTTTTGGTGCCCTTCGAGGCGCCCCAGCCCGAGGAGTGGCCGGTCTTCTCGGCCAATTGACTCCAAACCAGGCCGTTCCAGGCAGAGCGTTTCCCCGTCCAGAGATAGGGGGCTTCGCACCGTCGTGTCCGAATTTGGCCAGAAATCGGAGCATCCACGCGCAAATGCGCCGCGCATGCTGAAAAATGCTTGAGCAGGCTGCCCGAGTCGGCTCAGATTGCCTCAAGGCAGCGGAAAATTCCCCTCCTTCCCCCCTTGGGAGGCCAAAGCCTTGCGAAGGCCCCTGCACCCCCATCATCCCAAACCTGATGGTGACTCGGGCGCGGGCCTGTCCGGCGAAGCTTTAGCGAAGACGGAAGCCTTGGCGAAGGAGGGAGGGCCGAAAAGCAAACCCCTACCAATAAAGCCGAGGCGCAGCTCGGCCCTACCGGACGTTTTCCCAACCCTCAGCGCCGCGTTTGGATCGTTACCTGCCTTTGACAGCCCCGGCAGGCGATTGGCCCAGGTGCTGGTCAGCGAAGTTGAGGAACTGGGTCCAGTCGTAGGCGGTGATATCGTGGGGACCCGTTCGAAGATGGTAACCGACGGTGAGACCGACGGGGGTATCGGGAGCGGGCCATCGGGTGATTCCGATTCCCTGGAGTCCGAAGAGTTGGTAGACGGGCTCGGCGTGCACGGCGGTGAGAAACTCCCCCTTGGGGTCGGAGAGGAGGTCCTCGGTGGCACTGGTGATATAGGCCGGCCGGGGTGCGATGAGACCGAGGAGCATGTGCTGGTCGAAGGGCAGATCTTCTTCCCGGTCGATATAGTCGCGAAACGCGTCGCAGTAGCGCCAGGAGGCATGGGCGATGGAATAGGCGATATTCTCGCCAAAATTGCGTCGGGCGAGAGAGGCCCCGCCCTCGCCGGAATTATTGGAGATGACGAGAGCGAAGCGGGGATCCTGTGCACCGGCCCACAAGGCGGCCTTGCCCAGGCGCGAGTGGCCAAACACGGCGACGCGGCGGGCATCCACGGAGGCGTGGGTCTCGAGGTAATCGAGGGCGCGGCTGAGGCCCCAGGCCCAGGCACCGAGGGCGCCCCAGTCGCGGGGACCGCGCTCGGTGTGGCCGGCCGACCTCAAGGCATAACCGCGGATGCCGTCGCGCCATCCCTCGATGTGATCCGGTTCCACGTCGCCGTAGAAGAACGTGGCCACGGCATATCCCCGCCGCAGGGCCAGCTCCAGCGGCCAGCGCCCGGCGGAAGCCCCGCGCAGGGCCTCGGTGGCGCGGTTGTCCTTCACGGCGCCGTCCCGCCGCGGACGCATCCAGCCGTCGGGCAGCGGGATGGCGGGGTCCGCCTCCACGCTGGCGTTCCCATAGAAGCTCATTCCGAGGAACACCGGGACCGGTTTCGGGGCGGCGTTGGGGAGGTAGAGCATCAATCGGACCTGGGGGGCCTTGGGATCCTTGAAGAAGCGGAGCGTGACGAGGGAGCGGGTGGCCAGTCCGCCCACGGCATCCTCGCGGGTGGCGGTGACCTCCGAGCGCAGCCTGATTGGCAGCGGTGGGGCATGCCCATACATCAGGTCCTGAAAATCCTTGTAGATCCCGGGGCGGACCCGCGTGTTCCAATCCTCAACACCCGCCGCCCGCCTGCCATCCTTCCCCAGCAACGGTTCAGGCACGGCATAGGGGCGCACCCTGGACTCATCGTAATTACGCCCATGGGAGGTATTGGGCGCGGCTTGGAGAGGGGCGGAACAGGCAGCCAACAACAGAAGGATGGAACCATACCTGGCATTCATGAATGCTGTCAGGGTGAGTCGGTTTGGCCTGCGGGTCAAGCAGACGATCCCGACCCGGCCCCGGGGGCTGCCCTGGGGCTGGGTCAAGACAGGCAGGGGTTCCACCCAACAGCGCTTGCCCCCCTTGATCTTCTCGATCAACTGCCAGGTTTCCGCAGTTCTCCAGGCGGGATCCCTGAGGCGGGCATCCCAGATGGCCAGCCCCACATCGGGGTCTTCGACCACCCAACGGAGGTGCTTGGCAACCGGAGTTTCCAGCCAATTGGAAGCGTGGCTGGGCATCCTAGCCAGAATCTTGGAATGGTAAATTCCCGCGGCGGCTTTCACAAAGGTGCACCCCTATCATCCCCAACCTGATGGTGACTCGGGCGCGGGCCTGTCCGCCGACCTGTCCGGCGAAGCTTTAGCGAAGACGGAAGCCTCGGCGAAGGAGGGAGGGCCGAAAAGCAAATCCTTAGCAGCCCCCCTCCCGGCTGTGGCCGGGGAAAGACATGGATGAAAACGAAC
>CAZCRA010000040.1:22494-27374 GCA_964500945.1 uncultured Verrucomicrobiales bacterium | reverse complement strand
GGGGGCGGCCGCGGCATGCGTGTGTGAACGGATTGGGAGCGAAGGGCGCGCTGCAGGCCCCGGGCTGCGCGGCCTGGTTACTGGCGCAGTTGGAGGAGGGGCGACGATTGCCGGAGGACGTGCTGCCGCCGGTGTCCGGCTGAGGGGTCACGGCGGATTCGTGTCGAACTTTTCGCCAGAGGAGACTTGTCAAAGCGAGGTAGTTTCCCCGAGGATTCGGGCATGATGCAGCGGGCGGCGTGGCAGAGCTGGGGCGTGGCGATGGCCGCGATGGCATTGCTGGTTCCGGGGTTGGCGTCCGGCGGAGGGAGCGGCACGGGCTTTTTCGTCAGTGCGGACGGGTATCTCGTGACCAGTGAGCACGTCGTTCGAGGCGCTGAAAAGATCCAGGTGATGCTGGGAGAGGGGCCGAAGCCGGCGGAGGTCGTGGCGAGTTATCCGAAACAGGATTTGTCTTTGTTGAAGGTGGAGGTCGAAGGCCAAACCTTTCTCCGCCTGGGTGATTCGGACGCGGTGAAGTTGGGGGACCCGGTTTTCACGATCGGGTTCCCGAATCCCGAGGTGCAGGGGACATCGGCGAAATACACCAAGGGCGATATCAGTTCGCTGGCGGGGATCCGGGATGACGAGAATCTCTTCCAGGTGAGCGTGCCGATTCAGCCGGGGAACTCCGGGGGCGCGCTGGTGGCGAAGGACGGGAGCGTGATCGGCGTGATGGTGAGCCGGTTGGACGGGCGCAAGACCCTGATGTCGGAGGGGTGGATCCCGGAGAACGTGAATTATGCGGTGAAGGCGAATCATGTGAAGCCGTTGCTCGGGTTCCTTCCGAAGCCCAGCGCGACACCGGAGGCGATCGAGAATCCGGTCGCGAATGCAGAGGCCGCGACGGTGATGATCGTCACCTCCGGTCCGGATCCGGTGGCGGAAGTCGCGGAAGAGGAGGGCGCGCCAGGCGAGGAGATGTCGCCGACGGAGGTGATCGGAAGCTATGTTCTGGCGTATCTTCGAGCGGGCGATAGCGGATCGCCGGTGGACCAGCATGCGTTTTATGCGCCGCAAGTGAAGTATTTCGGGAGTCTGCTGAGCCGGGACGAGATCCTCGAGAAGCAACGGGTCTATGATGCCGAGTGGCCGCACCGGCAGCATGAGGTTCTGGAGATGCCGGAGGTGAGCCGGGCGGGACGGGGCGTGTTTGCGGCGCGAGTTCGCTCCCGGTTTCTGGTGTCGGATGGAAGCAAGCACAAGGTGGTCACCGGGACGAACCGGTTCCAAATCGGGACACGGCGGGAGGGGGATGCCGGCTTGATTCAGGGCGTATGGATCGAAGATGTCGAGGTCACCTACCCGGACGAACGGCCGGTTTTGGCGACGCCTTCAGGAGGGTATGTGGTGGTTTATGGCGGCGACGATGGGGTTTCCTTCCGGTCGAAGCCGACGGTTTCGGGCCTGGAAATGGGGCAGGCGGTGCGAAGCGAGGCGCTGTTGGTTCCGACCGGTCGGCGATCCGGCGGATGGGTGGAGGTGATCCTTCGGGGTTGGATGTCGACGGCGGGAACGCGGACGCAGTTTTTATCGGAAATGGGAAACGGGCTCTGGCGAGTGAATCGGACACGGGACGGATTTCTCTCGATGCGAGCCGGGCCCTCGACATCGGACCCTTTGATCGCCCGGGTTCGAAGTGGGGTGCCAGTGCATGGCGTGGGGACGAAGACCGTCGGAGAGCAAACGTGGCTCTATGCGGAAGTGCCGGGTTGGATGGCGCTTCGGAGCGGGAGCGGGCGGGTTCTGTTGGAACGGCAGTGAGCGGCTCGGGGTTCACGCTGCCGCGCGCGACGGATCTGGCGCATGCGTTGGTCGGAAAGTGTCTCCAGGAGGGGGAACTGGCGGTGGATGCCACCGTCGGGAATGGGCACGACGCGGTCTTTTTGGCGCGGTGCGTCGGGGAAAGGGGCCGGGTGATTGGGTGCGACCTTCAGGAGGCGGCGTTGGTTGAGGCCCGGCGGGAACTCGAAATGCAGGGGGTCAGTGGGCGGGTGGTGCTGCATCGGGCGGACCACGAGCGGCTGACGGAACTCGTGCCCGAAGGGCATGGAGTCGTGGGGGCAGTGATGTTCAACCTGGGCTACCTACCGGGCGGCGACCACGGGGTGGTGACGCAGGTGGGGTCGACCTTGGCCGGATTGGGAGGAGCGCTGGAGTTGCTCCGTCCTGGAGGGATCCTGAGCGTGGTCTGTTATCCGGGACACGAGGGTGGAGGGGATGAGAGCGACGCGGTGCGCTCGTGGGCGGAAGGCCTGGAGGCGGCGCGATTCCGTTCGGTCGTGTATTCGGTGCTGAACGCCGCGAAGGCCGCGCCGTTCTTGGTGGCCATCGAGCGCCGTGGGACGTAAACGCGGCCCTGCCGGAGCCCTGGGGGTGGCTTCAGGCGGGGGCGAGCTGCTTTTTGGCCTGACGCTTGCGTTCGTGGGAGCAGAGAATGCGCTTGCGGAGGCGGAGATTGTTCGGCGTGGCTTCGACCAGTTCGTCTGGCGCGATGTATTCGATGGCTCGCTCGAGAGAGAAGCGGAGCGGGGGCGAAAGCTGGATGCCTTTTCCGTCGCCGCTGGAGCGGTGGTTGGTGACGTGCTTGGCCTTGGTCGGATTGACAGGGAGATCATCGGAGCGGGGGTTTTCGCCCACGATCATGCCCTCGTAGACCTCTTCACCGGGGCCGATGAAGAGTTTGCCGCGCGCCTCCAGATTGTCGAGGCTGTAGGCCATTGCGGTGCCCTGTTCCATGGCGACCAAGGTTCCGGTGTTCCGGGTGCGGATTTCACCGATGACGGGGCGGTATTCTTTGAAGAGGTGAGACATGATGCCCTCGCCGCTGGTGAGGTTCAGCAGTTCGAACTCGAGACCGATGATGCCGCGGGTGGGCATGGTGGCTTCGAGCGTGGTGCGGCCGTTTTTGGCGTCCATCGAATCGAGCTGCCCCTTGCGGTTGGCGATGCTCTTCATGATACCGCCGACGGTTTCGTCCGGGGCTTCCACGTAGACCGTTTCGAAGGGTTCGCAGCGGCGGCCGTCGATTTCGCGTTCGATGACGGTCGGGCGTGAAATGAGGACTTCGTAGCCTTCCCGGCGCATCGTTTCGACCAGAACGGCGACCTGCATGGCTCCCCGTGCGCTGACTTTGAACACTCCCGCTTCATCGGAGTCCTCGACTTGGAACGAGATGTTGGTCCTGGCTTCGCGGAAGAGCCGATCGCGAAGCTCACGCGAGGTGACGCGATCGCCTTCGCGGCCGGCGAAAGGACCATCGTTGATGGAGAACTCCATCTGGACCGTGGGCGGGTCGATTTCGACGAACGGCAGGGGATCGGCGGTTTCGGTCAGGGCCAGGGTCTCGCCGATGTCGGCATCTTCGAAGCCCGCGATTCCGACGATGTTGCCGGCGACGGCTTCCTGAGAGTCCTGAGTGGACAGCGCGCTGAATTCGTAAATTTTGGTGATTTTGGCGCGCTCGCACATCCCGTCTTTTCGAAGTCGCCAGATGCTATCGCCGGACTGGACGGAGCCGCTCTGGACCTTACCGATGGCGATCCGGCCGACGTAATCGCTCCAGTCGATGTTCGACACCAGCATGCGGAAGGGAGCGGAAGCGTCGGCTTCCGGGGCGGGGATCGATTCCATGATCGCGTGGAAGAGGGGTTCCATCGAATCGGTCGGCGCGGATGGGTCCGTGGTGGCGAATCCGACCTTGGCGCTGCCGTAGAGGAAGGGGGCGTTGAACTGATCGTCGTTCGCCTCGAGGTCGAGGAAGAGTTCCAGGACCTTGTCGTGGATGGCAGCCGGCTCGGCGTTTGGGCGATCGATCTTGTTGACGAAGATGATGGGGGCAAGGCCTTCGTGGAGGGCCTTGCGAAGAACAAATCGCGTTTGCGCCTGCGGGCCTTCGTAGGCGTCGACGACGAGCAGGACGCCGTCGACCATCTTCATGACGCGTTCGACCTCACCTCCGAAATCGGCGTGGCCCGGGGTGTCCACGATGTTGATGATGTTTCCGTTCCAGTGGACGCAGGTGTTTTTGGCTTTGATGGTGATGCCGCGCTCGCGCTCCTGGTCCATGGAGTCCATGACGCGCTCGTTGACCTGCTGGTTCTCCCGGAAGGCGCCGCCTTGACGCAGCAATTGATCGACGAGCGTGGTTTTCCCATGATCGACGTGCGCGATGATGGCGATGTTTCGGATGTTCCGGGGCTCCGTGGAGGGCATGAGCTGGGAATGAGCACGGTTTTCGCGCGGTTGCAAGACACGTAATCGCCGCGGAGGCAGGTCATTGTGGTCCGCGCTCAATCAACAGGGTAGTTCTCCTGCCCGCCCAGAAGGCTCGCGAGAGCGAGGGCGTTCATGACGGCTTTAGGCGCGAGGGTGGAGGGGTCGAGGTATTCCGGCCTCTCCGAGCCGTCCGGTGCGCGGCGGGAGCAGTGGGGATTGCCGCCGCCTGGACCGAGACCGTCGAGCGTCGGACCGAGGTGACAGAGGTGATTGGCGTCGCTGAGCCCGCCGCGGGGAACGGCTACGGCGGTCAGGTCCATGGCTTTGGCCGCCCGGTTCCAGTGTTCGAAGAGGGTCTGGGTCGCTGAACCACCGGGCCATGCCGCGGTAAAGCCCGTTCTTTCCGCTGCGAGGCTGGCGCCGCCGAGGCCCGGGCCATTGAGGGCAGCAAAGGCGCGGTCCGCTTCGGCCAGGGCTTCGGGGGCCGTGGCGCGGCACTCCCATTCGGTTTCGGCCTCGTGCGGGACACGGTTGACGACCGTGCCGCCGCGAATGACACCGAGGTTCACGGTTCGCTGGGCCGCCGGGTTGTTCCAGGCGGCGATTTCCGGGATGGCGTTGGC
>CAZCRA010000040.1:0-22484 GCA_964500945.1 uncultured Verrucomicrobiales bacterium | reverse complement strand
TTCGGTTGATTGACTCAACATTTCCAGAGCCTTGAAGACCGCTGATGCGACACCGGGAGCCAGTGTATTTGAAAAAAGATACGGCCGTGAGCGCTGCCGGAGTGGGCGGACCGGCCGGTGGCCGCGAGTTTCCAGGTGCTCCGCCCCTTGCGCGACGTGACGATGTGCCAGCCGCCATCCACCACCGGGCCGCTTTCGAAGACCAAGACCGCCCTGGCCCGCCCGCCGCATTGGGCCGTGACGGTTTTGCCAAAGTCTTCACCGGTGATTTCCTCGGCGGCATTGACAGCAAGAAGCCAGGGAGTGCGCCGGAATCGAGCGGGATCCGCTTCGGCCAGAACCTTGAGGGTGAGCCAGATGAGCGCGGTGCCGCCCTTGTTGTCGATCACCCCGGGGCCTTCGATCCGGCCTTCATCCGGGGATTCGTGCCAGTGAAAGTCGTGCCGCTGCTCTTCATCCGGCGGGTAGACGGTGTCGGAGTGCGTGACGAGGAGAACCGGAGCCTCGCCGGGAGGTCCTGCGCAGGAGAAGAGGTGCGGCCCGGTGCCAGGGAGACCGCAGGGCTGGAGTTCCGAGTCGAGACCAAGGGAGGCGAAGGCCTGGGCCGTGAGTTCGGCAACGGTTTGAACGCCGCTCGCGTTCGACGTGAAGCTGTTGACCTCGACGAGTTGGCGCAGAAAGGCGAGTGCGGCGGGCAGGTGACGCTCCGCCACCACTCCAAGCTCGCCGGGATTCATGGGACCGAGAGCGCGCGCACCGCGAGGGCGACCTACCCTACTTCGGGATCTTCATCCCGAGCTTTTTGAGCTTTGGGTAGAGGTGGGCGCGGAGGTATGGATGATTCGGGTTGAGCCGGGCAAAGTTCTGATGGTAGTCCTCGGCATCGTAGAATGGCATCGCCTTCGTGATTTCGGTGACGATGGGTTTCCGGCCATGAACCTTGGCGTCGGCGAGGGCTTGCTTTGATTTCTTCGCGATCTCTGCCTGTTCCTCGGAATGGTAGAAGATGGCGGAACGGTACTGGCGACCCCAGTCGGGTCCCTGGCGGTTGAGCTGTGTGGGATCGTGGAGTTTCCAGAAGACGTCGAGCAGCTTATCGTAACTGAGAGCGCCGGGATCGAAATGAACCTGAACCACCTCCGCGTGGTCGGTAAGTCCGGCGCTGACCTTCTTGTATTTGGCATCGTCTGCGGTGCCGCCCATGTAGCCGGAAACGGCGCTCAGGACGCCCGGGGTTTGATGAAAAACCTCCTCGACGCACCAGAAACAGCCAGCGCCGAAGGTCGCGACCTCCGCCCCGGCAGGAATTTTCGATTCGTCGGGGACCTCCATGGATTGGGCGGTGCCGGGATCGGACGAGGCGTTGATGCAGCCGGCGAGGAGGATGCCGAAGAGGCCGGGAAGAACGCGGAAGGGGAGAGGAACGAAGGGATTCATGTTTTGTTTGAACGTCACAGGTGGGTTGAAACTTGCAGGGAAAATGGTTTGGGATCAACGCATCTCGGCCAGGCGGACTTCCCGCCCTTCACGGCTGGAACGGTCACAGGCGAAAATCACCTCGAAGGAGCGCATGGCGTCCTGGAGGCTGGTGAGAGGCATCAGATGTCCAGCGCGGATGGCGTCGAAAAAGGCCTCGAACTGGGTCTGGTAAGGGTGATCGGAGACGTCGCCGGAATCCATCAGCGGAATGTGGAGCTGGCTCCAGCCGTCCTTGTTGAGGGCACCGAATTTGTTGGTGTGAAAGCGGTTGTCCAAGAGGCTGCCTTCGCTTCCGACGAGATGGGTGTGGAAATAGTAGGGCTGCCAGCAGTCCAGGACCGAGGCGGTTTTGCCGAGGCGGCCGTCGGCGAAGCGGATGAGATTCACGCTGGTCGTGGGGTATTCATAGGCCTCAAAGACTTCGTGGGATGATTGGGTGGTGAGGCTGGTGACGGCTTCCACTTCGCCGTCCATGCACATCAGGAGGGCATCGAGCGCGTGACAGCCAGCGGAGAGCAGGGAGCTGCCGCCGTTTTCGGCTTTGATGTTCCATCGATACTGGCCATACCAAGGCCCGACGCCGTGGTAGTAGTCGATCTCCCCGTAGTGCACGCGGCCGAGGATCCCTTCGTCGATGAGCCGGCGAGTGGTGGTGAACTGGCCGGAGAAGCGGCACTCGAAGCAGATACAGGTTTGGACGCCAGCTTCGTTCACTGCGCGCTCGATGCGGCGGCAGTCATCGAGGTTCAGCGCGAGCGGTTTTTCGATGATCAAATGCTTCCCAGCGGCGGCGGCTTCAACGGCCTGATCGGCATGTTGATTCGGGTAACTGGTGAGGTCGATGACGTCGATCGAATCGTCGGCGAGAAGCGATTCGAAATCGTTGGTCAGGCGAATCGGCGTGCCGTAGCGCTCACTGATCTCCGAGGCGTCGAGCGACGCGGCTCGCGAGGAGTAGATGGCCGCGACGCGAGCCCGCCCGGATTTCTGGATGGCCTCGATGTGTGCGGTGGCGGCCCAACCGAATCCCACGACCCCGACGTTCAGTTCACTCATGCGACTACGAAAGCGGAGCGAGCGATGCCCGTCAATCCTGGTCCGTAGGAGCGTGTGGCATCGTCAGGGAAGAGACGAGGCGTGGGCCGATCCATTCGGCGAGTCCTGAAACGGTCCATTCGTCGCCCGTCTCGCGATTGACGGACGTCATTTGGACGTTGGTCAGGCCGCAAGGGACGATGGCGTCGAAGGCGGCTAGGTCGGCGGTGACGTTCAGGGCGAAACCGTGCATGCTGATCCATTTGCGGACGCCGATGCCGATCGAGGCGATTTTTCGGTCGTCGATCCAAACGCCGGTGAGGCCATCCCGCCGCTGGGCGGGAAGTTCAAGGCCGGAGAGCGCATCGACGAGGCTTTGCTCAAGGCGACGGATGAAGACGTGCAGGTCGCGGCCAAAGCGCTGCAAATCCGCGACGAGATAGCCCACGAGTTGTCCGGGGCCGTGGTAGGTCGCCTGGCCGCCACGGTTGATTTCGACGACGGGCAGTCCGGTGGCCTGCGCCTGTTTGAGGCTGGATTGGTCCCGGGTCCGGCCGATGGTGTAGACGGGATCGTGTTCGAGCAGAAAGAGGGTGTCGCGTCCCTCACCACGTTGACGCTGCTCGACCAAAGTTTCTTGGAGGGCCAGCGCGTCGGGGAAGCTGACGCGGCCGAGCCAGCGGATCTCGATGGGGAGGGCGGAGGTGGGTGTCATGAACGGAGAATGGGAGGATAGCCGCAGTTCGGACGGTCTCCAAACGGTGGCCGGGGAGCGAGGCGTCCGAATTGGTCAGGACGAAGCGCCGAGGGGCTTGCAATGGCGTGGAAACAAGGGAGATTCGGCCAGCATGCTCGCCGTCATCGTCCACATCGAAGCGGTTCCTGGCCGGGAAGAGGATTTGATCGCCGCTTTGAAGGCGAACGCGGCTGGTTCGCGCGCGGAACCGGGCTGTCGTTGCTGGGAGTGGTCGCGTCACATCGAGAATCCTCGGCGGTTTGCGATCTATGAGCTGTATGACAACGCCGAGGTCTTCGCCGAGCACAAAGCCAGCGACCACTTTGCCGAGTGGACGAAAGCGACGGAAGGCGTGATGGCGCACAAAGAGGCCAGCCGGTTCGAGGTCAGCGACGCCGATTTCCGAAGGTGAAGCGGCCACTTGCGATCTTCCTCGTTGCGTTCGTGGTGGTCATCGCGGCGACGGCTTACTGGATGCACTGGAGCGCGCAGCCGGTGCAGGCCGGGAAGCGTCATTTGGCGAAGCTTTCCCGGATCGTTTCCGTGCCGGCGGGGCAAAGTCCCGTGCGACAACGGATGCTGGGTTTCCGGATTCGCGAGAGGCTGGCCAGTCCTTTGGAAGTCGATTTGAAGGAGGCCGCGGTGTCGGGTTCACATGACGTGGACGAAGTGTTTTCCGCCTACTTGACGGTGACGGGCGACGGTCACTGGGTGAAGCTGCAGTTCGAGCGAGTCGAGTTCCTGAGGGCGGAAGGCGATCA
Source organism: uncultured Verrucomicrobiales bacterium (assembly GCA_964500945.1). Taxonomy (GTDB): domain Bacteria; phylum Verrucomicrobiota; class Verrucomicrobiia; order Verrucomicrobiales; family DEV007; genus CAZCRA01. The sequence continues at coordinate 18,473 of CAZCRA010000040.1, read as the reverse complement.
GTCCTGGTTCCGTGCGCGATTGCGGGTGGATTCGAGTTTCTCGGGGGTGGCGTTTCCAATCGATGAGGAGGTCGAAGTGGAGTTGGTGAAGGAAGAGGGGCGACTGAGGCTCAGGGCGCTGCGCGGGATGGAATCGTCCGGTTCCTGAGCCCGGGTTACGATCGCAAGGACGAGCGCGGTGGTAATGAGGCAGGCTCCGGCCACGCGCCAGCGGAAGGTGACCCCGGCGGAGTGGCGCTCGTGATTGCCGAACCAATGGCCGATGACGCCGATGAGGGCGAGGGCCCAAAGACCGCGCGTGGCGTAGGCGACGTTGATGCCGGTGGCATCGTTCATGAAGCTGAGGGAGAGGCCAAGCGCGACGGCCTGGATTCCGACCAGGCTGGCGCCCCAGATGAGGTAACCGGCACCAGGTTGATTGGGAGTCAGTTTGGGGCGGCCTTGGAACAACCACATGAGAACCGAGCAAGCGCCGACGCCGATGGACGAGAGGGCGAGGAAGGTCATGGCGCCGAAGCTTTCCGACCAGCTCTGGACAAGGACATCGCAGCAGGCGAAGACCAGCGCTCCCAGCAGGGCGGCGGCAATGGCGGCGAGGTGGCCGGCTGCGCTCCGGCGGAATTCGCGGAAACCCATCAGGAAAACGCCGGTGGCGGTGAGGAACGCAGCGATCCAGAGGCCGATGCCGTCGCTCCCTCGAGTGAAAAAGGCCACGACGAGGGCGACGAAGACGACCTTGGTTCCCATCAAGGGGGTGACTAGACTCACGTCGCCACGGCGGATGGCTTCGAAGGAAAGCCACATTCCGCTGAAGAAAAAGGCCGTGACGATGAGGGGTTGGTGCCAGAGATCCCATCGTGGATCTCCGCGCTCGAGGAGGAGAAGCGGAGCGAACGCGAGCCCGATGGCGAAGTTGGTCAGGTGAAAGGTCTGGTGACGGCAAGCGCCGTCCTGGAGACTGCGTTTGAGGAAGACGGATCCGAGGGCGTAGAGGAAGGCCGCCCCGAGGGGCATGAGCAGGTACCAGGGCACGGTGGAGAGGGAAGGCAGACGAAAAACTCGAGTCGCGCAGGCTACGGTTGCGGAATCCGTTTCAGATGTAGTCGGGTTCCTGGCCCAGTTGATTCCGAAAAGGGGAGGCTTGAAGGTGCGTGAGCCCGATGGCGAGGGCATCGGCAGCGTCTGGCGGAGGCGTTTCACGAAGTCCCAGGAGGGCGCGCATCATGAAAGCGACCTGATCCTTGGAGGCGCCGCCGAGCCCGACGACTGCCTGCTTCACCCGTTTCGGGGCGTATTCGCAAACCGGTAAGCCGGCCTCGGTGGCGGCGATGAGAAAGGCGGCGCGGGCCGCTCCCATCGTGATCGCCGTCTTGTGACTTTGGACGTAGATGATCGCCTCGACGGCGCAGACCTCGGGCTGGTTTTCGGCGATGATTTCGCTGAGGGCACGCCGGATTTCGAGGAGACAAGCGCTTTGGCGGAGCTTCGGTGGGTTTTTGATGACACCGTAGGCCAAGGACCGGCAGTTCACCTGGGTGCCAGGCGCCCGCCGGCTGCCTTCGGGCTGTTCCAGCACGGCATACCCGGTATGCCGTAGTGCTGGATCGACGGCGAGGACCCGCATGACTCAGCGGCGCCGACGCTTCTTCGGCGGGCCTTTCCGGCGGATAGGGGATCGCGGCGAATCGTCGAGGAGCGCGGTGTAAACGTAATCGAAATTCTCGAGGCGACGACGTTCGATTGGGTGACCGACGAATCGTTCGATGGAGGTGGCAAAATCCGCCTCGTCGGCTGAAAGGACCGTGAACGCGTCGCCGGTTTGTTCGGCTCGTCCGGTTCGGCCGATGCGGTGAACGTAGTCCTCGGGATTTTCGGGAACGCGATAATTGATGACATGGCTGACGCCGCTGATGTCGAGCCCGCGAGCCGCCAAATCGGTGGCGATGATGATGTCGAAATCTCCTTCGCGGAAGCCGCGCAGGGCCATCTCGCGCTTTTTTTGGGGAATATCGCTGTGGAGCACGGTGACGCGGTGGTCCGTTTGGTCGATCACCACGTCCGCGAGTTTGTCGGCCTCGCGTTTGGTGCGGGTGAAAAGCATGACGCTGGAGAAATCGGTGCGCCGCAGCAGTTCGAGCACGAGGTCGTCGCGCTGGTCGATGGAGATGGGGTAGAAAGCGTGGGTGACAGATTCGGCTACGCCCTGGCGCTGGCCGATTTCGATTTCGACGGGATCTTTGAGGGCCCACTTTGCCAGTCCCTCGATCTCCGGTGGCATGGTGGCGCTGAAAAGGAGGGTTTGCCTGGAGTCGGGGCACATGCCGACGATTTTGCGCACGTCGGGCAGGAAGCCCATATCGAGCATGCGGTCGGTTTCGTCGAGGATGAGGTATTCGATCGTGTCGAGCTTCAGCTTCTTTCGGCTGATTTGATCGAGGAGGCGGCCCGGGGTGGCGATGATAATGTCCGCCCCCTTATCGAGGCGTTCGTCCTGTTCCGTGTAGCCAACGCCTCCGTAGAGGAGGGAGAGCTTGTTGTGGGTGAATTTCCCCATGGCACGAAAGGCGTCGAAAACCTGTGAAGCGAGTTCGCGGGTGGGTTCGAGGACGAGGCAGCCGGGAATCTTCTTCGGCTCCAGCTTGGTGAGCACGGGAAGGGCAAATGCAGCGGTTTTGCCGGTGCCGGTTTGGGAGGAGCCTATGACGTCGCGCCCGTCGAGGATGGCGGGGATGGCCTGAGCCTGGATGGGAGTGGGGGTGTGAAATCCCAGCACTCTGACGGCAGTCATGACACGGTCGGAGAGTGCGAGAGATTCGAAATCGGACATCGGTTGGGCTGTAGACAAAGTATCAGAAAAGCTAGAAAGCAAGCGGGAAGTTGGTGAGACGCCAGGTTCAGATGTGTGTGCCGTCGGGGATCACGGCGTTCTTTGGAACCACGGCGATACCGTCGCGAACGTAAAATTGGTCGCCGTCATAGTGGTCCGGCTTGCCCTGGGGATCGATGACGACGTCGTTTCCGATGCGGGCATTTTTGTCGATGATGCTCCGGCGAATACGACAGCGTTTGCCGATACCGACGGGCGGACGATTTCCGTCGCGCTTGTGGGTATCGCGGATTTTCTCGTAGAGATCGGCGCCCATGAGAACGGAGTCGGAGACGTGGGAACCTTCTTCGATGATCGAGCGGACGCCGATGATTGCATTTTCGACGCGGGCGTTGGTGATGATGCATCCGTCGGAAATGATGGCGCGGTCGATGGAGGCGGCGTTGATTTTGCTGGCCGGAAGGAAGCGTGGGTTGGTGAAGATGGGCCGGCTGGCGTCGAAAAAGTTGTAATCGGGAACCATTTTGGCGAGATCGAGGTTTGCTTCGTAAAAGGAGCGAATCGTCCCGATGTCCTCCCAGTAACCCTGGAAGATGTGGCTCATGACATCGTAGCGCTCGATCGCGGCGGGAATGATGTGTTTTCCGAAGTCGACCAGGTCGTTATCGAGGCACTCCTCGAGCACGGCCCGGTTGAAGACGTAGATGCCCATCGATGCCTGGAAGCGCTCGGCATCGGGAGCCAAATTGTATTTCGTCAACAGCTCGCCCGGCATCCGAAGGTCGTCCAAGAGTTCGTCGCTTTGGGGTTTCTCGACGAACTCAGTGATTTGGCCGGCGGGGTCGGAGCGCATGATCCCGAACCCGCGGGCTTCATCGCGTTCGACGGGAATGGTGGCGATGGTGAGATCGGCCCCTTCGTCGAGGTGATTGGACAGGATCTCTGAGAAATCCATGCGGTAGAGCTGGTCCCCACTGAGGATGAGGTAGTGTTCGAAGTCGCCGCGGAGGAAATACCTCAGGTTTTGGCGGACGGCGTCCGCGGTTCCCTGGTACCAGCTGCTGCCGTGGGGAGTCTGCTGAGCGGCAAGGATCTCGACGAAATTTCGCCTGAAGTGATCGAAGCGGTAGGCGGAGTTGATGTGGCGGTGAAGGGAGACGCTGTTGAATTGGGTGAGGATGTAGACCTGGAACAGACCGGAATTCAGGCAATTACTGATGGGGATATCGACGAGCCGGTATTTGCCGCCGAGCGGGACCGCGGGTTTTGAGCGGTCTTTCGTCAAAGGGAAGAGACGGGTGCCTGCGCCTCCGCCCATGATGATGGCGAGGGTGCGAGATTGAGCGCTTTGAAGGCTGATGAGGTCCATGGTCGTTTTGGGAGTTTAAAATCTATAAAAATTTTAGCTTTTCAAAGCGCTTGGGTTCGGTCAATATCTGGACACGTTCTCCATTCTTAAATTCAGCTCTAACTGCAACTCCAATGTGTGGCATCATCGGTTATGTCGGTCGGGACAACGCGGCGCCGATCCTCATCGACGGCCTGCGCCGTCTCGAATACCGCGGGTATGACTCGGCCGGGATGGCCCTCATTAACCAAGGGGAACTCGATCTGCGCAAGTGTTCGGGACGAATCGATAGTCTTCAGCAATTGATTGATCAACACCGTCCGGCCGGGAGTCTTGGCGTCAGCCACACCCGGTGGGCGACGCACGGTCCGCCGACGGACGAGAACGCGCACCCTCATCTCGATCTCACGGGGAAGCTGGCCCTGGTGCACAATGGGGTGATCGAGAACTACCTGGCCCTGCGCGAAAAACTCGAGGGGGAAGGGCACGTTTTCCGGTCTCAGACGGATTCGGAAGTGCTGTCGCACTTGATTGGGCGCGAATTCGAAGCTCTCGGGAACGGGGACATCCGGGGCCGGCTGCGGGAGGCGTTGACGCGGGCGTTGACGGAGGTCAAGGGGACCTACGGGATTGCGTTGGTGCATGCGGATGCTCCCGACTACATCCTTGGGGCGCGGCTGGGATCGCCATTGGTCGTGGGTTTGGGCCGGGGCGAGAATTTCATTTCCAGCGACGTTGCCGCCCTGGTGGCGCACACGCAGGACGCCATTTATCTGAACGACTACGATCTGGTCGAGTTGACGCCGGAGGAGTTTGACGTGCGATCGCTCCGGAGCGGGCGGAAACCGGAGTTCAAGGTTCAGCAGGTCAACTTCGAGAAGGAAGACGCGGAGAAGGGGGCTTTTCCGCACTTCATGCTGAAGGAGATTTTCGAGCAACCGAGGAGCATCGCGGACGCTTTCCGTGGCCGGATCTACCAGGAGAACGCCACGGCGATGCTGGGAGGGCTGAACATGACGCCGCGCGATCTGCGGACGATCGACCGGATCGTTCTCTGCGGTTGCGGAACGGCCTACCATGCGGGGTTGGTGGGGGAATACATGATCGAGGGGTTGGCGCACCTGCCCGTGGAGGTTGAGATCGCCTCGGAGATGCGGTATCGAAACCTGCCGATTGACAAAAACACGCTGTTCTTTGTGATCAGTCAGTCCGGGGAGACCATTGACACGCTGGCCGCGATGCGTGAAGCGCAGCGGAAAGGGCACCGGGTGCTGGGAATCGTGAATTCGGTAGCGAGCACCATCGCGCGGGAGTCGGACGGTGGTTCCTACCTTCACGCCGGGCCGGAGATCGGGGTGGCGGCGACGAAGAGCTTCACTTCGCAGGTGACGGTGTTGACCCTGCTTGCGCTGTGGCTAGGCCGGATGCGGAACATGGGGACGTCGGACGGGATGCGGATCATCGACGAGTTGGAGCAAATCCCCGACAAGGTGAGCCGGATTCTGGAGACCAGCGATGCCATCAAGGAGGTGGCGCTGAAGTATCTGGACGCGGAGGCGATGCTGTTTCTCGGGCGCCAGAACAACTTTCCGACGGCGTTGGAGGGAGCGCTGAAGATGAAAGAGATCAGCTACATTTACGCCTCGGGTCACGCGAGCGCGGAGTTGAAGCACGGGGTCATCGCGCTGGTGAAGCCGGAATTGCCCTCGGTGTTCATCGTTCCGAAGGATCACGTTTACGACAAGAACATCTCGACCATCGAGGAAATCAAAGCGCGCCGGGGACCCGTGATTGCGATCGCGACCGAGGGCGACACGCACATTTCGAAGCTGGCCGACGAGGTGATTTTCATTCCACCGGTGAACGAGCACCTGAGTCCCTTGCTGACGGTGCTTCCGCTCCAGCTTCTGTCCTACCACTTCGCCGTGGGGCGGGGGTGCGACGTGGACAAGCCCCGGAATCTTGCCAAGAGCGTGACGGTCGAGTAGCGTCGAGTTTCGTAGCGACCGAAACGACGTCATTCATCCGTGGACCTCGAGGATTCTACCCCAGCCGTGGCCCTTCCGGGGGCGCCCGTGACGCAACTGACCGTCTTTTTGGAGAACCGTGTTGGGGCGTTGTTGTCGATCGTGCGGTTTATCAACGATCTGGACGTCGAAGTGGTGGGGTTGAGCGTCGTCGATTCGGTAGATGCCACCATGGTGAGGATGATCACGACGGATCCGGAGCGGGTTCGGACGATGTTCATGGAGAAGGGGATCGCGTGTTCGGAGACCCGGGTGGCGGTGGTGCAGCTCGACGAAGGGGCGCGCGGGTTGGCCGAGTGTTTGGCGGGGCTTTTGGAGGGCGAAACGAACGTGCATTTCAGCTACCCGCTTTTGAGCCGTCCCCAGGACAAGCCAGCTCTGGTGCTGTGCCTGGAGGATGTCGACTTCGGCATCAGCGTGCTGACGAAGACCGGGTTCAAGAATCTGTATCAGAAAGACTTGAGCCGCTAACCGGCCGGAGGCCTGGAGGCCGCTGGAGATGGTGAAGAAGAGGGCTGGTCAAGCGCCGCAGGGTTCGCTAGGTTCGCCACCAGAATGATCAACGACACCACTTCGTCTACCACAGGGGCCACCAGCCGGCGGCGTTTTCTGAAAAGCAGTGCGTTGGGCGCCGCCGCGATCGTGGCTGCTCCCTCGGCAGCCGTTCGTGCCGCGACCAACAAAAACAGTCGGCTACGTTTGTTTCAAATCGGAGTCGGAGGCATCGGGGCGATGCAACGGGATGGTCTGGAAGGGCATCCGATGATCGAGTGGGCCGGTTTCTGCGATGTCGACAAACATGCTCGGGACCGGATGGAGGTGAAGTTCCCGGACGCCTTCTTGACGGATGATTACCGGGAGGCTTTTGCGGATCGGGCAGACGAATTCGACGCCGTGATCGTCGATACCCCGGACTTTCATCACGCGCCGATGATGGTGACGGCGATCAAGCATGGGAAGCACGTCTACGGACAGAAGCCGCTGGTCCACCAACTCGACGAACTGCGGATGATTCGCGAGGCGATGGCCGCGCGGCCAGGGCTGGCGACGCAGATGGGCAATCAGCGAGCGTGCACGACGGGCCGGATGCAAGCAGTGGAAATGCTGAAATCGAATCAACTTGGACGTCCTGTGGAGGCCTATGCATGGGCGGGGACGGTCGAGGAGGGGCACTATTTCACCGATCCCTGGAGTCCGCTGCCGGAGGGCATTCCGATTCCTCCGACGATGTCCTGGGAGCTATGGCTTGGGCCATTGACGCAGGAACTGCCCTACAGCAAGGACTTGGCGCCCCGGCGCTGGCGAAGCTTTTGGGCGACGGGAGGAGGTCAGTTAGCGGACTGGGCCTGCCACCTGGTCGACGTGCTTTATTTTGCGTACGATTTGCCGAGTCCGACGGCGGTTCAAACCAACACGATCCGGCCGGCCAACACGGGCCACAGCGCTTACAACCAGTGCACGCTCACCTATCCGGGCGGTGGGGATCGCTTCGCGCGGGACGAGTTCATCGTCCATTACAACGACAGCAACATCCAGCCTTCCTACGCCGCACTTGGGCTGCCTCCGATGCGTGTGAAAGGCAACGCGACCATCATTGTTTGTGAGGAAGGAACGATGGTTCTTCAGCCAAACGGGCAAATGCAGGTCTTCCGCAAAGGAAAGCTGGTCGAAGACGAACCGAAGCCCGAGGTGGCGCCGCGGAATCACTGGAAGGATTGGGCGGACCGGTGCCTCGGCCAGGACAAACCGCTTTGGACCGAGTTCGACATCGCGGCGCGCATCACCGAGCCGGCGTTGCTCTCGGTCAAGGCCACCCGGTTCCCGGGACGGGAATTGCGCTGGGATGGAGCGAACTACCGGTTCACGAATCACGAGCCGGCGAATCAGCAGCTTCTTTCCCGGGCATATCGCGAGGGATTCGCGCCGCCCGCGGTCTGAGCCCGGCCTCAGATCGTCATCGGTCACCCTTCGAGCGCCGAGGTGCGGTGGAGCGTCTTCCACTGGCCTCGGCGGCTTCTTTTGAGTGCGTTCAAGGGAGGGGGATGCGGCATTGGTGAGAAAAATGCGTTTTTTTTGCCGGTGGGCGCGCAAGTCGGCTGCCCCGCTGTGTCTAGGGAATCGGGGGATCAGCGGGGAAACCGTCGTTTCCCTCATTCCAACAACCAGAAATGACGATATGAGAACTCTATTCGCAACCCTGATGGCGGCGGGAGCCGTCTTTTTCTTGATGCCTTCGAATGCGGAGGCGGGGAATCCTCGACACTATGGCAAATGCAATCAGTGCGGGACTTCGATTTACGCCTACCCGGTTTTCGTCGGGTATGACCGATGCGGTCGGCCCCAATACCGGTATGTCCCAAGGGCCCACAGTTGTCGTCAGCGGCATCGTAACTCGTACTCCTACCGGGGACACTCGAACTATTACGTCCCGAATCAACGCTCGCCCTACGGATCAGGCTACCATCACCCGCGCTACGGTCGTGGGACGTCGTTCCACTTCAGCATCCGCCGATAGAGAGGGCGTTTTGCCCGCGGAACTTCGAGAGGTCATGCTGCCGCGGTGGCATGACCTCTTTCTGGTGGCAACCAAGAAGATTGAAACAATTCACTGAAAAGCCGCGTAAACTGTGTTAGTTAAGGGGCTGAACAGGCTTGGCCGTTTCAACGGCAACCAATCAAACCATTCGATTATGAAAAAGAGATCTACCCTTGTTACTGCTCTCATCGCCTTCGCCGCTGCAGGATTCCTCATCGCCGGGGAAGAGGTGACCAAAGAAGGCACCATGAGCTGTGGAAAATGCTACCTCAAAGTCGCGGAAAAATGTTCCGACACCCTCAAAGTGAAAGAGGGAGAGGAAGAGGTCCTTTACTGGCTCGAGGAGGACGGGAAGCAGAAAACTTCCGCCCACAAGTGCAGTGGGACGAAACCTCAGAAGGTGACTGGCACGATCGAGGAACGCGATGACAAGAAGTTCATCGTCGTGAAGTCATTCGACAGTTGATCCATCTGCGGCTTTGGCCGCGTTGAATCCGATTTTTGAAAACGTCGTCGCTCTTTGAGCGTCGGCGTTTTCTTTTGGGCTGGGCAGGGACAGGCTCATCTGGGTTCGACCTGAATGCTGGCCGCCGGAGGACGGCCGAGAGGCACGGTTTCACCGCCGTTGACCAGACGGAGCATGAGGACACCCGAGGCCTCATCGCTTTCGAGAAGTTCGATTTCGGCGCCTGGATGGAGGTGCTTCGAGCCGAGCCAATCGAGGAAGTCGCCATCGGAGTCGTCGACCCTCAGGATTCGGTAGCAACCAGCAGCGACGTCGCACAGCCGCTGGGCGGGGTGTTCGACGAAGCGTCCATCGGGATCGGGAATGGGGTCTCCATGGGGGTCGTGTGACGGGAACCCGAGCATTTCGTCCATGCGCTGCAGGAGGCGGTCGGAAACGACATGCTCAAGGATCTCGGCCTCGGAATGAACTTCGGCCCAGTCGAGTTTCATGATTTGAACGAGGAAGGTTTCGATGAGACGATGGCGTCGGACGACTTGGAGGGCCTGGGAGCGGCCGGCGGGGAGAAGGGCGATGCGGCGTCGTGGCTCGTACTCGATGAGGCCCTGCTCGGCGAGATGGCGCATCATGGAGGAGACGGTGCCGGGGGTGACGCCGAGGGAGGAGGCGACGGAGCCGACGGAAGCGGAGGAGGCATCATCTTGATCGAGTTGGAGGATGGCCTTGAGGTAGTTTTCGACGGTGCTGGAGGGCATGGGAGGGATGGGAGCCGTTTTTTTTGGGGGGGAGAGGGCTGATATCGAGTCTTAAAAGAATTCATCTTGACTGCTCAAGACGCAATCGTTTATTGATCTGATGACTCGATCTTGGCTTGGCTTTTCACGGCGAGCGGGAGCGCCGCGATGCCTCCCGAGAAGCCACGGACCTGTGTGGTTGTGCCTTGCCTCGGTGATGGCGGCGATGGCGTTTCTGTCCTCGTGCGACGAATCCGCGGTGGAAAGCGATCCGCCGGGAGTTCCGTTCAAGGCCGTGGCCACGGTCGGCATGGTGACCGATATCGTGAGAAACGTGGCGGGGGAGCGGGCGAGCGTGGAGGGCATCATCGGTGAGGGGATCGATCCGCACCTTTACAAACCCACGACCTCCGACGTGAAAACCGTGCAGGCGGCAGACATCGTCTTTTACAACGGCCTCATGCTGGAAGGGAAGATGAGCGATGTGCTCGTTCGGGTCGCCCGGACGGGAAAGCCGGTCCATGCGGTGACCGAAGAAATCCTCGACGAAGGGAGCTACGTGATGACGGACGAGGAGGAGCACTATGATCCTCACGTGTGGATGGATGTGCAGGGATGGATGCGCGCGGTGGACGTGGTGGCGAGCGCGCTCACCGATTTTGACGAAGCTGGCGCGGCGATTTACGAAGCGAACGCGGAGGAGTACAAAGCAGAGCTTTTCGAGCTGGACGCCTACGCTAAACGGGTGATCGCCTCGATTCCGGAAGAGCGGCGAGTTTTGGTGACGGCTCACGATGCCTTCGGCTACATGGCGCGCGCCTATGGTTTGGAGGTGCGTGGGATCCAGGGTATGAGCACGGAATCCGAGGCCGGGGTGCGAGACATCGAAGATCTCGTGCGGTTTTTGGTCGAGCGACAGATTCCGGCGGTGTTCGTGGAGACGTCGGTGTCGGACAAAAACGTCCGGGCGCTGGTGGAAGGTGCCGGGGCGCAGGGGCATGAGGTCGAGATCGGGGGCAAGCTGTTTTCGGACGCGATGGGGGTGGGCGGAACGTACGAGGGGACCTATATCGGGATGATCGACCACAACGTCACCACCATCGCGCGGGCCCTTGGCGGGGAGGCTCCCGAGAAAGGGTTGAACGGCAGGCTTTCGGAGGAAGGATAATCGGTCATGGAAACCGGGCGACGGCCTCGGCGCGTTCTGGGTTCCACGAAGCAATGAAATGAGTCAGGTATTGCAAACCATGTCGCCTCCGGGCGATGCGACGGGAGAGGATCTTTCGTTCCACCCGGACAACGTCCCGCTGGCCGTGCACGACTTGACGGTGGCGTATCACCGGAAGCCGGTGCTGTGGGATGTCGATCTCGATATTCCGGAAGGCAAACTGGTCGGCATCGTGGGTCCGAACGGCGCGGGGAAGAGCACGCTTTTGAAGGCTTGCATGGACCTGGTGCCGAAGGCGTCCGGTGAAGTGGGGATCTACGGGAAACCCTACAAAGATCAACGTCACCTGGTGGGTTATGTGCCGCAGCGCGAGAGTGTGGATTGGGATTTCCCGGTCAACGTTCTGGATCTGGTGGCGATGGGGACCTACCGGCGCCTCGGATGGTTCCGGCGGGTGAACCAGGAAGCGAAGGCCCGGGCTCTGGAGGCGTTGGAGCAGGTGGGGATCGCGCATTTGGCCAGCCGGCAAATCAGCCAACTCTCGGGGGGACAACAGCAGCGGGCGTTTTTGGCGCGGGCCTTGGCGCAGGAGGCCCGGGTTTACTTTATGGATGAACCGTTTGCGGCGGTCGATGCGGCCACTGAATCCGCGATCGTCAAGATCCTGCAACGATTGAATTCCGAGGGGCGGACCTGCCTGGTGGTGCACCACGATTTGGCCACGGTCTCGCGCTATTTCGACTGGTTGGTGCTGTTGAACATGCGGATTGTGGCTTCGGGGCCGACGGAGGAGGTTTTCACGAAGGATCACCTGGAGAAGACCTATGGAGGGCGATTGAGTCTGCTGAACGACGCCGCTTACGCGCTGGCGAACGTGGCGCGGTGAAGGGATGAGCGCACTGGCGATCGAATGGCCTTCGGGGGTGGAGTGGGCCGATGCTTTGTTTCTGCGGACGTGGAACACCCGGTTGGTGGTGCTTTCGACCAGCGCGCTCGGAATCGCTGCCGGAGTGATCGGGTCCTTTCTGCTGATGCGGAAGCGCTCGCTGATGGGAGATGCTTTGGCGCACGCCACGTTGCCGGGCATCATGATTGCCTTTCTCGCGATGGTTTTGGCCGGAGGCGAAGGGAAATCGCTCCCCGTCCTGATGGCTGGCGCCTCGGTGGCGGGTTCGCTGGGCGTGCTGGTGATGCTGGCGATCCGGAACACCACGCGACTCAGCGACGACGTGGCGATGGGGTTCGTCCTCAGCGTGGCTTTTGGGCTGGGACTGGCGCTGATGGGTGTGATTCAGCGCATGCCGCAAGCGAGTGCGGCGGGTTTGGAGTCGTTCATCTACGGCAAACCGGCGTCGATGGTGAAGCTGGATTTTTACCTGATCATCGTTCTGGCCTTGTGCGCGGCCGGCGTGACGGTGCTGCTTTTCAAGGAGCTCACGCTGCTCTGTTTCGACGAGGGCTTCGCAGCGGCTCAGGGTTGGCCGGTGCTGAAGCTGGACATCATCCTGCTGGTGCTCGTGACGGCCGTGACGGTGATCGGGCTTCAATCGGTGGGTTTGATCCTGATCATCGCGTTTCTGATCACGCCGGCGGCGGCCGCGCGATTTTGGACGGACCGGCTTTCGACGATGACGGTGCTCTCCGGGGTGATGGGGGCGGTGAGCGGGTGGCTTGGGGCGTTGATCAGCGCGTTGATCCCGAACCTTCCGGCGGGCGCGCTGATCGTGGTTGTGACCTCGGTCGTTTTCATCGTCAGCATGCTTTTTGCTCCGAAACGCGGGGTGGTTGGCCGGTCGATCCGGCAACGAACGCTACGGCGGAAGGTGGAGAGGCAGCACCTTTTGCGAGCGGCCTTCGAAATCCTGGAGGCGAAAGCGCGGGCCACCCTGCCCGGGCCAGCCGGGGTGGAGACGATCGCGAACCAGCCATTCACGAAAGACGAGCTGCAGGCTAAGCGGACGTGGACGCCCCAACATCTCGAGCGGATTCTGCGCACCGAGACGGGGATCGGCCATCTCGAAGCGCGGGAGGACGGACAGTTGCGGCTCTCGGAATCGGGTTTCGGCGAAGCGGCCCGGATCACGCGAAACCACCGGCTTTGGGAGATTTATCTCGTCACCCACGCCGACATCGCACCGAGTCACGTGGACCGGGACGCGGACATGGTGGAGCACGTCTTGGAAGCGGATTTGGTGCAGCGTTTGGAGGAAGAGCTAAGGAACCGGGGTGCGTGGATTCCCAGCCCGCACTTGATTTCGTGAGGAGTGAGGCCGGATGATGACGTGGACGGGATTTGATACCTGGATCGTGGTGACGGGCGCGCTTTGCGCGGTGGCTTGCGCCCTGCCGGGGTGTTTTCTGGTGCTGCGGCGGATCAGCATGATGGGCGATGCCATCAGCCACGCCGTGTTGCCGGGGATCGCGGTGGGTTTTCTGCTGACGGGAACGCGGACGAGTCTGCCGATGTTCATCGGAGCGGCCGCGACCGGGGTGTTGACAGCTTTGTTCACCCAGTGGGTCAGCCGGTTTGGGCGGGTGGATCGCGGGGCGGCGATGGGGATCGTGTTCACGACCCTTTTCGCGATCGGGCTGATCCTGATCGTGCGCGCGGCGGATCACGTGGACCTCGATCCGGAGTGCGTGCTTTACGGGGCGATGGAGGGGGCGCCGCTGGATACGCGGCGCGTTTTTGGGCTGGAGGTGCCACGTGCGGTGCTGAGCATCGGGGCAGTGGCTTTGGGGAATCTCGCGATCATCGTTGCGCTATTCAAAGAGCTTCGGTTGAGCGCCTTCGATTCGAGCCTTTCCGACACCCTGGGCTTTTCATCGAACCTGCTGCACTACCTGTTGATGACCATGGTGGCCGTGACGACGGTGGCGTGTTTCGAAGCGGTGGGCAGCATCATCGTGATTGCCATGCTGATCGTTCCGGCGGCCACGGCGCTGCTGCTGACTCGCCGGCTGATTCCGATGCTGGTGTTGGCTCCGGTGTTTGGAGTGGCAGCGGCTTTGTTCGGGCATTTGGCGGCGATCACGGTGCCGGGATGGTTCGGCTTCAAAAGCACGAGCACCTCGGGTTCGATGGCCACGATGGCAGGCCTTCTGTTTGCGTTGGCGTGGTTATTCAGTCCCCTGGAAGGCCTGGTGACACGGCGTTTTCACGCGAGATCCGGGCCGTGGACGAGCCAGCCGGAGGTGGAAGGGTCGTGAGAAGGCCGGCACGCGACGGCGCGGGAGCGGATGGAGCCGCTACGGTGAAGCGGCCATGCTGTCTCCCGCGGATATGAGGCGCGATTGAAGGGATTCCCACTCGTTCTTTTGGACGAGGCCCGGGATCTTGACGTCGCCCAAGGCGCAGCGTTGGAGTTCGCGGAAGCCTTCGAGCAGGTGCGCGATTTGACCGGGGGAAAGTGAGATGGCGTGGAGTGGAGCGAGTTGGCCCAGCGCGACCGCCTGCCGGTAGTAGGGGTTCCGGGCGAGGTGGGCTTCGACCTCGTCGAGTGGGTGCGGGGGGCCGTCGAACACGGCCACGTAGCCCTTGGCGGTGGCCGCCAGGAAACGGAGTCCCGGGACGGTGTCGGCGGCGGCGATGGCTTGTTCCTCGGAGAGCTTTTCTCCCACGAGATCGCTGACCCGCCCGGTGCGGCCGATGAAGCGGAGGGTGGGCGTGTGTTCCGTCCAGCCAGTGACTTCGACGCGATCGCCGGTCCGGTAGCGGTAGAGGCCACCGGCCGTCGTGAGGACGACTTCGTATCGCTCGCCGATTGTGACTTCGTCAGCCAGCCATGCCTTGCCCCTCTCATCGAGAAACTCGACGAAATGGGCCGTCACGGCCAGGGTGGGGACGCCTCCTTCCCAGGGGACGCTGACGATGCCTTCGGTGGAAAGCAGCCCCTTGCCCTCGATGGGGACGTCGCCAAGGCGCTCCCGGACCGCTGGAATCCAGGCGGCGGATTGGGCGTCGGTCCAGCAACTCAGGAGCGCGAGCCGGGGCCAGCGATCGCGCCAGGTCCAATCGTTGGGCAGCCGGTGGCGAAGCTGCTCATCGAGACGCAGGAAGAAAACGGGGCTCCAGACGGACACGAGGGTGAGGTCGTCGCAGGCCAGCAGTTGGTCGACGGTGGCGTTCCAGAAGGCGTCCGCGTCGTGGGCAGCCGCGCCGCCGGGTTGGACGGCCATTGTTTCGGCCAGGGCCCGCGCGGTTTCGGCCGGGAAATAGGCGAGGTCGTGGCCGAATCCGACGGGGATGCCGCCGGGGGTGGTCCAAGACGGTTTCACGGGAGGCGAGAGCGACCAGTACGCTTTGCCGGCCAGGGCTTCGGGGGTGTTTCGCTGGAGCGACGTAAACCAGCAGACGGCGGCGCGTTCGAACTCGCGCTGGAGACCAGCGGTGTAGGGGATGAGTTTGGAAGCGCCGCTGGTGCCGGAGGTTTCCTCGAAAGCGATGACGGGTTCCCTCGTCAGGACGGCTTCTTCGCCGGCGGCGCTACGGGTGATCCAGGGTTCGACGGCCGAAGGGGGCCGAATCGGGACGGCATCGCGGAACGCGTCGAGGGAGCGGATCGAACCGAAACCGTGTTCGCGGGCGAAGACCGTGGCAGCGTTCGCTTCGAGGTAGGCCGTCAGGCGGGTCTCCTGAGCGCGTCGAGGCTCTCGCAGTGCCGATTCGAACGCAGCCACGGTGGGGGCGTGTCTCTGGAGCCAGGCGATCACGGGAGCGAACGGCGGCTTTCAGAAGCCATTCCCTCCTCAAACCCTCGCCTGACGTGGCGGCGGAGGTTTTCCGGGGTGAGTTCGGTGGCGCAAACGAGTTCGTCGCCCTCCGCGAACCCAGGGTTTCGCTCCAGGAAAAAGCGGACATGGCGGTTGGCGCGGCTGGTATCGATGAAATCCTCCTTGAGTTGTCCTTGGCTGGCCGGGAAGCGGACGATGCCGAGGCTGGGCTTCCAGGCGTCGCCGAAGAGCCGGGGAGCGGCGTGGTCGATGATGGGGCGCAGGGAATCGTGGCAGCGGGCGGGTTCTGCGGAGGGGTAGTAGCGTTTGGCGAAGAGGGTGAGGTAGAGGTAGGTGCGGTGACCCTTGCTAAGCAGGAACCAGATGAGGCGGCGGCCGGGGCGTTGGTGGAGGCCTGCCGCCCGTGAGAAGCCATGCACGAGTTCCTGGCTGCCCCAGTGCTCCCGCGCGACCACGGTGTCGCCGCTGTAGAAGAGGTCGTAGTCCGGACCGGCGGTGTTTTTGGGGTTGAGGGCGATGGTGGTGAAGCCCTGGATTTGTCCGGCGTCGTCGAAGAGCAGCACGACCTGATCTTTCCACGCCAGGTCCTCCCGGAAACGGGCAGGGTCGACGCAATCGTAGTGGCGTTCCATCAGCTCGAACATTCGCGCTTCCTGGGCGTCGCTCAGGGCCGGGCGCTGGATGATTTCGTGAGTCATGCGTGCTGGGGAACGATGCGGAACGGGGCGGCGAGGAACGGTGCTTTTTCGTTGAAACCGCACGAAGGCGGGGGCGCCTTCGCTACACGAGGAGCCACGAAAGAAAGGCAGCGTACTGCGGTAGAAAAATCCAGGCCGTTTTGCGGTTCACGTCGCGATGCGCTTCTCCGCCGGGGACGAAATAGACGCCTTCGCCGGGTCCGGCGGTGCGCTTTTTGAACCACCGGACGAAGAGGAGTTCCGTGGCCAGGCTGACAGCGGTGAGGGCGGCCACGATCCAGAGCTGCGGCGCCCAGATCCAGCCTGCCACGACGAGTGCGAGGTGGATGAGATCGTGGGCGACGCCGTAGGTCACGCGCCAGCGTTTGGTCAGGCAGAGCGGGATTTCGGCGATGGTCCGGATCCCCATGCTCACGGCCCAGACCGCGAAGACGGGGTGGTCCCTCCACGAGAGAAAGGGGACGACGATCCAGAGGCTGATGGCGTAGGTCAGCCAGAGGGCTTTGATGAGTGAAATCGGTCCTCCCAGGGCGCCCGGGCGCTTTTGCCAGTGCCAGATGGCGAGCGCGGCGGGTTGAAGCGCCAGGAGAATCCAGTCGCGGGCTTCGATTTCGGGGAACATGGGTGTCGTGACGCGGGCCTTCCGTGATGTCAGACGCGGAGTTTCCGGCGCCGGGAAAGTTGGCCAGCGAGGGATTTGCCTTGGAGGAGGTCGCGGATGGCGGCGGCGATGGCGTCGGTTTCGTGGTAGACGAAAGCGGGTTTCCCGGTTTTGCGCAGGCTTTCGGTTTGCTGCCGGATGATGACGACGTCCTGATCGAGAATGCGGTGGGACAAAGGGGCGAAGATGCATTTCACGAGTCCGCCGAACGGTTCGAAGCGGTAAGCCATGTAGGTGAAGACCCTGGTGCGCTCGTCCGTGATGGGTGTGCACTGGCTCATGACGACGTACTGGCGGCGATCGCTGATCACGTAGTCGACCCGGGTGACGTAGGGAAGCGTGAAGCGGTCGGTGTGGACGATGCGAGCGCCGGAGGGGATGAGAAGCCGGCCGATCAGACTTTCCATCCGCTCTTCCTGGAAAAACTCGGCCTGGACCCAGTCCTCGCCCGAAGTGATTTCGATCTCGATGTCCTTGCTTTCGGCGCCGCGAAACAAACCGGCGTGGACGTGGTTCGTGTGTGGGACGTCCAGGAAATTCTCGACACAGTGGAAAGCGTGGCCCTCGAACTCGCGTTCCATCACCCAGTGATGCCAGCCAGGCTCGTCGAAGTGAGGGAAATCGAGCGGTGGACCGGGCGGTTCGGAGTCGCCGGTGTGGACCCAGACGAAGCCCTGTTTTTCGACGGTAGGGAAGGAGCGGACGCGGATTTTGGCGCAGTTTGTCGAATCGGTCGCGGGTGCCGCCGGGATGCGGGTGCAGAAGCCATCGCGCCCCCAGGTCCAGCCGTGGTAAGCGCAGCGCAGGCCGTGTTCATCGATTTGACCGAGGGAAAGCTGGAGGTTGCGGTGGGCGCAGCGATCCTCGAGGGCACCGGGTTGACCGTCCGGGCCGCGGAACACGACGAGATGGGCGTTCGCGATTTGCCGGGCGAGAGGCTTATCGCGAAGCTGGGCAGAGCGGCAGGCAATGTACCAGTGATTGCGCAGGATCGCCACGCTGGACGGAAACATGGGGATGGGGCGGTGCGCCAGTGGAAAGGTTGGAGGGGTGTGGGGAGAGGGAGGGGGTGGGCAGAATTGGCGAGGGAGATGGTGGACGAAATTCTTGGCGAATTCTGCAGTTTTTGGCACGTTCTTGTGAACGCGCCTAGGTTGAGGGAGTCATGATTCGCGACGTCCGCCTTCCGTTCGCCGGCCTATTGGGCATGTATGTCGTGCTGGGATTGACGGTGCTGGGGTTCAATCGGAGTCCGGGACAGGCGGCGCTGACGG
>CAZCRA010000039.1:0-28138 GCA_964500945.1 uncultured Verrucomicrobiales bacterium | reverse complement strand
ACCCGTCGCCTGCGCCAAAGCCGCTTCGGCCACCCGGCGGGCCTTGATCACCCGTTCGCGCGCCTCCGTCACGCGCTCCTCGTAGAGCGCCTCGATTCGTTCCTTGAAATCGGTGTCGTCGACCGACGCGATCGCTCGAGTCGTTCCCTGGGCGTTGTTGGTCAGGAGAAGTTTCCCCGGCTTGAATCTAAGCACCTTGGCGCGATGCCCCGCCGCTGCCGTGGTCGACCCCACCTCCTGACCGTTGACGAACAATTTGTAGTCCAGCGGCACCTTCACCTCGATGAAATCGGGAAACGCCCGCTCCGGCACGTTTTCCCAATTCTCCACGATCTCGAGCAGCGGTTTGAACGCGGGCATCGGATACATCCGCTCCACTTGTTCCGAAAAGGGACTCTTCGAAGCCGGCGCCGCTGGCTTGGTCGCCGATTCCATCTCCGCGGACGAGCGTTCGACGTCTCTCGCCGGCGAACTCGAACCGGCAACTGGTCGATCACCCGGCTCGGCGGGCGCTTCACCCTCGGCGATTTCCGCCTTGTCTTGCTCGGTTGGCTTCTCCCGGCCGAAAATTTGGTTCAGCTTCTCTTTGCAACCAGTCAGAAGCACGAGCGCGACGAGCAGCAAGACACCGGAACGCAAAACCTTCATCACTTTCCTCCATACCGGCGCCGCGCCCGGCTCGCAAGGTCCGATTCGCTACCGTAAGTCAGGGCCTCTGCGGCGCGGGGGGAAACACTTCGTTCAGCGAAAGACTCATCGCCAAATCGAAAAGTTCCGCATCCTCCGACCCTGGAAACCGTTCCTGAAGCCACTGATAGAGGAAGGCGTCCGCCTTCAACCGCTCTTGACCCATCGCACTCACCAAGTCGTCCAGGGTTTCCACCCCATACTTCTCCATCTGGCGTTCGCGAAGCGCTGACAAATCCTTGCGGAACGTCTCGCGAACCCCTCCGATCTGGCTTCGGAAAACTTCCAAACGCCGTCTGGCTTTGCGATCGATCACCGCGTGGGTGATCCCGTAGCCAAGCGCCCCGTCCACCTCCATGAAAATGGTGGAATCCTTGCTCAACAACTGCGCTACAGCCCGCTGTTTCGCCTCCAAATCGTTGCTGGGGTCATCCAATGCCGCATCCGCCGCCGCCAGCGTCCCCAGCGACTCCACTTTCCCAGGTAGCTGCATCCACTCCGGCAATTCTACGTTCCACCGGACGTAGGCGTAGGTCAAAACGGCACCTGAAAGGATCCCGGTAATCAAGCCCGTGCATCCGCCGCATCCTCCCGAATGCCTTCGCCTCTTTCCCGTCTCTTCGCCCGAGTTCATCGCTCAAGCCTTATCACCGACGCCTTTTCAAACCAGGACATTCTTCCTCCCGGACCGAAAAGCTCAGGCGGCATGTCCCAAACCGGCGTTCACCACCGGTGTCACCTCACTCTCTCCACAAAGCACGACCAGGAGATTGCTCACCATCGCAGCCTTGCGATCCTCGTCCATTCGCACGATCTCATTCTCACTGAGACCGGCCAGTGCCATCTCCACGATATCGACCGCCCCACGCACGATTTTCCGGCGGGCGCTGATGATCGCCTCGGCCTGTTGACGGCGCAGCATCGCCTGAGCGATTTCAATCGGGTTCCCACGCCGGTCGTTTTCCTTCAGGATCGGGGTGATCAGATTCCGCGAACGGAGCGAGACGATCGTCCGCCCAAAAAATCGGAATCGTCCACTGCAGTCCCTGGCCTCGAACCGTCCCCACATAGCACCGAAGAAGGAGGTGATCGCAGCTTGGTTCGGCTGCAGGGTGAAAAGGCCCTCACAGCTCCGCAGCACCTCGTCCAGCGCTTCGTGCAAAGCACGATGAAAGCGGGAACTGGTGAACTCCAGGGACGCACCATCACCTGGCGGAGCGTGCGCATGAACTCCCGGTTTTCCTCCGTGTAACGACAGTTGACACTCCGACCGACGAAATTCACAATCGCCCGGGCATCACGGAGTGACTCCATCCATTCGCCAACCCTTTCACCGTCCCAAAGGTGGTCACATGACCGCGTGGGGTAACGAAAGAGAACGACACAAGGCACCGGTGCCTCGGCGAAAGCTTGAAAGTGCTCTCCCAGAAAGCCCGAACCGCCAGCCAACACAAGAGAGGCCATGGTCCGGCTCGGTTGCGATGCTTCAGCGCATCGCCACGTTCATGCTGACCGCGGA
Organism: uncultured Verrucomicrobiales bacterium; assembly: GCA_964500945.1. Taxonomy (GTDB): domain Bacteria; phylum Verrucomicrobiota; class Verrucomicrobiia; order Verrucomicrobiales; family DEV007; genus CAZCRA01. The sequence continues at coordinate 25,932 of CAZCRA010000039.1, read as the reverse complement.
ATCCGACTTTTGCTGAAACCACCCGTCAAACTCTTCCGCTTCCAGGCAGCGAAGGGTGGCGACCATTTTGGCATGGGCGGCCCCGCAGAGCTGTCCGCAGACAATATCCCACTCCCCGGTTTTGTTTGGGACGAACCACATGGGAATCTCGGTCCCGGGAATCGCATCCTGCTGAATTCGCATCGGAATCAGGTGCATGTTGTGGATCACGTCCTTGGAGGTGACTTGAATCACAACGGTCCGATCCTTGGGCACGCGAAGATCGTTCGAAAGGAAATCGTCCTTTGAATTTGGATCTTCCTGAACGAGACCCACTGGATTGGTGGCGCTAATCGCGTCAGCCCGAACCAAACCGAATTTCCCGTCTGCACCGGGGTAGTGAAAGCTCCACCGGAATTGCTCGGCGACCGCTCGAATCCGTACGACGTTGGGATCATCTGGATCCGGAATGTCATCGACGCGTTGGGCCCAGAGCGGAAAAGCGAACCCGAGGAGAAGCACCACTTCGACAATCACCACCATCACTTCGAGGTGGGTGGAGAAATGGGACGTCACCCCGGCATACGAAGCCTTAGGGCTTCGGCGACGGTGGAAACGGAAAAGGATGTAGAAAAAGAACGCAGTCCATCCAACGAATAGAATAAACATGAACCAGTGCACGATCTCGTTCATGTGATCGATTTGACCGGCATGCTCGGAGGCACCTTCTGAAATACCGAGCCATTGCGTGATGCTGAAAAATCCAACTAACGGGTCCATGAGTAACGTGGTGGGGAAAATAGAGGTCAGGAATTCCGCGTCGCCTTCGTTGCTTCGCGCTCTCCACGGGCCAAGTGGCGAATCAACGCCAGGAACCCGGCGAGCACGCATACCAAGAAGATGAACATAACGCCGATGGCCATGTTAGCTGCCACCGTGACGGGAGCATCCGCGTTGAAGCGGCAGGCAGGACAAGCGAGAAACGAGAGATCAAACACGAATTTCATCGGATGAAAAAGTTCAGGTGATGATGCGGCTGGACTTCTTGAGGAACCAAATTCCGTAAAAAACCAGCCCAGCGCCGAGGAGAGTGCTGAAAGCTCCACCCACCCTTCCCCATCCATTGATTACGTCCGAAGGCGCAAAAAGGGCCCACAGACCGAAGGCCAGCGTGATGAAGACCGAGAGGATGATGAAGAGAATGTGAAAATGCTTTAATCCCATGATTACGGCTCGTTGGAGGTCTGCGTCAGTTGCTCCTGGATCGTCGCCGCTTCAATAATTCGGCGGTCGGTCGCCTGAATATGCTCCGGAATCGGATCGGCCTGAGCAAAGAGCGTGAGCGTCATCAAACCCACAGCGAAGGCTGAAGTGAAAAGCATGGTCTTGTAAATCAGACCTCGCTCGTGATTCAGGTGCATGAAAATCAGAACAACCAAACTCGATTTGAACACCGCCACCGCGATCCCCAACACAATGTCTGCGGGTGAAACGCCGGGTATGCCGATATCGAAGACTTTGAAGATGCCGAGTGCGACGGTGAGCCCGGTGCACCCAAATAAAGTCGCCCCTACCAGCCAATAGGTCTTGATGTGCTTTTCGATTTCTTCAGGTGACGAGGCCATGGATGAAAAACGGTTTCGCCCGGAATCACATCAAATACATGATCGGGAAAAGGAAAATCCAAACGAGATCCACAAAGTGCCAAAAGAGCCCTCCAACCTCGACCCGGTTTGCCAGGTGCTCAGGATTCTTGCGATACATCTTCTGACCGAAAAACAGAAAATAGCCCAGAACGATCGCGCCTCCGATCACGTGGAGGCCATGTAGCCCCGTCATGGTGAAGTAGATCGAGTAGTAGGGGCCGAACTTCGGCCCGTGGCTGCCCATGAAGCGGATGTCCTCATTCGGGATCGACACCACGTCATATTTGCCATGTCCCTCACCTTCCTCCTCGCCGGCACCGCCGTGCTCCTCTTGATGATGCACCGGATGCGCGTGCTTCCACTTGAGCAGCTTGTGAGCTGGAACCACGCCGCCGCGATCCACCCAGCTCTCGTACTTTTCCAACACGTCCTTTTTGTGCTGTTCAAATCCTTCCCGATAACCATCCTCCAGGTGAGCCCAGGCGAGTGAATTCTCCAAGTCCCGAGTCATCTGCAGATCCAGTGTGTGGATCTCCACCTCGACGGAAGCGTCGACCAACTCCCCCTTCAATCCGTTACCGCGATAAAACGGCACAGTGGTTGGGAAGAGCGTGTTCCCGAAGACATCGGAGCGTTTGAACTGAAAAATCGTTGGCTCCTGCAGCGCCAGTGCCACTCGCTCCGCGTCTTCATCCATCCTGGAATAATCCTCGAGCCAACCCTTCAGTTCATGCGCCCGGATTTCCTGCCCCTCATGCGTGAAGACGAGCTCCTGACCCTCGGCCGGAACGGCAAAGTCAAGGAAATAAGGGTCGATCCGCCGGAGCGGCCCGGTCTTGGCCAAGGAGAAATTTGCCTCGGTCGCCCTGAAGGTGACCACGTCCCCTTTGCAGCCATGCTCCTCGTCGTAGGCAAGCTTTCCGTCAATGAGTGTCCCGTCAACCAGACGCACCCCAAAGTGGTGATTCAGCTTCGAATTGTACTCCACCGTCTTGATCACCATGAAAACGGCCGCACACGCCAGGACGAGCCCCATGTAACCTTGGAAAGCTCGCCAGCGGCGAAGTTTCAGCTGCGCCCACGCCATGACGACGAACACGCTCGAGCCAATCAACACCAAGGTGTTTGCGAAGCCTAGCCAGATAAATTTCCCGTGAACATCGATCCCTTCAGGCCAAGGAACGTCGATCCCCGGGCGCGCTCCGACCCGCAGAAAGACATAGGCTGAAAAGAGGCCTCCAAAAAGCATCACCTCCGACGCCAGGAAGAGCCAAATGCCAATCTTTGCGTTGAACAGCCCAGTATCGCGTCGCGGAGAAACAGTGTAGGGGATTTCCATGGCTCGTGGAAGCTGACTGAGGTTTGAGGACCCGCCTTAGTGGCTGGCGCTCACCGCGCCTGCGCCCGTTTTCGCCGGTTCCTCAGCCGGATCAGGTTCAAACTGCGGCGTAAAATCCTGCTCGGCTCCCGGCACGCTATACTCGTAAGGCCCACGGTAAGCAACGGGCTCTTTGTCGAAATTCCCGTGCGGCGGCGGCGTCGGCGTCGCCCACTCCAGGGTCGTCCCCTGCCATGGATTTCGCGAGTTCACCTTCTTGCCCCTGAAAGCGCTCATGAAAAAGTTGATCACGAACGGAATCTGGAAAATCGCCAGCACGAAAGCGGCTGCGGAGGTCAAGATGTTGAGGTCGATCACCTCCACTGGCAGCGGTTGACCGGCGCGGAAGATCGCGTTGAAGAGTTGCCCCATTGGCTGATCCGGCTGAAGGATGATCTGCGAGGTGAGTTGCTCATAGGCTGCGCCCCCATCGTAGGCCCGCCGGTGCATCCCGGCCATGCCTTGAATAAACATCGGGAAGAAGATCAGATTCATGCAGATCAGCGACGGCCAGAAGTGGAGGTGCCCTAGGAGATTGTTCATCTGCCGGCCCGTATGCTTCGGATACCAGTAGTAAATCCCTGCAAACAGGGCAAAGATCGAGCCGGGAGCCACCACGTAGTGGAAGTGACCGATCACGTAATAGGTATCGTGTAGGTGAAGGTCGATCAGATTGAACGCCAGGGGCAGACCCGTCAGCCCCCCGATGCCAAACATCGGAATGAATGCGGTCGCCCAAAGCATCGGCACCGTGAATCGAATCGAGCCTCCCCACATGGAGATCAGCAGCGACGTGATCAAGATCACGGACGGGATGGAAATCAGGACCGTCGTGGTTTGGAAGAAAGTCGAAATCGCCGTGCCCATTCCAGTGATATACATGTGGTGCGCCCACACGATGAAACTCAGGAAACCAAGAACCATCGTTGCGCCGACCATCGTCTTGTAACCCCAGAGCGGCTTCCGTGTGTTGTTCGGCAAAATCTCAGCCACGATCCCGATCGCCGGGAGAATCAGGACGTAAACCTCCGGGTGGCCCAGGAACCAGAAGAGGTGCTGGTAGAGCAAGGGACTCCCACCGCCCGAAGCATTGACTAACTCACCACCCACGTAGAGACCCGAGGGCAGGAAGAAACTGGTGCCTGCCAGACGGTCCATCAGTTGCATGACCGCTGCCACCTCCAATGGCGGGAAGGCGAGCAGAAGGAGGAAGGCGGTCACGAGTTGTGCCCAGCAGAAGAAGGGCATCCGCATCCACGTCATCCCCTTCGCACGGAGATTGATGATCGTCGTGATGAAATTCACCGCCCCCAGGAGCGAAGAGCTGATGAGAAAAACCATTGCCACCAGCCACTGCGTCTGACCGGTCCAGAAAAGATCGCGGAACTGAAGATCCGTGGTCTGCGCCAGAGGCGAGTAGTTCGTCCACCCGGACTTCGCCGCACCGGAGTCGAGAAAGAAGCTGGCAAACATCAAGAGCCCGCCCACCAGGTAAAGCCAGTAGCTCACCATGTTCAACCGCGGAAAGGCCATGTCGGGCGCCCCAATCTGAAGCGGGGTGACGTAGTTCCCGAACGCCCCAAACGCTAGCGGAACCACCCCAAGGAAAATCATGATGGTGCCGTGCATTGCACCAAACATGTTGTAGAGATCGCCCGTCATGAGCCCCTGATCGGTCAACCACCGCTCGAAGAAGGGCCAATTACCCACCACCGGAAGGGGCTGATCCGGGTAGGCGATGCTCCAGCGCATCACCATCATCAGGAAAAACCCGATGGCCAAAAAAATCAGCGCGGTGACCCCATACTGCAGACCGATCACCTTGTGGTCGGTCGAAAAGATGTATTTCTGCCAAAAAGGCAGATCATGATCGTGATGCGCGTCGGCATCCGAATGCTCGAGATCAGCTTGGGAACTCATAAGTCGTCATTCAGTCTTCGATTTAAACGCCGCCGGGGACTCATCGGGTCCCATCCAAGTCCTTTGAAGCTCGCAAACTCAAGCCTCACCCTTCTTCAGCACCCAGCGGTTCTCCCGTCTCCAGATCCACCTCCGAGCCGGCTAGCATAGCGTCAGGTGAAATTTCAAGCAATTCCGATTCCGTCCATGGCGTCGATCGGCTCCCATACTTCTCGCGCGCATACGCCACCATTTCCTCAGTCACCACTGACTCGTCGTTCCCCCAACTCCGGCGGATGTAGGTCATGACCTGCGCCAGTTCTTTGTTGGTCAGGATCGCGCCCTGAGCCGGCATCAAATTGTTGTAGAGTTCGCCCTTCACGGTCAACGGCCCCTGAATCCCGGGAAAGAGGAGAGCCGCGAGGCGTTCTGTCCCCTCCGTTACCCACTCGGCATCAGCTAGAGGAGGGAACTGCCCCGGAACCCCTTGCCCGTTGGCTTGGTGGCACGCCGCACAGGACGTGTAGACGCTCTTCCCATCGTCCATCCACTTCTCGATCCACGTCCGCGTGTCTTCCACAATGACCGCACCCTCGATCTCAGGTCGCGGCGCCGGAGAGTAGTTGTCCGTCACGTAGAGGCGCGACATCTCGAAACCTCCGCTGTTCGCACCGAGAAAGTAAAAGCCCGCCGACAACACCATCGCTGCCGTCAAGAGCGTCAGCAGTGAGATCGGATTGGCCTCGGTCGTCGGTTCCGCCCGCTCGCGTTTCGCCGCAGCGCTCTCCTGGAAAACGCTGGACCGCTCCCCGTAATCAATGTTCGCGGTTACCTGATTCGACTGATCACTCATGAACCTTCCCGGATTCGTTGCGCCACCGCCTGAGGCAACTTGGCGTCTTTCTTCATGGACTGCAGGTAGCGGACGAGCGCCTTCGCGTCGCGGCTCGGCACGAATTCATACGCTCTGCCTTCCTCCTTTACGACCGCGACGGCATCCAAGGACACTGGCCCTTCGACCGGACGCTTCTGGTAGAGATGACGGAAAGCCGGCATGATCGAAACGGGACGCTTCGACCTCGGATCGAAGAGATGTTCGTGATGCCATCGGTCGCTGAAAACCCGCCAGCCAACATTGCTCAAATCCGGGCCATTCCGCTGAACGCCGAGAAACGCGAAGTCGCTGCCGAGGTAATCGTAGGGAGTCGTCTCGCGCCCGAAACCTTCCTCACCCCGTCCCGACCAACCCGGCCTCCACATGTCACTTCCCGCGTAGGTGGGCCGCACCACCTGCGTGTGACAGTAGGCGCATCCGTTTCGGGCATACACCTCGGCTCCACGCTCGACGGAATCGATGCTCTGCGCGGGGAACCATCCCTCCTCCTCTTCGTCTTCCGCGTATGGAACCGGTTCGAGGCTGCCGAGGTAGATCGAAGGATACACGATCAACGCCAGCCAAGGCAGCGCGAAGAGAATCGCGAGAATGATCAAAAAGCTCTTCAGACTGTTCATGCCTGCGCGTTTTCACGGGCCATTTCGACCGCGAAATAATCCTCCGGTTTCTTGTGGATGAGCGTGGGTCCTTCCGTCCCGCGCCGACCGAGCCTCAACGCCATCAATGCGAGTTGCAGAAGGAAGGCCACGTTTGCGATTCCGATGAAAAACCAGCCCAGCGCCAAAGCCGCCAAGTATGGCCTCACACGCTCGACGGCCCTCGAAAAATCTTCGGACCAATTATCGATCAGGTATCCCTGAGCCATTCCCGCAAACATCATGAAGGTGACAATCGCTCCAATCCCGTAGGCCGAGAACCAAAAATGGAACCGGATCATTCCCCCGCTCGGCCACTCGCACCCGCAGACCCGGGGGACGATGAAGTAGATGGCACCAAAGGCGGTCATCGTGAAAAACCCGTAAACCGCGAGCAAATCGAATCCGGACTGCGCATACGTGAACTGAAGCACTTTGCTCGTCGGAAACACGGAAAGGAGGATCCCGAGAACGACCAACACGAGAAAGGCTGCCGCCCCAAAGTAGGTAAATCGCAGGCTAGGACTGTAGTTCATCCACCCTAGCTTGCCTTCACCCGTCTTCACCAGATTGACCAATACTGCCACAGCCGGGATCAGGAGAAATATCGCCGCTGCACTTCCAGCCGACGGCATCCAGGCAGGAAAGGGTCCACCCAAATAACGATTGATCCCCGTCCAACCCACGAAAGCGGCTAGCGACCAAAATGTGGCGTGCGCGAGAGATTCGCTATGCAGCGGACGCCCAAGAACCTTGGGAACCATGTAGAAAGCAGAACCAAGCGCAATCCCGCCCAGCACCATGTAGCCGAGATTGCTTCCATACCAGGCACTGATCCCCGCCTTCATCACCGCCGACCCTCCCTCAGCGTGGATGAAACAGTTGGCGGTAAGGTAAATCCATGGAAACCAAAAAATGGCACCCAGAAGAAACCACTGCGAAACAAAAACTTCTCTACGCTTGCGGCTCGCGAACATACCGAGCATCCAGAGGGCCAGCACCACGTAGGTGAGCAGAACAAAAGGCCAATAACCGGATGGGAAATCCAGCCAAGGAATCGATGTTCCCCATCCGAACAAGATCGCCAGCACGCCGACCGTCACCACGGCGTTCCATAGGTGGCCCGCAACGATCAAGGTCACAGGGTTTTTCAGGGGCGACCTCGAAAGCCGACCCATGATCCAATAGGCGATTCCCAGTCCGGCCTGAATCCCCCAACCATAGACCAACGCGTTGAAATGCGCCGGGTGAAGACGCCCGTAGTGGAGAAACGTCACGTTCCCCAGGAATTGCGGAAGATTGAGCGCCAGAGCCGATAGAAAGCCGAGCAATGTCGCCACCGCCAACCACGCCGCCGCACTCGTGAAAAGAAAGATCAGCGGATAACGGAGCGATCGATCGATCGCTGCTCGAAGCTGAAGGTCATCGTTTTCCTGTGAATCAGAATTCATCCGTAAAAAATCTACTGCTCTGGTTCACCTTCACCGGCATCTGGATCGGTCTCCCCGTCGCTCTCAACCGGAACGGGTGACGGTGCACTCGCCGCCGCCCGCATCATCCGTTGCGCCGCTTCGCTCCCCGGCAAAGGAACTTTCGAAGCCTGCACCGGCTTGTTCTTCAGCTTCGGCAACACGATGTCGAATGATGCTTCCACAGGAATCCGCACAATCCCCTGCTCCTCATCCACCCACGCGCTCGATGCCACCTTGGAATCCTGCTCTCTGAGGTGCTCCTCCAAACGCTGCTCCCGCTGCTCCACCAAGCTAAGTACCATCCCCCCGTCATCAGCCGGACGAAGGAAGGCTGTTACCCCCCAAGCCAAGAGAGCGAAGATCGAAAACGCAACCACGCCCCCCACGTAGGCAATCAAACGCTGCATCGGCTTGTCTCCCGGATGATTCTCCATGCCCTGTTTAGTTTACTGCGTTCATCGACTCCTCCAGTCGAGGGTCGCGACACGGATAGAGGCTCGAACGGCTTAGAATCTCGATGAAAATGAATACCATGATGGCCCCCACGCCGACCAGGGCCAGAGCGTCCAGCAGGATCGCGCCCGGCGTGAAAAGGGGAATCTCGGCTCCGCCTGCACCAAGGCTCGGGCTGCGCTCGGGAATGACGATCCAATAAACATCCAAAACGTGCATCAATAGAATCCAAACGGAGACGGCCGCCAGTGCCGCAGGCGCCTTCTTGACCGGCCGCCAAAGAAGAATCACGAACGGCAGGAAAAAGTGACCAATGACCAGGAACGTGCTGACCGAGTTCCAACCCTCACTATTCCTCAATAGGAAGAACGTTGTCTCTTCCGTGATGTTCGCATACCAAATCAGGAAGAATTGACTGAAGGAAATATAGGCCCAGAAAACACAGAAGGCGAAAAGCAGCTTGCCCATCAGGTGATAGTGCTCCGGCGTCACGACATCCAGGTATCCAAGATTCCGTAAGATCGTCACCACCAGGATCAATGCCGCCATCGACGAAAGCGCCGCCCCTGCAAACAGGTAGACCCCCCACATGGTGGAGAACCAGGTGTAATTCAACGCCATCAGGAAATCGATCACCAGGAAGGTAAACCCCACCGCAAAAGGCAGCAGGAAGAAGGAGCCCCAATAACGCGAGCGCAAAAAATACCGCACATCGCCCGTTCGATCCGTCTCCAGGGACCACTTTCTGAGGAGATACACGATCGCCACGAAGACGATGATGTATAAGGCGAACCGCAGATAGCTCGCGTTGAAGTGGTAGCGGTATTTGTGGGCAAGCAGAGGATCCTTATCCTTCAATAGATACCAAAAGACCTTATCTTCCGTCGGCTCTTTCTTGAGATGGTGCGCCAACTCATCTTCCGTATCGAGTAACTGCTCCCGAACCGTCGCCAGCTCGCCCGCAGTCGCCTCACCGCTGTCCACGCTCGCGATGAGATCCTTCCGGTCCTGGACCCTCGTTTCGAGTTCCGCTCTGGTTTCTTCCCACTTGTGCAGCTTCTCATCCAGGTGCTCTTCGACGTGACTGTCGGCGTAGTTCAACAGTTTGTTGAGCTTCACCTCCCATTCGTAAAGGTCGGAACGGACCTGTGGAAACCAGAACGGGATCATCAAAACAAAAACCCACGGCAAAATCCCTGCAATATTCTCCATCTGCCTGCGCACAACGATCCCCCACCCCGAGTTAGTGGCGTGGTGTAGCAGCGTCCAGAACAGACCTCCCATTCCGATGGTGAGAAAAAAGATGATCGCGAAAAGATAGGAGTAGGAGGCCATGTCTCCAGCCGCTGCTCCAGCCTCGCCAAAACGGCTTCCAAAAAACAGAAGCACCCACGTCACCCCGACACAGGCTACACCGACGAGCAGCGAGAGATTCTTCACGAACGCCAGCTTTTTGGCGTCCAACCGCTCGCCATCCGAAGGTAGATCTTGCACGGATCGATGTGCGCTCATGACTGTTTGAAATCCTTATCCTGCTCGTTGCATCCGTTCCGCTTCAGGCGCCATCCCCTTCCGCCTGCTGCCCTGCTTCAAACGCGGCGCGAACGCCTTCATTCTCGATTTCCGCCCGCTGACTCGTCTGCAACGCTCGCAAATACGTCACGATGGCCCAGCGGTCGGGAATCGAAATGTTCCCGCTATATGGCCCCATAAGACCCTTCCCGTGGGTGATCGTCCAAAAAAGCTGCCCGTCCGGCATATCCGAAACCCGTTCATTCACGAGATTCGCCGTTGGAGGCAACATCCCTCCCGGCCAATACTGTCCCACGATGCCTTGTCCGTCGCCCGAAGCCGCATGGCAGACGACGCAGTAAATCCCATATCGTTCTTTCCCTCGTTCGATCAGTTGGCGATCGACGCTCACCTGCTCGGGAATGCCATCACCGAAAAATTCGCCGAACAACCCCGTCCCGTAATAGCCGCCGTCGTGAGTGAAGTGTCCTGTGCCCGTCGGAGCCTGATTAACGGCCAGTTCCCAACTCTCTCCGTGCGGCACGGTTCCGGCGACCGGCTTTCGACTGGCCACGCCGTCCGCGAAAAAGCTGCTCGGCTGCTGGTAGCGAACCTTGTCCTGGTGATCCATGTCTTGAAACACCTCGATCGGCGAGTTGGTCGATACCTGACCACGCCAGCCCCACATCCCGACGAAGAGAACGCAGAACAAAAAGAAACTTAGAAAAAACCAACGCATAAATCGATATCGATCAGATCTCCTCTTCCACTAACTCCACCCTCTTCGCTCCGAGCCCCTCCAAGAACTGTCGTGTCCCCTCCCTGGCAAACCGGGGATCGCGCGCCTCCACGGAAATCACGAAGGCGTCGTCCGAAAATCGTGTGAAGAGCTCGGACTCAAACAGGGGATGATGCAGCCGCGGCAACCGAATGATCAGAAACAAGCCCGTCAAAATCGAAAAGGCTGAAAACAGAATCGTCAGCTCAAAGGTCACCGGGAAAAAGGCCGGGATGGTGAACAGGTTGTCGGGTTTCCCCTGAACGATTGTCGGATAAATTCCCACTTGCGTTCCAAACTGCAACGCCAGGGCGGCCAGTGCCCCAAAAACGCCGCCGCAGAAGACAATCCGGGAGAGCCAGGATGGCCCCAGCCCCATCGCTCCGTCCATCCCGTGAATTGGAAATGGAGAGTGAACATCCCAGCGTTTGAAACCCTCTTCGCGCATCTTAATCGCAGCCTCATAAACCGAGGCGGCCGTGTCGAACTCGGCCACATAGCCCCAAACGCGCTTGAGCTTGCTGTCCTCCGTCATTTGGCTTCCAAAATTGCGAACCTCATCGTCTTCCCCAAAAAACCTAGTGCGCCGCCCTATGATGCGGATCCGATTGCGGCAACACCCCTTTCACCTCACTGATCGCGATCATCGGCAAAAAGCGAATAAACAACGCGAACAGGAACAGGAACAAACCGTGGGTCCCAATGAACATGGCGATCTCCACCCAGGTCGGCTCGTAATAGCCCCATTGCCCGGGAAGGAAGTCACGTGCCAAGGTTGTCACGATGATCACGAAACGCTCATACCACATCCCAATGTTGACGCACATGCAGACGCACATCACCACAATCAGATTCCTCCGACACCACGGAATCCAAAAGGCCTGCGGAGCAATCACGTTGCAGAACATCATGGTCCAGTAAGCCCACACATACGGCCCGGTAAAAGCCCTTATCTCAAAAGCGGCCGCCTCGAACTTGTTCCCCCCATAAGCGAGCGCGGTCCACAACTCCATCAGGTAAGCATAACCAACGATCGATCCGGTAAGCAGGATGATCTTCGCCATGTTGTCGATATGCTTCGGCGTCAGCAAATCCTGGAGCCCGTAAAGCGAGCGCGCCGGAATCATCAGCGTCAACACCATCGCAAATCCCCCAAAGATTGCCCCAGCCACGAAGTAAGGCGGGAAAATGGTCGTGTGCCATCCCGGGACCACCGATGTCGCGAAGTCGAACGAAACGACCGAGTGCACCGAAAGGACCAGCGGAGTGGATAAAGCGGCCAGGAGCAGATAACCCATTTCGTAATGTCGCCACTGCCGGTTCCCTCCACGCCAGCCCAGCGCAAAGATCCCATAAAGCGCCTTGCGCAGCCCAGCCTTGCACCGGTCGCGCACCGTGGCCAGATCGGGAATCAATCCAATGTACCAAAAGATCACCGAGACCGTGAAATACGTGCCCACTGCGAAAACGTCCCAGAGCAGCGGGCTTTTGAAGTTTTGCCAGATCGCATTCGAATTCGGGACTGGCGCAAGAAACCAAACCATCCAGAAACGACCAACGTGGAAACCGGGGTAAATCCCCGCACACACCACGGCGAATAGCGTCATCGCCTCAGCGGCGCGGTTCACCGAAGTTCGCCACCTCTGCCGGGTCAAAAACAGAATCGCCGAAATCAAGGTTCCCGCGTGGCCAATCCCGATCCAAAAAACGAAGTTTGTGATCGCCCAGCCCCAAGCCACCGGCTGGTTGTTACCCCAGACGCCAACCCCCGTCGAAACCAAATACACCAAGCTGAAGAGCAGAACACCCACGAGCACCCCGGAAGGAATCACGATGAGCCACCAAACAAATGGCTGTGGCTTCTCGATGATCCCGCAAATCCGCTCCGTGATCCATTTGTAGTTCCGCCCATTGAGAACGAGTGGCTCCCGGGCCACCCCACGCAAATCCTGCTCCGCTGTCGTCGTGTTCGCCATCGCGTCAGAAATCTCGCATCGTTATCAGTGCATATGGGCCGTCGCCTGCCCCACATGCTCCGCCCCAGGCATCTTTGGATTCGGGTTCCGGACCCTGGCAAGATAACTGGTTCGCGGCCGTGTCCCGACGTACTTCAACAGATCGTAATTGCGCGGATCTGCTTTCGCTTCGTTGATGGCATCGTCCGGATGCCGAAGATTCCCGAACACGATCGCTTCAGTCGGACAGGCATCCTGGCAAGCGGTTCGAACCGCGTTGGCCGGAACCTGCACGTCTTTTGAATCACGAGCCGCTGCTTTGGCCTCGATCTTCGCGCTCTGGATCCGCTGAACGCAGTAGGTGCACTTCTCGATCACCCCCCGCATCCGGACGGTCACATTCGGATTCTTCTGCAGCTTGAGACTCGTCGTCCCAAGTCCAGCGGCCGGGGCCAGCGGCCCAAGGTAGTAGTCGTGGAACCGGCGCTTATTGTAGTCGAAGTAATTGAAGCGCCGCGCCTTGTAGGGACAGTTGTTGGCACAGTATCGCGTGCCAATGCAGCGATTGTAGGTCATCGCATTCAGCCCGTCATCGGTGTGCACCGTCGCGTTCACCGGGCAGACGGTTTCACACGGGGCATACTCGCACTGCACGCATGCCACCGGTTGAGAAATCATCTCCACGTGGTCATCATCATGCGCTGGGCGACCCACCGTATCCGGCGTGATCGATTTTTGGGACGGAATCCCCTTCTTCTCTCGCGGACTCGAAAAATACCGGTCCATCCGAATCCAGTGCATTTCGCGACCCCGGATGACTTGATCTTTGCCAACCACCGGGATGTTATTCTCCGCCTGGCACGCGATCGTGCAGGCATTGCACCCAAGGCAGGAATTCAGATCGATGGTCATCCCCCATTGATGATGGGGATCAACTCTGAATCCCCCCTGGAGAGGGGCACCATCGTTGGGCGGCTCGTCGTTCGGCCTGAAATAATCCGGCCCCTGGTAGAGAGGAATGTTTGGCGGAATGTGAGAGTCCATCCCCTGCTTCTCCGCAAACGAGGGATTCTCTTCGTAATCCTCCCGGGTTCCTTCCCGGACGATCGCTCGTCCCTCCATGCTCCAATGGATCGCCGTCAGAGCGAGCGGATACTTCCCACTGCCCCGGATGGCTTGAACGCCCGTCACCACATACCTCTTTCCGGACGTCGAAAGCGGATAGGCATCAAATCCCACATTCTCCCCGACGCGCCCCGGCCGATCCTGGCCGAAACCGAGCGCGAGCTCGATCGTAAAATCGGCCTGACCAGGCATCCTCAGAGCCGGAACTTCGATAACAGCCCCGTCCGGCGCCTGCAACCGAACCATCTGCCCGTCGCGCGTGATGCCGAGCCGCTCCGAGGTTTTCACGCTCATGACGGCGGCATTGTCCCAGGTCAACTTGGTGATCGGATCGGGCACTTCGAGCAACCAGCTGTTGTTGATGTAGCGCCCGTCCCAAACCTGGGAACTCGGCACGAGCCGGACCTCCAGCGCATCGGCGTGAGGAAAGTCTTCGAACTCGAAACCACTGACCAATTCACCAATGACCTCCGCCCGAACCGATCCTCCAGCGCCGGCCTCAAGCACCGCAAAACCGTCGCGGAGCGTCGTCCGCCAACCCTCCGCACCCTTGCCCGGAAACAGTCGATCAAATGTCTTCCGCACCTCCTGATAGGCCACCCCCTCGCCGTCGTCGGCCTGAAGATCGCCCGCCATTCCGCAGAGGAAATCCAGCTCCGAAAACCCGCCATTCAACGGCAGGATTTGCGGCTGCACCACGGAATAGTCTCCGCCAGCGGAGAAGACGTCCCCCCAGGTCTCGAGCGCATAGGCCCCCGGCACATGCCAGGCAGCGGCCCGCGCCGTGGCATTCAGTCGCGGACCGCAATGAGCAACCGATTCCAGCGAATCCAGCAAAGCGGGCATTTCCAGATCGGATGGCGCATCGTATGATGGATCGGCGGGTGTCAGGACGATCAAATGCTTCACCCGCCCCTGAGTGATAGACTCTGCTAACCCGGAAATCCCCGGGTAACGCCGCAACCCATGCTTGACGAGCTTCAAAGGCTTGTCCGCCCCACCGAGCGAACCAAGCTTCTGGTTGATCAATGCCACCAAGGCATGCACGAGAGCCGACTGCCGGGAACCCGCCACAACCAGCGATTTGGCACCGGACCCTTTCAAATCCTCGACGACACCATCAATCCAGGCTTGATCGATGATCTCGGAGGCGAGATCCAGCTTGGCCGCTAAACCCGAAATCACAGGGCCACCGATCCCCAACTTGGACGCCAACATCACCGCCACCTTGGGCACTTGACTAGACGCCAGGCGCAACCGGTGGTCAGCCATCCCGCCCGTCAACGAGAACGCGGACTCCACCACGTAGAGCCGGGCCATGTCGCCCTCAGGCTTCCTACGCTTCGCCCACTGACTTCCAGCGTCATCCCCCATCGGATCGAGGCCAAGAAAATCGGCATCCAAAGCCAGAATCCGATCGGCTTTGTCGAATTGCGGCACCGCCGAGACGCCCTCCCCATAAAGCTGCCCCTCGGCACCCCGAACCGCCTCGGACACCAGTGGCTCATACTCGTAGACTTCGAGACTCGGGTATTTCCCAACGAGATCCCGCAGCACCCGGTCGCGCGTCGGTGAACTTCCCACTCCCACCAGCACAGCCGTTCCGGCAAACTGCTGTTCTCTCAGCGGGTTCAGAAACTCCCCCTTGAACGATTCAAGCGTCGACGGAGCACCCTCGTTCAGAACCACCTGAGAACGATCCGGATCGTAAAGATCCAACACGGCGGCCTGGGTAAAAACATCCGTGCCACCCCCAGTTGAAGGATGCAGCCGGTTCCCATCCACCTTGGTCGGCCGACCATCAAACGTCGTGACGAGCACCGGAAGTCCGCCGCCAGGACGCGGCAAAGCCGAGGCGTAATGAAGGGGTTTACCCGGTATCGACCCTTCCACATGCTCGTTCGAAGCAACCAGGTACTGATCAGGCCTCCGGCAACTCGCCAACCCGAATCCGGCCAGCGCCGTGGAAGCCCCCATCAGCTTGAGGAACGCCCGCCGCGATTCGCCATCCGCCTCCGGACCCGACAACTCCGACGCCCCGCGCGGGAATTCGCGTTCCAACCACTCCCGAAACTCCGGCGTGTCATCTAACTCATCGTAGCCGCGCCAGTAAACACGTGACGCCGATTCGTCCTCGCCTGGGTGAATCCACTTTCGCTTCATGCCAACAAACTCCCTGGGTTAGCGGTGACACGCCGTGCAACTCTCCGGCGGTTGCACTCCCCAGGCCTCCTTCAATTGCAATCCCACTTCCTTCTGCGTGAGCGGACCCTCCGCCTTCAAGCGCTTCCCTTTCGTCCGCTCCTCCAACTCTTCCTCTGATTCCCCCGTCAAGGAGGCCAAATAGCCGTAAAACGTCTCCCGATCCTCCATCTCGGGCGCCCAATCCAGATTGGTGATCTGATCGAGTGGCCGCAAATACTTCTCAGGGTTTCGATGGCATTCCAGGCACCATCCCATGCTCATCGGCTCCTGCTGGCCGACGACCTCCATCTCATGAACGTTCCCATGACAGGTCACGCAGCTGATGCCGCGATTCACGTGGACCTGGTGGTTGAAGTAGGCGTAGTCGGGCACTTTGTGCACCCTCACCCACTCGATCGGCTTTCCGGTGTAATCCTCCGAATTCGGATCCATCGCCGCACGCAACGGCGCCAGCTTTTCGCTGTCATTTTTCACGAATTGGTGACAGTTCCAGCAAGTCTGCGACGTCGGAATGTTCGAGTGGCTCGCTCTCTCCACATGACTATGGCAGTAACGGCAGTCCATCCCCAGTTGCCCGGCATGAAGGCTGTGGTCAAAAGGGATCGGTTGATCCGGCGTATACTGCACCCGGCTGTAGGCCGGAGTCCAGTAAGCCGTAATTCCCGCAACCACCCCCACGCCAATTACTCCTAGAGCAACCGCGATCTTGAAAGGAAGGAAGTTTGTCCAGCGTGGAAAGAAGTTTCCCATTGGCGCTCCATCTATACGGCTTGTGAAAAATTTCACAAGCGTCGATTCATCAATTTATTCGATCAAAATGCATCCGGTCCTTCGATCCGGATTCCTTACGCATTTTGCTTACGTCAGCGTTGAAATCCAAAGACGCCGCAGAGGTTCCACTCAAGCCCTTTTCTCTCCCGCACAAGCCAGAAAGTTGCGAGCCCTCTCGGCCTGAAAGGGCTCCGAGTCTCCATCACTGGTAAGCCCCGCCCAAACGCTCCACGCCCCCACCAGACGCGGCTGACGACAGTGAACCTCCGCCCACACGCGACGCGGCGTCTGTATGGCCTGGAACCGGAACCTCGTCAGGCCTCGTCGCGCCTCTCGCCGGATGCCGAAGGCTCTTCGCTCTGGTCCAGAAAATCGAGCGGCACGGGTTCTTGTGGAAGTTCGGCCTCGGTGAAGTGTTTCAGCCGGCCCTGGTATTCTTCATTCTCCGGCTCCAGCTTGATCACACGCCTCGCATACTCCAACGCCTTGTCGCGATGCCCAAGCTGGAAATAGGCTTGGGCGATGTGGTCGAGAACCACCGCGTCCTCGCCTTCGTCGTCCTCCTTCAGCAACTGTTCCGCCCGCAGCAAGGTCTCGAGCGCTTCCGGATACTTTTCGATTTTGAAATAATACCAGCCCAGGCTGTCCACGTAAGCGCCTGAGTCAGGGACCAGGTCATTTGCCCGGATGATGAGCTGACCTGCTTCCTCGATATTTTTGTCCTGCTCCAACCACATGTAGCCGAGGTAATTGTAGGGAGCCGCCGCGCGGTGAGGTTCGCTTTCGATTGGCGCGAGTTCGATCGATTTCCGGAACAGATCCGCGGCTTTGTCGAACAGCTTTTTCCGTTCCGCTGCCGCCCCGAACGAAAAGTAAAAGGCGTCATCCAACAAGTCCGGACGCAGCTTTTCAGAGATCCGCTCTGCCTTCACAAACCCGTCGAAGGCTTCCTCGTAGCGTTCCGCTGCGTTGAAACTAATGGCCAACTCGATCATCAACTTCACGTCGTCCGGGTAGTGGAAAATCGCCTGTTCGAGAAGTTCGATGGCTTCCTGCGCCCGATCCTCCCAGCGGAGCATCCAGCCCACCCGCTGATACTCCTCCGACGTCCCCTTGGAAATCTTGAACGCTTTCAGGTAATGCCTGATGGAATTCTCGAAGTTGTTTTGCCGGAGATACATCCCCGCGATGAACTTCTGGGTGTCCAAATCGTGCGGGTTGATCCGCTCCAACTCGACCAGCGTCTCCAGGACCTTGTCCTCCTCGTTCAGAAGCGAGTAGACACCCGCCAGTTTCCGCCGGACATCCAGCTGCCCCGGAAAACGCCGGACGATCTCTGCGTATCGATCCCGCGCCAGCTCCAGTTGCCGTGTGACCCGGTAAAAATCGGCAACCCTCACCGCGATGTCCACATTGTCCTGCCCGAACTGGTAGGCTTTCTCATAGAAGGCGTTCAGTTGCGGCGCAACGTCGCCCTCACGAACCGGATAAACCCGTGCAGCAATCCGTCCGATCTCCAGCCAATACTCCGGATCTTTCGAATCTTGCTCCGCAGCACGGTCCAGCGTCTCGCGTGCCCGGAACGAGTCTTTCCCCATCAAATAAAGCGAAACCAGGCGCTCATACACCTGCGGCGCCCTCGGAAAACGCGTGGCAGCTTGTTCCATGACCGACACGGATCTCTCGATGAAATCCCGCCGGTTGTCGTTATAGGTGGAGAGATACTCGGAAAGAATGATGTAGGCGTCCGGATCGTCCTCATTTAGGCGGAGCGTCTCTTCAAGGATACTCAGCCCGCGCGCCGTGTAGCTGAATTGTCCCGCCAATTCCGAAGCCCGACCGGCCAAGCGCAAATTCTGCGGATTGAATTCCAGCGCCTTTTCAAAAGCTTCGAGCGCTTCATCGACCCGGCCCGCCCGCTCCTTCATCAAGCCACGGTAGTAATGGGAAAGCGATTGAGCCCGGCGTTGCGCCTTCTGGCTCAACTCCATCTGCTCATCCGAAGCCGAAACCCCAAGACTGAAAAGCCCCCCGGAACGGTCGATCGGGTCCGTTGTGTCCCCCGCCCCGACGGCGCTCGAACTCATCCCGGCCGCAAACAGCCCGAAAAACACCAGGACACCCGTCACTTTCAGTCGACCAATCTGCCTCCAGCTATCCACCGCCGAAGACCGCAAAAGAACGCGAGCACCTCGCTCAGCACCCCACGACGCCAAAGCCCGGCCACCCAACGTCCCTTTCCGGTCCGGGTAAATCCTCATAACCCGGAAGCCTACTGATCAGGACTTGTAACGCAAGCGCTTCTTGTGGCGGTTCGCTTTCATGCGTTTCCGCCGCTTGTGCTTGTTGATTTTCGTTTTTCGACGCTTTTTTAACGATCCCATCTCAATACCTTTTCAATTCCGCCTCGCCCATGTGGCCCACAAGCCCTCGGAGTTCCTCGCCCCAAAGAACCCCGCTCAAAGGATCACCTTGTTGAGCGGGTATTCGATGATCCCTTCAGCCCCTAGCTGCGACAGCTGAGGGATGATTTCGCGGACCACGGCCTCGTCGATCACCGTTTCCACGGCAACCCACCCCTCTTCAGCGAGGTTGGCGACGGTCGGACGGCGCAGGGACGGTAGGGAATCGATCAGATTTTGCAAGCTCTTTTCGGGAACATTCATCTTCAGCCCCACCTTGTCCCGCGCGTTCAACGCCGATTTCAACAGAAGCACCACCTGTTCCATCTTCGCCCGCTTCCCTTCGTCCAGCCAAGCCTCCTCGCTCGCCACGAACTGCGGATAGGAATGCATGATCTCGTCCACGATCCGAAGTTTGTTCGCCCGCAGCGAGGATCCCGTCTCCGTGATGTCCACGATCGCATCCACCAACTCCGGCACCTTCACCTCCGTCGCTCCCCAGCTGAACTCCACTTCCGCATCGACCCCTTTCTCCGCCAGATACCGTTTCGTCAATCCCACCGCCTCGGTCGCAATCCGTTTCCCCGCCAAGTCTTCCACCCTTTGAATCGGCGACTCCTCGGGCACCACCAGCACCCAGCGAGTCGGGTTCGAGGTGGCCTTGCTGTAGGGCAAATCCGCCAGCACCTTCAAATCCACGCCATTTTCGGCGATCCAATCCTTGCCCGTAATGCCGCAATCCAGAAAACCGTGGTCCACATACCGGCCGATCTCCTGCGCGCGAAGCAGCCGAAGCATCAGGTTCGGATCATCCACACTCGGTTTGTAGGATCGGCTCGAGAGGTAGACGTTGAACCCGGCCTTCTCGAACAACCGCATCGTGGCGTCCTGAAGACTTCCCTTCGGCAAACCGAGTTTCAAAACAGTGCTTTCGGCGGACATGAGCCCCGCACCCTCTCCCGGACACGGCCCTCGTCAAGCGCCGCTTACGTCCCGCCGCCCACATGCTTGACCCGCGGCGCCTTTCCGCCTTCCGTCGTCCATGCCGCTCTCGCTCCAAGTCGTCGACGTCAGCCTCCATTTCCTGCCCGTCGCGATGCGGATCCCGCTGAAATTCGGCGATCAGACCCTCACCCGCGTGACCTGCGCACGGGCCGCCGTCCAGGTTGGTGATTCCGAAGGCAAAACGGCCGTGGGCTGGGGCGAAACGCCGCTTTCCGCCGGGTGGGTGTGGCCCGCTTCCATCGATTACTCCGAAAGGGAAGAGGCTCTCCGCGCGTTCAGCCTCGACCTGGCGAAACGATTCCGCGCCTTTCCGGAAACGGGTCACGCCCTCGAAGTCGGGCACGCGTTCCTCTCTTCGGAACTCGAACCCGCGCGGCGCGAATTCAACCGCAACCGCTCCGGCCCCGGCGAAGTGCCTCACCTCGCGGCTCTGCTTTGCTTTTCGCCATTCGACATCGCGCTTCACGACGCCTGTGGACGCCTCGCGGGACGCCCCATTTACGAAACCTACTCTGCCGAAGACCTCCGGTTCGACCTGTCCCACTACCTCGATCCAGCACCTGGCACCCA
The DNA here is from genome assembly GCA_964500945.1 of uncultured Verrucomicrobiales bacterium. GTDB lineage: Bacteria > Verrucomicrobiota > Verrucomicrobiia > Verrucomicrobiales > DEV007 > CAZCRA01. Next base: position 5,252 of record CAZCRA010000039.1, on the reverse strand, counting down.
GGTCTCGTTCGCCGGCCGGTTCCCCGCCGATTTCCTCCAGAAACCCGTCACCCGGATCCCGGTCTGGCACTTGGCCGGAGGACTCGACCCTCTGGAACCGGGCGATGAAGGCAGCGACCGGAGTCCCTGCGACGGCCACCCGTTCTTCCTCCGCGACTGGATCCGCCAGGACGGATTGAAGTGCCTCAAGATCAAACTGCGCGGAAACGACGCCGGCTGGGATTTCGACCGCATGCGCCGAATCGGTGCCCTGGGTCGAGAAGAAGGCGTCCTCTGGCTGACCGCCGACTTCAACTGCGCCGTGGAGGACCCCAGCTACGTCAACGGCATCTTGGACCGGCTGCGCGACGAGGATCCACTGACCTTCCAGTCGCTGCTCTACGTCGAGCAACCTTTCCCTTACGATCTGGACTCTCACCGCCTCGACGTGCACAGCGTCAGCGCCCGCAAACCGTTGTTCATGGACGAGAGCGCCCACGATTGGCGCTTTGTTCGAACCGGGCGGGAGTTGGGCTGGAATGGCGTGGCCCTCAAAACCTGCAAAACCCAAACCGGTGCCCTGCTCAGCCTCTGCTGGGCCAAAGCCCATGGGATGGCGTTGATGGTCCAAGACCTCACGAATCCCATGCTGGCGCAAATCCCTCACGTCCTCCTCGCCGCCCATGCTGGAACGATCATGGGCGTCGAATCCAACGCCATGCAGTTCTACCCCGACGCTTCCCTGCCGGAAGCCGCCGTCCACCCCGGACTCTATCAGCGCCGCCACGGACACCTCGACCTCGACACGCTGGCCGGCCCCGGCTTTGGCTATCGCCTGGACGAAATCGACCGCGACCTCCCGTCACCAGCCCTCCCCTTCGCGGAACCTCGAGCCCTCCCTTGACCTCATCACGGCCGGCGCAAGCGCAGGCTGACCGGTAAATCGCGACGATGGTAAGCGGCGGTAAAATCCCGCCCGAACTCGTCAAAATCCCGTCCCCGCAGAAGCGCCGGCAATCCGCGCCTGGTCGCGATCGCATAGAGATCGATATCGCCCCCGCCGCGGTGTTCCGACAGAATCCCGGGCGGTTCGGGCCGCGCTGGAGGCACCGGCGGCGCCGGGGGTTCGAGATCCGCGGCGGCTTCGCCCAAAAGTTGGCGGCGACTCTCAAAGGCCAGCACCTCGCGACGAAAGGACTGAAGCGCATCGTTGTATCCTGCCACCGCCCGGTTGTAGGCCTCGACCTCCTTCCGGAAATCCATCACCGCCTGGTTGTGCCGTGCCACGAAGTCCGACGTCTCATCCCTCGCTTCGTCGAGGAGACGGAGGTAGGCGCCGAGAGCCTCGCCTTGCCCCTCCCCATCGAGGTGCAGAAAGTAGTAGACCATCAGCAGCGCCGCCAGATATTCTTCTTGTGACCAAGTCCAGTCTTCCGGTCGGTCGCGCATCAAGTCGGCGGGATGAATGAGATGCAGCCTCGCCTGACCATAGCGATCCCTGAGATGCCGTTTCAACCCGCTGAATGAGCGCCAAAACGTAAATTCGCCCCGGTCGAACGGCACGGCGGCCATGTATTCCGCCAGCCCTTCGACCACCCAGACCGGCGTCACCGGCAGCCAGTCGTGCATCAGTTGGTGCGTGATCTCGTGAATCAGCGTCGAGGTGTCGCTGAATCGACGGAGATTCATCCGGTCGCCCCGCTCCGTCGCGCCCAATGACTCAAACGGCACCAGCACTTCTTGTGATGCCGGCAGATAAACCCCAGCCACCATCCGCTTCGACCCCGGAGCGGAACGGGTTCGCTGAAGCTCCGAGGGCAGAGCAGCTCGAAACGCGGGCCCCTCCAGGATCCGGCATTGGAAATGAGTCAGATCGCCCGGCGGCTCCGGATCGATCGGCAGGGGAAGCGCCATCAACGCTGCGCGCGTGCCTTCAAAGGCCAGCGACGCCTCTTTCACGAATCCTCGCGTGACGTCGCGAGCGGTCTCGAACTCAAAATGCGGCGTGCGAAATTGCCGGGGTCCGCCCGTGACTTCGAACCGGTCCCCCACCCCGGCCTTCCTCGGGATCCCGCGCGCCTCCACCGTCCCGACGGCCAGGCAAACCAGCAAAGCCATCCCTAAAGTCAGCCGCCCGTTCATGCAGGAGAACCTACTTCCCCCGCCCCGGTCTCGTCCAATGAATCGCCGCATGAACCACCAAACCGTTCCAATTCCTCCAAAAACCGGCGGCCTCCAAGTCGGCCCAGCAGGCTCAGCTCCCGCTCCAAGACCCGGTAGGCCGGCTCGGCCAAGCTCCGGTCCTCACAGAGACGTCCGCAGTGGGTGCTGGACGCGAAGCCCGGATACCCTTCGGCAGCCTGGGGATCGTTCGAAGCCGTGTGAATCGTTAGCACCGGAGGAGGCCCGGCCTCCAGCGCGATCGGGTGCATCCAGCACGTGAAAGGTTTGGCAAACCACGGATGCCGCCCCGCTGCCTCACTCCACAGCTGCAGCCGGCAGCGCGCTGCCTCATCGAGAAACACGCACGCCGTCTCGGGAAAATGCACGGGATAAGCCTCCGCCCTTGCCCGCATGGTTCTCGGCTGGACCGCCGTCTTCCATCCCGAGCCGTCCGTCTTGGGCACCAGCGCTTCGGTAGACCTTTCCACCATGGTGGACTCCCCTTCCACCAGCCAATCCCGAATCCAAGCGGCCTCATCGGCATTCAGCGAAACCCCATCGTGGCAGCACGTCCCGGCGCACCGGTCGAGGGAACAGCGGCGCAACGGCCGGAGAAACGCCGCGTGATCGAGCTCCGCCGCATGCAAGGCTTGCCCCAACCAAGCCCCCATTTCGGGAAAGGCCGACTCCCATCCACCAGCAAACTCACGCATCGAACCCACCCTACCCGATGCCAGCCCAGCCCGCCACCTCCCCGGCGTTGACAACCGCGGCTCCAACTGCAGCAGGCTTCGAGAAGTTGGCTTCCGTGGTAAACCTGCTACCCTAGGGTCATAGTCACTCGACATGAACTCGCTTTCCAAGGTTCCCTCATCCTCAACCCTCCAATCTCTCGGTCTGAAGCCTGGCGATGCCGTTTTCGTCGATGAAATCGCTGGCGGGATGGTCACTTTGTCCGTGACCAGGAAGCCGCTGAGCCGCTCATCCGGGTTGCCCGCCCGGGATTTCGTCAAGAAATGGGCCGGCAAATTCAAGACTCCGGAGACCGATGGAGATAGTCGCTTGGCTCATCTTTTGGAGAAGCACGTAAAGTAGCGCCGTGCGGATTTTCTTGGACATTAATGTCCTGCTTGATGTGCCATTGCAGCGCCCGGGTCATCGAGCGAGCGAAAAGGTTTTGGAGATCTGCGGCGAGCAAGCTCATCACGGCTCCATCGCGTGGCACACGTTGGGAACCCTTTTTTACCTGCTGGCCAAAGCCTCCGACGGAGCCACCGCAAATGCATTCCTGCTGGATCTGCTTGAGCAGGTCGATGTCGGGCCAGCTTCGACGCCACTGGCCCGGCTAGCGTTGCAGAAAGGGCTAGCGGACACGGAAGATGCGCTCCAACTGGTTGTGGCCGAAGCGCTCGCTTGCGATGTTCTAATCACTCGAAATGTGAAAGACTTTGCAAGCGCTGAGATCCCGGTGCAAACCCCCGAGGGTTTCCTGACTTCGCTCCACTCATCGGTGTGGGGAGAATCCTCCCCTTAGGCGTTCCTGCAACGCCAGCAGTTACGATGACGCCTCCGGAGACGATTGCTTCTGGCTCTCGCGCGAATTCCGCTCGTCGATGCTCCGCCCACCCTACCCGATGCCAGCCCAGCCCGCCACCTCCCACAGACGTTGACAACCGCGCCCCCCCGCATGCTATCGTCACGCCCATGCAACCCCCAGCTCTCGCTCTGCTCACCGCCCTCTCCTTTAGCCTCACCCCGCCTCTTCTAGCCGCCCCTTTCGAAATCGACGTCCGTCCCAACGTCGTTTACGCCGAAAAGGTCCAGGGATCCGACGAGCCGCTGATGATCGACTTCCACCTGCCTCGTGGCGTCGAGAAGCCCCCGCTGGTTCTGTTCATTCATGGCGGCGGCTGGCGGGCCGGTGATCGCACGCGGGCGAGATTGTCCTGGCTGGCCCGGCACGGCTACGCGGTCGCCAGCATCGATTACCGGCTCAGTCACGAAGCGGTTTTTCCAGCGCAAATCCACGATTGCAAAGGAGCTCTCCGCTGGCTCCGAGTGCCGACCCATGCCGAGAAATTCGGCTATGACCCGGCGCGTGTGGTGGTCGCAGGCACCTCGGCCGGAGGTCACCTCGCCGCGTTGATGGGCACCAGCGGTGACGTCGCCGAACTCGAAGGCGAGACGGGTGGAAACCTGGACCAGTCCTCCCGCGTTCAGGGCGCCATGCCTTACTTTGGTCCCTCGGACTTCATCCTTCGCTCGAAGCATCAACCAGAAAAAACCGACGATCCAAACGGAGCCGTCAACCTCCTGCTCGGCGGTCCGGTTCGCGAGAACGAGGCCACCGCCCGCCTCGCCAGTCCGGTCACCCACCTGAGTGCCGATGACCCACCCTTCCTCGTCGTCCACGGCGACCAGGACAAAGTCGTCCACATTCGGCAGTCCGAACACCTCGTGGAAGCCGCAAAGAAAGCGGACGTGGAAGCCACCCTTTTCGTGATGGAAGGCGCCGGCCATGGTTGGAAAACCACGGCGGAAGAGCGGGAAACGGTCCTGAATTTCCTCAGGGCTTGCTTCGAGCAGGATTGACCCCGTCCAATTTCTCAGAGAAAAGGCTCAGCCCTTGATGTCTCAAAACACCGCGCTCACCTTCAGGGAGCTCCGGGGAGAGGCGGTCGCCCCTTTTCTCGACGCCCTGGGGCGCCTGCGCATCGCCGTCTTCCGCGAATTTCCCTACCTCTACGACGGCGATCTCGACTACGAGCGCGACTACCTGAGCGTCTACGTCCGCTCGCCACGAAGCCTCGTCGTGCTCCTGGAATCCGCCGGACAAATCGTCGGTGCCACGACCTGCCTGCCCATGACCGACGAAGACCCCGAATTCCAGGCTCCGTTCCGCGAGGCGGGTTTCGACCTCGAAACCGTCTTCTATCTCGGCGAATCCGTGATCCTGCCCGAATTCCGGGGTCAGGGCGCTGGCCGCGAATTCATGCGGCGGCGAGAAAACCATGCCGCGAAGCTGGGCGGCTTCCGTTTCACCACCTTCTGCGCCGTCGACCGGCCCGCAGACCACCCGGCCCGTCCGAAAGGCTACCGTCCGCTGGACG